>CBHWEI010000286.1:0-4903 GCA_966112835.1 uncultured Acidimicrobiaceae bacterium
GGAGGGCGAGCACGACGGCCAGGCGTCGCCCGAACTGACGGCCGCGGTGCGCGCCGCGGTGGCACCGCAGACGGTGGCCGCGGTGTGGACCGGCGCCCTGCCGGTGGACATCCGCCACAACGCGAAGATCGACCGCACCGCGCTGGCCGCCACCATGGCGCGACGCCTGTCGGGGCGTTCGCGATGAAGGTGCTCGTCACCGGCGCGGGCAGCCTGCTGATGGGCCGGGTGGCCGCGGCGCTCGTGGCCCGCGGCGACGAGGTGGTGTGCCTGCAACGCCGGCCGCTCGAGCTCGACGGCGTGCCGTCGTCCGCCATGGTGCAGGGCGACGTGCGCGACGTCGCTGCCGTGCTGGCCGCGGCGTGTGGCTGTGACGCCATCGTGCACGGCGCCGCCCGCGTGGGCGTCACCGGCTCGTGGGACGACTTCCGCAGCGTGAACGTCGACGGCACGGCGAACGTGCTGCACGCGGCGACGGCGCTGGGCATCGACCGGCTGGTCCATGTGTCCACGCCCTCGGTGGCGCACGAGGGCCACTCGCTGGTGGGCGAGGCGGCCACGCCCGCGGTGGTGGGGCGCAGCGGCGCCTTCTACGCCGAGTCGAAGGCCATCGCCGAACAGGCCGTGCTCTCCGCTGCCGCTGCCGATGACCTGGGTGTGGTGGCCGTGCGCCCGCACCTGGTGTGGGGCCCGGGCGACACCCAGTTGGTCGGCCGCATCGTCGAGCGTGCCCGCGCCGGCCGTCTGGCGCTGGTGGGCAAGGGCGACGCGCTCATCGACAGCACCTACCTCGACAACGCGGTCGGTGCGCTGGTGGCGGCGCTCGATGCCGTGCAGCCCGGCGCGCCGTGCGCCGGCAAGGCGTACGTCATCGCCAACGGCGAGCCGCGCACGGTGCGCGAACTGATGGAAGGCATCTGCCGCGCCGCAGGCGTGCCCTTCGAACCGAAGCGTGTGCCGCTCGCGGTCGCCAAGGGTGCGGGCGCCGTGGTCGAGCGGGTGTGGCCGCGCCTGCGCGACGACGAGCCGCCCATCACCCGCTTCGTGGCCGAGCAATTGGGCACCGCGCACTGGTTCGACCCGCGACCCGCGCAGCGCGACCTTGGCTGGACGCCCCACGTGTCGCTCGACGAGGGCTTCGAGCACCTCCGCGCCTGGTTCGCCCAGGGCGGTTTCGCCCCAACCTCAAGTTCTGTGTGACGGCTTCGCCGTGCCCCACCAGATGCAGGCCGCGGCGATCGACATGAACACCAGCATCGAGGCCGCGAACGGTCGCACGGTGCCGTCGAACGCGTTGGCCGCGAGGCCGCCGAACACGGCGCCGCCGGCGGTGGTGACCGTGGCGATGATGGCCGAGGCCGTGCCGGCCACGTGGGGCAGCGGGGTCATGGCCGCCGTGTTGGCGTTGGGGCTGAGGCCCTGCGCCATGGGCATGGCAATGGCGAGCGCGACGGCGAACAGCCAGAAGTTGGGGACGCCGCCGTTCAACAGCGACACGCCGAAGAACATGGTGCACATGGCCACGCCCACCAGCGACATGCGCCGCAGCAGCAGGATGACGCCGATGTGCTGCACGAGGCGGGCGTTGAACAGCGAGTTGCCGGCGAACAGCACCGCCACCACGGCGAAGAACAGCGGGAACCAATCGCCGTAGCCGTACACGTCGCCGATGATGACCTCGCTGCTGGCGAGGTACGCCGTCATCGACGAGTAGAGGAAGGTCATGGCGATCATCATCGACATGGCCTGGCGATGGGTGACCACTTCGCGGCCGCCGGTGACGACGGCACGAACGGTGAACGGCCGCACGTTGGCAGGGTTCAGCGTCTCGGGCAGGCGACGCGCCCACACCATCATCACGAGGGCGACGATGGCGGGGAACCAGAACACCGCGCGCCACGGCAGCACGTGGATGAGCCCGGCTCCCAGCGCCGGCGCCAGGATGGGCACGAGCATGAAGACGGCCATGATCATGGACATCAGCCGGGCCATGCTGTCGCCCTCGTTGCGGTCGCGCACCATGGTGACGGCCAGCGAGCGCGGGCCCGATGCACCCACGCCCCACACGAATCGGGCGACGACCAGCAGCGGCCAGGTGGGTGCCAGCGCGGCGACCGACGCGCCGATGACGTAGAGGACCAGACCGGCGTACAACGGCTTGCGGCGGCCGATGCGGTCGGACAGCGGGCCGTAGAACCACGGTCCGATGGCCATGCCGAAGAAGTACGCGGTGATGACCCACGCCACCTGGGTGGAGTCGGCCGACATGCCGTACTCGGCGCGGATGTCGGGGAACGCCGGCAGCATCAGGTCGATGCCCAGCGCAGTCATCGCCATGAGCGCCGTGATGAGGGCGATGAACTCGCGGCCGGTGGCCGTGCCCCTGGACGACGCCGGTTCGGTGGCGAGCGAGGGGGCGGTTGCGGTCACCCGGACCACGATACGGGTCGGAGTCTTCCGAGCCGCAGTCGATTGTTGACTACAGCGAGTGCAGTGGCTCGTCGAACGGCGTGCCGAACATGCGCGACATGATCTCGTCGACCGCCCGGCGGACGTCGAGGCCGTGTTCGCCGCCGATGCTCAACGCTGCCCGCGCCACGCCGATGACCGTGTTGGCGATGGCGTTGGCGCGCAGTTCGGCCTCGGGCCCGGTGCCCCAGTGCAGCACGAGGTACTCGACGATGGCGGTCTCGTAGTCGCGGTCGGTGCGCGCGTCCTCGTCGCGCAACTCGGGCACCTTGGCGAGCATGGTGTACCGCGCGAGGCGAGTCGGATCCGTGGTCTCGAGCCTCGCGAGGAGCACCGAACGTAGATGAAACATGGGATTCATGTGCGGCGCGCCGGCGTTCAGACGCTCGATGAAGTCGGCCACACGCTCGCCATGGTCGGGGAACGCCGCGGCTGCCTTGGTGGGGAAGTGGAGGAAGAACGTGCGCGTGCTCACCCCCGCTGCGCTGGCGATTTCTTCGACGGTGGTCTCGTCGAAGCCCTGCGACTTGAACAATCGGATGGCGTGCTCGGCGAGGCTGCGGCGAGTTTCCAGGCGTTGCAGCTCGCGCGGACCGAGTGGACGCTCGTTGTGCAGCGGCTGCGACATCGGCGGTGGTCCTCTCCGACTCTTGACCCGGCAGGGTTCAGGGTAAATACTGCACTCACTGTACCGACCACGGGGTTCGTACGGAATGGGGGAACATCATGCGCTTCGGCACCAGGGGTGGAATCCGTCGTGCTGCAGCCATCGGCATCGCCGGTGTGCTGTTGCTGGCGGCCTGTTCGAGTTCGGACGGTGGAACGTCCGGCGGCACCAGCGGCGGAGGTGGCTCCGACAAGGCGCTGCTCATCGCTCGTGGCATGGACGTGAACTCGCTCGACCCGTCGCGCGCCTACTGCGACACCTGCCAGATCTTCATGACGGCGGTGTACGAAACGCTCATCGGTCTCGACAAGGACAACACGACCCTCGTCCCGCGGCTCGCCACGAAGTGGGAGAGCAACGCCGAGCAGACCGAGTTCACCTTCACGCTCGACCCGAAGGCGAAGTTCGCCGACGGCAGCCAGGTCACCAGTGAGGACGTGAAGTTCTCGTGGGAGCGCCTCGGCGGCCTGCAGGGCTCGGCCTCGTACCTCGTGAGCACCATCAAGGACATCGACGCGTCGGACCCCGGCGTCGTGAAGGTCACGCTCACGCAGGCCAACTCGGCGTTCCTCGCACAGGTGAACGCCAGCTACCTCGGCATCGTGAACAAGAAGGTCGCCGAGGCCAACGGCGCCACCACCGACCCCGCCACCGACAAGGCCGAGCCGTGGTTCCTGGCCAACTCGGCCGGCAGCGGCCCGTTCACCCTGTCGGCGTACCAGTCGGGCTCCGAGCTGCGCCTGAAGCGCAACGACGCCTACTGGGGCGCCACGAAGGCGGCGTTCCCCGAGGTGGTCATCAAGGAGACCCCCGACGCGGTCACGCAGCGCCAGCAGCTGGAGGCCGGCTCGGTCGACATCGCCATGCAGATCTCGAACGACGCCGCCAAGGGCATGGGTGGCAACGGCGTCACCGTCGAGCAGGTGCCCAGCTTCAACTTCGTGTACCTGGCGCTCAGCCCGGGTGCGAAGGGTGCCGAGAAGCTCACCCCGAAGGTGCGTGAGGCCATCCGCCTGGCGCTCGACTACCCGGGCCTCATCGACGCCACGGTCGGCGGCGCGGGCAAGCCGCAGCCGTCGCCCATCCCGAACGGGTTCGCCGGCACCGACGGCCTGGCCGAGCCGGCACAGGACCTGGAGAAGGCCAAGTCGCTGCTCGCCGAGGAAGGCGTCACCAGCCTCGACCTCGACGCCACGTACCCGTCGCTGAACGTGTACGGCGTCGACTTCTCCACCGCAATGCAGAAGGTGCAGACCGACCTGAAGGCGGTCGGCATCAACCTGCAGCTCAACCCGGTGGAGATCTCGGTGTGGGCCGACAAGATCGGCACCGACGGCATCCCGGTCACCATGCTGTACTTCGCCCCCGACCACACCGACAGCAGCCAGTACGTGCAGTACTTCGGTCTGCTCGAGGGGTCGCAGTGGCAGACGTGGGGCCGTACCGACGTGAGCACCGAGCAGACCGACCTGCTCAGCAAGGCGTTCGCCGAGCAGGACGCCACCAAGCGTGCCGCCATCTACCAGCAGCTCGCCCAGTCGATGATGGCCGACAACGTCATCATCCCCGTGGTGAACCCGAACCTGTTCCTCGCTGCACGCGACGACATCAAGGGCCTGTACTACAGCGCCTGCTGCAACCTCGAGCTGGCTCAGCTCAGCCGCGGCTGAGTGATGATCCCTCAGGAGACCGTCCGGGGGGCGACCACAGCCCGAGGGGGGGGGGGGTGGGCGGGGGGGTAGCCCCAGGGGGCGTGTGTTGGTAAGC
>CBHWEI010000287.1:0-4866 GCA_966112835.1 uncultured Acidimicrobiaceae bacterium
GGCAGGTGAGGATGGCGTCCTCGGTGGGACGGCCCTCACGACGGAAGAACGAGCCCGGGATCTTGCCCGCGGCGTACGCACGCTCTTCGACGTCGATGGTGAGGGGGAAGAAGTCGGCGCCGGGCCGGGCTTCCTTGGCGGCGTTGGCCGTGGCCAGCACCGTGGTGCGACCCAGGGACGCCACGACGGCGCCCATGCTCTGCTGGGCCAGCTTCCCGGTCTCGAAGGACAGGGTCTTGTCGGTCCCCGAAACGGGTACCGACACTCGAATGGCGTCTGCCATGACGAGCTCCTTTCACGCCGCGCGCCACTGCGCCCGGCTCTTGGAGCGGAGGACGGTTCCCAGTCGACAGCATCGAACTCGTCCGGCGTGATCCGGCCGAAGCCGTCCACCGGGGTTCGGTGCTCGCGACTGACAACCGATCCATGAGGTTCCGCTCGGTTGGTTTGTCCTCACCAGCCTACCAGCACCCCCTTCGACGTGGGCGGAACCCACCCCCACCAGGTCCGACCTGGCCCGGGACGCGGAAAGGGCCGGTCCGTGCGGACCGGCCCTTCCTGGAACTGGGTCGCTCAGCGGCGCAGGCCGTTGGCGGCGACGATGGCGCGGTAGCGCTCGACGTCGATGTTCTTCACGTAATCGAGCATGCGGCGACGACGGCCGACGAGCTTCAGCAGGCCACGACGGCTGTGGTGGTCCTTCTTGTGCGTCTTGAAGTGCTCGGTGAGGTGGTTGATGCGTGCGGTGAGCAGCGCGATCTGCACCTCGGGCGAACCGGTGTCGGTCTCGCTGAGCTTGTGCGCGTCGATGGTCTCTTGCTTCGGAGCGAGGGCCATTGCCTTCCCTTTCGGTCGATGATCGTGTCGATGGAGGTCGCCCTCGGCCCGTGGCCGTGAGCATCGCGTCGGAGGTGAGGCCCCGGCGGACGCAACAAGACTAGCGGCGCACCGGTTCGATTCCATCGGCGCGCACCACGATGGTGCCGGCCGCCAGGTCGTGCACCGCCCGCCCGTCGGCGCCGAACAGCACGAAGCCCGCGCTCAGGAGGAACAGCAACGTCGCGGTGAACGCCACCGACGGCCGCAGGGCCACCGGCGCGACGAAGACGAGCGCCGCTCCCCCGCTCTGCACGATCCAGCGCAGCGCGCTGCGACCCCACGACACACGTGTGCCCGAGTCCGGGTCCATCGGCACGACGCGTGTGTCGACGGCCAGCTTCCCGGGGCTGGTGCCCCGCAGCGCCACCATCGACACCACGACGACCGCCTGCACGACGACGGCGACCCCGGCCACCCAGACCGGCAGGTCGAACTTCACGGCGGCACGGGCCGGCACGACGAAGATCGACTGGTCCACCAGGTAGCCGCCCAGCCGTTGCAGTCGCGACGCCGGCTCACCCACGCCCCCGAGCGCGATGCGGGCATACGGGTACGGGCGGACGGGTCCCAGGGAGTCGACCTCCTCGTCCAGGTCGTCGGCCCCCTCGACTGCATCGGCGGCGACGTCGTTCATCAACTCCATCGTCCAGGCCAGCCGGTGCGACGGCACCACCAGCTCGTCACGCACCTGCCGGAACGGCACCTTCGCGAGCGACAGCCGACGGTGCAGCTCGTAGCGCATCTGCGGGTCCAGCACCGACGTGTCGATGCCGACGGTCGCACCCCGTGCATTCGGCTCGGCCACGCGGCAGACGCTAGCCGTCCTCCTACACTCGGCCGGGATGAGCCGGATCGTCGTGCGCGACCTCACCAAGGTGTACGGCGACCTGCCGGTCGTCGACCCGCTGTCGTTGGACATCGAGGCCGGGTCGTTCGTCAGCATCATCGGCCCGTCGGGCTGCGGCAAGACCACGCTCATGCGCATCGTCGCCGGACTCGAGCCCGCCACCTCCGGCGAGGTGCTGCTGGACGACGGCTCACCGGCGCAGGCGCGCAGCCACAAGCGGGTGGCCATGGTGCCGCAAGCCCCCGGCCTGCTGCCGTGGCGCACCGTTCGCGAGAACGCACGGCTGCTGCTCGACGTGAACCGCGCCGCCAACCCCGCCCAGCCCGACGACATCGACGGCCTCCTGCGCGAGGTGGGCCTGGGCGACTTCCTCGACGCGTCGCCGCACGAACTGTCGGGCGGCATGCAGCAGCGCGTCGCCCTGGTGCGCGCCCTGGCGCTGCATGCGCCGCTGCTGGTGATGGACGAACCGTTCGCCGCGCTCGACGAGATCACCCGTGCCGAGATGCGCGTGCTGCTCACCCGCCTGGTGGAGGGCCGTGGCGCCACGGTGCTGTTCATCACGCACAGCATCGCCGAGGCCGTGGCGCTGAGCGACCGGGTACTGGTGAGCAGCAGCCGGCCCAGCCGCATCGTGGCCGACGTGGCCGTCGACCTGCCCCGCCCGCGCACCGCCGACGTGGAGGACGACCCCCGCTTCGTGGCCCTGTGCGCCACCGTCCGCCACGCCCTGCACGGGGGCCGCACGTGAACCGCCGCATCGTCGCCCCGCTGGTGGGCATCCTGGTCTTCCTCGGTTTGTGGGAACTGCTCGTGCGCGTCAACGACGTGCGCCCGTTCATCCTCCGCGCCCCGTCGCGCATCGTCCGCTACCTGGTCGACAACGCTGGCGACTACGCCACGGCCGCGTGGGTGACGGCGTACCACGCACTCGGTGGCCTGCTCATCGCCCTGGCCGTCGCGCTGATCGTCGGGTCCGTCATGGCGGCCTCGTCGTTCCTCGAGCACGCCACCCAACCCGTGCTCATCCTGCTGCAGGTCACGCCGTTCGTCGCCTACATCGGCTCGGTCGTGCTGTGGCTGGGCTCGGGCACGCCGCCAGTGCTGTTCATCACCGGCCTGGTGTGCATGCCGGCGTTCGCGTTCGCCACGGTCGACGGCATGCGCAGCGCCGACCCGGCGACGCGCGAGCTGCTCGCCTCGGTCGACGCGTCGCGCCGGGAGGTGCTGTGGCGCCTGCGCCTGCCGTCGGCATTGCCGTCGCTGTTCACCGCCGCCCGCTACAACGTGGGCCTCGCGCTCATCGCCGCGTACCTGGTGGAGGGCGGCAACTTCGCCAACGAGGGCCTCGGCAACATCGGGCGGCGCGCCGCCGCGTTGAACGAGGGCGACGCCCTGTGGGCCGCCATCTTCGCCATGGCGCTGCTGGGCACCATCTTCCTGGTGCTCATCTCGGTGCTGCAGCGGGTGGTGCTGCGCTGGCACGTCTCGCAGCGGCCACCACGGCCGAACTTCGGCTGAGCGGATACCGTGCACGGCGATGGCTGAGCCTGCTGCACCGAACCTCGCCGACCTCCGCTCGCGCATCGACCAGCTCGATGCCGCGCTCATCGCGATCGTGGCCGAACGCCTCGCGGTCTGCCGCGAGGTCGCGGCCGTGAAACAGCACTCCGACACGCCGGTCATCCAGCCCAACCGCGTGCGCGACGTGGTGACGTCGCGGCGCCAGCAGGCCATCGAGGCCGGCGTCGACGCCGACTTCGCCGAGCAACTGTTCCGCGTGCTGCTCACCGAGACGCACCGCATCGAGGTGGCCGGCCACCGGCCCGACCCGGCACCGGACAAGCAGGCCGCCGGCGGCGGCTCGTCCGGCCTCGACACGGTCGCCAGCCGCGTCGACCACGTGGTGGTGGCGGTGCCCGACCTGGCCGCCGCGCTCGACAGCCTGAGCCAGCGCTTCGGCTTCCACGAGGTGCCCCTCGCCGAACCGCACCAGGGCATGGCCGCACTGTCGGCCGGCGGTGTCACCTTCGTACTGGTCAGCCCCGAGGCATCGCCCGCCGTGGCCCGCTACGTGGCGGCCAAGGGCGGCGGCGTGCAGCACGTGGCGCTCGAGGTGCTGAACGCCGGCTATGCGCGTGCGTGCCTGCTCGACGCCGGCGCCCCGCTGCTCACCGAGGTGGCGGTCGACGCCGACGGCCACGAGCAGTTCTTCGCCGCCGACGACCCGGCCACCGGCGTGCAGCTGGGTTTCATCTCCCGCACCGGCCACCGCGTCGGTGTCGGCTCGGCCAACGTGTTGGCCCTGTTCGACGCCCTCGCCCTGGATGACCAGTGACCGCTCGGTAGTCTTTTCTCCCATGTCTCCCCGACGCAGCGCCGCCCTCCTCATGGCCACCGCTCTCGTGCTGGCCGCGTGCAGCAGCGATGGCGGTTCGGCCGACACCACGACGCCGGCCACCAGCACCGGCGACACCACGCCGGCGGTCAGCGAGGTCACCGCGGGCGAGGCGTTCCCCGCCGACCGCTGCGAGGCCAACAAGGCCGCCGGCCCCATCATCTACCTGTCGAGCTTCGACTACTCGGCCTCGGCGTCCATCGTCGACGTGCTGGTCGCCGCCGACAAGGGCTATTACGCCGACCTGTGCCTCGACGTGCAGCTGAAGCCCAGCTTCTCGGTCGACAACTACCCGCAGATCGCCGGCAACGACGCGCAGTTCTCGTCGGGCGGCTCGTTCAGCGAGATGGTCGACTTCGCCGACGCCAACGACGCCGGCTACGTGGCCTTGGCCGTCGAGGGCCGCACGGGCATCGACGCGCTCATCACCAAGGACGGCGAGGTGCCGACCCTGGCGTCCATCAAGGGCAAGAAGATCGGCGTCAAGGGCGCCATCACCCCGTCGGTGAAGGCCATGCTCGCCAAGGCCGGTCTGGTGGAGGGCACCGACTACGAGACGGTGCTGCTCGACGGCTTCGACCCGAAGGTGCACATCGAGGTGCCCGACATCGTCGGCTTCCCCGGCTACAAGAGCAACGAGCCCAAGCAGCTCGAGGCCGCCGGCATCCCCTTCAAGCTCTACGACCCCAGCGACGACGGCATCCCCGGCAGCTTCGGCATCATCTACACGAACAGCACGTTC
>CBHWEI010000288.1:0-4865 GCA_966112835.1 uncultured Acidimicrobiaceae bacterium
GCGACGAAGCGGGCGGAGCCCGGTCGGGCCGGATGCACAAGCTCGCGGCCGACTCGACCCAGCGCCATCACCGTGAGACGGCGCTCGTTCCGCAGTTGCTCGACGACGGAACGGTGGTCCTGCGTCGACAGGTCCTGCGCCAGGTCGAACGCCAGGCGCGCCGGCGAGGCGAGACGGATGCCGTCGGCTCGAGTCACCACGTGCGACGGGGCGACCTTGGTCGTCTGGCGCAGCTTCACGTCTGGGAACGGGCCGATGTGCAGCCCGTGTGGCACGGCGAAGTGGACCCGCGGATCGTTTCCCATCCGCCGCAGTCGTTCCAACCGACCGCCGGTCGGACCGGTGATGAAGCCGCGGACGTACGCCAGGCACAGCGCAGCGCACCTGGCCTCCAACGTCATGGGCGATGAGGCGATGTGGAAGACGCGCTCGTAGAGCACGTCGATGAGACCTTCGTCGATCGCCCGGTCGATGGCCCTCCGGCTCATGCCGGCGACGGCCAGCATGCGTGCGGTCCCCATCCCGTGATGGCGACGAAAGACGGCCATGGCATCGTCGGTGAACATGTGCAACCTCCAGCGTCAGTAGTGCTGGGGAAGCCGAGGCGGAACCTATCGGCCACTCGTGACGGCGCCACCTGGCAGGGGATCCGAGTGCTCACCCTGACCCAGGGTGTGAGTGAGCACTCGCATGCGGTGGTGGCACTCCGATGGGGGCCTGGCACTCGGATGGGGCTGACCCACTCGGTTCCGATGCAGGGGCGGGAGTACGGTGCGGGGCATGGCGTTGCGCACCCGTTTGACCGAACTGTTGGACATCGAGCACCCGGTCATGCTGGCCGGCATGGGCGGGGTGAGCTACCACCGCCTGGTGGCCGCGGTCAGCGCGGCGGGCGGCATCGGCACCCTCGGCGCGAGCACCATGAGCACCGAGGAACTGCCCGAGGAGATGTCCGCGGTGCGGGCGCTCACCGACAAGCCGTTCGGCGTCGACCTGCTGACGGCGATGCCCGGCCAGGTGGAGCGCGGCATCCAGAGCGTCATCGAGGGCGGGGCACGCATCTTCGTCGCCGGCCTGGGCGTCCCTCGTGAAGTCATCGACCTGCTGCACTCGAAGAACGTGCTCGTGGGCAGCATGTGCGGCAAGGTCCGCCACGCGGTCAGCGCCGTCGCCAGCGGCGTCGACTTCGTGGTCGCGCAGGGCACCGAAGGCGGTGGCCACACCGGCACCGTGGCCACCATGGCACTCATCCCCCAGGTGGTCGACGCCGTGGGCGAGCAGGTGCCCGTGGTGGCAGCTGGCGGCCTGTTCGACGGGCGCGGCCTGGCCGCCAGCCTCGCGCTCGGCGCCGACGGCGTGTGGGTGGGCACCCGCTTCATCGCCACCCCCGAGGCCCGCGCCGTGAAGGGCTACAAGGACACGCTGGTGGGCATGCGCGAGGACGACACGGTCATCAGCCGCGCCTACACCGGCAAGACCTGCCGGGTGGTGCGCAACGAGTGGACCAACCACTACGACCAGCACCCCGAACTGCTGCAACCGTTCCCGGCGCAGGCCATCGAGTCGGCTCGTGCGGGGGTGAACCACCTGGGCGCCGAGGACGGCACCGTGGTCGACGTGGCCCGCGAGTTCATGCCGGCCGGCCAGGGTGTCGGTGCCATCGACTCGCTGGTGCCGGCGGGCGAACTGGTCGAGGCGATGGTGCGCGAAGCCGAGCGCACCATGGAGCGCATCGCCGCGGTGCGGCGATGAGCGACACCGCGGCCGACGTCATCGGCGACCATGTGCGCCAGGTGTGGGACGACGACATCATCCCCACCCTCATGGACTACATCGCCATCCCTTGCGTGTCCGAGGCCTACGACCCGGACTGGCGTGAGCACGGCCACCTGCACCAGGCGGTCGAGCTCATCCGCAGTTGGTGCGCGGCCCGCACCATCGCCGGCCTCACGGTCGAGGTGGTGGAGTTGCCCGGCCGCACTCCGGTCATCCTGGCCGAGGTGCCGGCGTTCCTGCCCGAGCAGCTCACCGTGTCGGCGGACGACACCGTGCTGTTGTACGGCCACTGCGACAAGCAGCCCGAGATGACCGGCTGGCGCGAGGACCTGGGCCCGTGGAAGCCGGTGCTGGAGGGCGACCGCCTGTACGGCCGCGGCGGCGCCGACGACGGCTACGCCGCCTTCGCCTCGCTGCTCGCCATCGAGGCCGCGCAACTGGCCGGCACCCCGCACACGCGTCTGGTGGTGCTCATCGAAGCCAGCGAGGAGAGCGGCAGCCCCGACCTGCCGGCCTACATGGAGCACCTGGCCGACCGCATCGGTTCGCCCAGTCTGGTGCTGTGCCTCGACTCGGGCTGCCTCGACCACGAGCGGCTGTGGGTCACGTCGTCGCTGCGCGGCCTGGTGGGCGGCGTGTTGCGCGTCGACATCCTCACCGAAGGCGTGCATTCGGGCGAGGCCAGCGGCGTGGTGCCGTCGTCGTTCCGCATCGTCCGCCAACTGCTCGACCGCCTGGAGGACAGCGAGACCGGCCGAATCCTGCTGCCCGAGCTGCACGTCGACATCCCCGCCGACCGGGTGGAGCAGGCCCGCCAGACGGCCACCGAGTTCCACATCGGCCACCACTTCCCCTTCGTCGACGGCGCCGAGCCGATGACCGACGACCCGGTGGAACAGTTGCTGGCGCAGACGTGGCGGCCCACGCTGAGCGTCACCGGCGTCGACGGCCTGCCGCCCATCGCCCGCGCCGGCAACGTGCTGCGGCCGCAGACGTCGTTCACGCTCAGCATGCGCATCCCGCCCACGTGCGACCCCGCCGTCGCGCTCGAGGCCGTGCGCACGTGCCTGACCACCGACCCGCCCTATGGCGCCACCGTGCAGCTGCTGCACGCCGACAGCGGTCCCGGCTGGAACGCCCCGCCACTGGCCCCGTGGCTGGACACCGCACTGGCCGAAGCCTCCACCGCCACGTTCGGCAAGCCGCACCGCGTGTTCGGCGAAGGTGGTTCCATCCCGTTCATGGGCATGCTCGGCCGGCAGTTCCCCGACGCGCAGTTCGTCATCACCGGGGTGCTGGGCCCGGGCTCGAACGCGCACGGCCCGAACGAGTACATTCAGGTGCCGACGGCGCGTCACATCACCGCCTGCCTGGCGCACCTGCTGCGCGCCCACGCCACGCGCTGACATGTGGCGGCTGCTGCGCACGAACGCCGACCTGCGGTGGATGTTCCTCGCCCAGGTGGTGTCGTTCATGGGCGACTGGTTCACGTTCGTCGCACTCGCCGGGATGATCAAGGACGCCACGGGCAGCGAGTTCCTGGTGTCGCTCGCCTACGTGTCGTTCAGCCTGCCGGCGTTCCTGGTGTCGCCCATCGCCGGCCCCATCGTCGACCGCTACGACCGCCGCCGCCTGCTGCTGGTGGTGTCGGCCGCGCAGGCCGTCGCCGCAATGGGCCTGCTCACCGCCACGCCCGATCGGGTGTGGCCGCTGTTCGTGTTCCAGGGCACCGTCAGCGGCCTGGCCGCGTTCGTGAAGCCGGCCATCGACGCAGGTGTGCCGAACCTGGCACGCACGCCCGACGAACTGCGCCAGGCGAACGCGCTGTTCGGCAGCACGTGGGGCGTCATGCTGGCGCTGGGTGCAGCGGTCGGCGGCGTGTTCAGCCAGGCGTTCGGCCGCCAGGCCGCGTTCATCGCCGACGCCGTGTCGTTCGTGCTCGCGATGGCACTGTTCGCGCTCATCCGCCGGCCGCTGCAGGAGCCGCAACACGCGCACCGACAGAAGATGCGCGTGGTGGCCGACATGAAGGAAGCGGCCCGCCACGCGCGCACCGACAGCACCGTCATGTCCATGCTCGCCAGCAAGGCCACGTTCGCCATCGGCGCGGGCACCGTCAGCCAGCTGCCGGTGCTGGCAACCGAGGTGTTCCACTGGGGCGACGGCGGCACCGGGCTGCTGCTCGCGGCCCGCGGTGTGGGCACCGGTCTGGGCCCCATCATTGCGTCGCGCATGGTGCGTGGCCGGCTGTCACGTGTACTGCGGCTGTGTGGCCTGGCCGGCCTGAGCTTCAGCGCGTTCTACATCCTGGGCGCGTGGGCGCCCGTCATCTACCTGTCGTTGCTCGCCATCGCCATCGCCCACCTGGGCGGCGGCGCGCAGTGGACGCTCAGCACCTACGGCCTGCAGGTGAGCTCGCCCGACGCCATCCGCGGCCGCATCATGGCCGGCGACTTCGCCATCGTCACGCTGGTGATGGGCATCAGCAGCCTGCTGGCCGGCCTCACGTCCGAAGCGGTGGGCGTGCAGTGGACGCTCACCATCTTCGCCGCAGCGGCGGCCGTGGCGGGCACCGTCTACGTGGTGCTCACCCGGCCGATCGTGCGCCGGCTGGAGCAACAGGAGCGCGCCGAGCGCCTGCCGGCCTCAGCCCACTGACGCGCCGGGCGGCTGCATCCGCGATCGGTCCAGGCGGATGGGCAGCTCGGCGCGGATGCGAGCGTCGATCTCCTCCGGGATGTGCGACGGGAAGTGCGTCGTCAGCACCGACTGCACCTTGTCGATGGCCCGGTCGAGCACCTTCGGCCGGCCGAGCTCGGCCCACTCCTTGTGCGACAGGCGATCGTGCATGTCGGGGTAGATGTACTCGGTCTGCATCATCTCGAGCGTCTGCTTCGCGCCCAGGTAGTGGCCCGGGCCACCGATGACAGCGCCGCGGATGACGTCGAGCGACATGGTCTCGTCGCTGATCTCGATGCCCTTGATGGTGCGCAGGCACGAGCCGATGACGTCGTTGTCGATCACGACGCCCTCCAGCGAGAAGCCGAGCAGGCTGGCGTGCATGCCGGCCGCCTCGTAGATGAGGTTGG
>CBHWEI010000289.1:0-4800 GCA_966112835.1 uncultured Acidimicrobiaceae bacterium
CCACCGCATCCGCTCGTCCGACACGGTCGCGGTGGTGGATGTGGCCGCTGCGGCGCGACTGCCCGGCATGGCTCGCTAGCGTCAGCCGCGATGGACATCACCACTTCCCCCGAGTGGGCGGCCCTGCAGGCCGTGCCGCGCCCCGGACATCTGCGTTCGCTGTTCAGCACCGACCCCGGCCGTGCCCAGCGCTACCTCACCACTGCCGCCGACCTGCGCGTCGACTGGTCGAAGCACCTGGTCGACGACGACGTCGTCGCCGCACTGCTGGCCGTGGCCCGCGCCGCCGGCGTGGCCGCGCGACGCGACGCCATGTTCGCCGGCGAACGGATCAACACCACCGAGCAGCGCGCCGTGCTGCACACCGCACTCCGCGCCCCGAGCGACGCACACGTGCTGGTCGACGGCCACGACGTGGTGCCCGACGTGCACGAGGTGCTGGGCCGCATGGCCGCGTTCTCGGCACGTGTGCGCAGCGGCGAGTGGACGGGCGCCACCGGGCTGCCCATCAGCACCGTCGTGAACATCGGCATCGGCGGCAGCGACCTGGGCCCCGCCATGGCCTACCTGGCCACCGAGGCGTTCGGGCAGGACGGCCTGTCGTGCCGCTTCGTCAGCAACGTCGACGGTGCCGACCTGCACTCGAACCTGGCCGACCTGGACCCCGCCACCACGCTGGTGGTGGTGAGCTCGAAGACCTTCACCACCATCGAGACCATCACCAACGCCACCGCGGCGCGCACGTGGCTCACCACCGCGCTGGGCGACGACGCGGTTGCCCGCCACTTCGTGGCCGTCAGCACCAACGCCGAGAAGTTGGCCGAGTTCGGCATCGACACGGCGAACATGTTCGGCTTCTGGGACTGGGTGGGTGGCCGCTACTCGGTCGACTCGGCCATCGGCCTGTCGCTCATGATCTCCATCGGCGCCGACGGCTTCGCCGACTTCCTGGCCGGCTTCCACGCCATCGACGAGCACTTCCGTCAGGCGCCGTTCGAACAGAACGTGCCGGTGCTGTTGGGCATGCTGGGCATCTGGTACCACAACGTGCTCGGCGCCGAGACGAAGGCCGTGCTGCCCTACGCGCACGAACTGCGCCGCTTCGCGGCGTACCTGCAACAGCTGGACATGGAGAGCAACGGCAAGCGCGTGCGCCTGGACGGCGGCGAGGTGCACACCACCACCGGCCCCATCGTGTGGGGCGAGCCCGGCACCAACGGCCAGCACGCGTTCTACCAATTGCTGCACCAGGGCACGCGGTTGGTGCCGGTCGACTTCATCGGGTTCGCCCAGCCCAACCATCCGCTGCTCGCCCAGCACGACCTGCTCATGGCGAACCTGTTCGCGCAGGGCGAGGCGCTGGCGTTCGGCAAGACGCTGGAGGAAGTGGTGGCCGAGGGCATCCCCGAGCACCAGCAGGCGCACCGCGTGTTCCCGGGCAACCGTCCGAGCACCACCATCCTTGCCCCGCGACTGACGCCGCGAGTGCTGGGCGAACTCATCGCCCTCTACGAACACATCGTGTTCGTGCAGGGCACCGTGTGGGGCGTGAACAGCTTCGACCAGTGGGGTGTGGAGCTGGGCAAGGCGCTGGCGAACCGCATCACGCCCGAGCTCTCCAGCACCGACGAACCGGCGCACGACTCGAGCACGAGCTCGCTCATCCGCTGGTACCGCGGCGCACGCGCCGACTCGTGACCCTCGCGGGTCAGGGCACCCGAGCGACGATCGCCTTCAGGTATGCGCCCTCGGTGAACGACACCGGGTGGTCCACCGCGTGGCCGGTGCGGCGGAGCTCGTCGAGCGGCCGGTCGATGCGCGACGCGGCCCGGTTCACCGCGGCGTAGAACTGGTCGGCCGTCACCCGGCTGCTGCACGAGCACTGCACGAGCAGGCCACCGCGCTGCACCAGGCGGACGCCGATGTCGGTGAGCTTGGCGTACGCGGCGAGCGCGCGCTCGGTCTCGTGCTTGCGTTGTGCGAACGAGGGCGGGTCGATGACCACGATGTCCCACTTGCGGCCCTGGCGGAGGAAGCGGTCCATCTCGCGGAACGCGTCGCCGACCACCGGCTTGTACGTGCACGCCGCAACCGCGGGCAGCAGCGAGTTGTGCGCCAGATTGCGCGCCGCGACCGCGAGGGTGGGCTCGCTGAGGTCGACGGCCGTCACCTCGAGGGCGCCGCCCGCAGCCGCGTGCACGGTGAACCCGCCGGTGCTGGCGAACAGGTCGAGCACCTTCGCCCCTTCGGACAACGAGCCCACGTAGGCGCGGTTGTCGCGCTGGTCCAGGAAGTGGCCGGTCTTCTGGCCGTGCACCACATCTGCCTCGAACGTGAGGCCGCACTCCTGGAACATCACCGGGTCGGGCGGGCACACGCCCAGCAGTGCATCGCCCTCCTCCAGGCCGTGCAGCAGACCCTCGTCGAGGTTGCGGGCCAGGCGCAGCACCAACGCCTCGGGTCGGAACAACTCGTCGATGGCGGGCACCAGATCGGCCAGGTGGGGCACCCACGCCGCCGAGTACAGCTTGATGACCAGCGTGCGGTCGTAGCGGTCGAGCACCAGGCCGGGCATGCCGTCGTTCTCGCCGTTCACACAGCGGTAGCCGTTGGTGTCGCCGCGCTCGACGATGGGGGAGCGGCGCTGCAGCGCCGCGGCCAGCCGCTGGGCCCAGAACGCGCGGTCGACGGTGACGGGGCGGCCGTGGTGCAGCACCTTCAGGCGGATGGGGCTGCTCGGGTCCCATAGTCCGATGGCCGCGAACTTGCGGTCCTGATCGAAGACGACGGCGAGGTCGCCCGCCGCGCCGGGCTGGCTGACCGACTGGATGGAGTCGTCGTACACCCACGGATGACCGGCGCGCACCTGCCGCAACGCGTCGGGGGTGAGCCGCACGGCGAGGCGCTGGGCGCCGGGGCGGGGGAGTCGGTCGAGCGAAGGCACCCCTGCAGGGTATTGGCCCCGCCGGGTTCTGCACGGCAGACTGCGGGGATGGCGGTCGACGCACTGGAACGCATCACCAATCTGGTGGCCCTGCTGCTCGAGACGCGCGTGCCGCTCACCCTCGAGCAGATCGCCAACGAGCTCCGCGGGCAGTACCCGCAGGGCGACGTGGCCCTGCGCGGCGCGTTCGAGCGCGACAAGGCGCTGCTGCGCGACATCGGCGTGCCCATCGACAGCGAGGTGCTGTCGGGGTCCGATGCCGGCAAGACCGCGTATCGCATCGACCGTCGCCGCTACGAGCTCGCCGACCTGCACCTCGACCCCGCCGAGACCCGAGCACTGCAGATGGCAGTGGCCGCGGCTCGCCTGTCGGCGGGCGATTTCGGCCTGCTGAAGCTGGGCGCCGACGCACCCGTGTCCGGCCCGGTGGTGGTGAACATGCCCGACGACCCCACGCTGCCCGCGCTGCGCGAGGCTGCGGCCGATCGCGCCGTCGCCTCGTTCCGCTACCGCGGTGTCGACCGTCGGCTGCAGCCGTACGCAGTGCTGCTGCGCGACGGCTCGTGGTACGTCATCGGCCACGACCTGGGGCACGACACGGTGCGCACCTACCGTGTCGACCGCATCGAGGGCGACGTGCAGGTGGGCGAGCCCGATCAGTTCGAACGCCCCGCGGGTTTCGACGTGCGCGCCGCATTCCCCGACGACCCGAAGCTGCTCGGCGACGAGCCCACCCGGCGCGCCGTGGTGCGCGTGGATGCGGCGCGAGCGGCGTGGGTGGACGCGGCGGTGGTGCAGCGCTTCGACGACGGTTCGGTGGAGGTGGAGGTGCCGTACGCGAACCTCGACGCCTTCCGGTCGTGGTTGTTCGGTCTGGGCGTGCACGCCGAGGTGGTCGGGCCACCGGCCGTTCGCGCCGCGGTGGTCGAGTGGCTGCGTGCCATGGCGGGTGCGCGATGAGCGTGCGTCACGGTCCGCGTCCCGTCGCCGAACGGCTGCGGCACATGCTGGTGATGCTGCCCTGGCTGATGGAACGCGGCGAGGTGCCCGTGGCCGAGATGGCCGAGCGCTTCGGGCTCACCGAGGAACAGCTGGTGAAGGACATCGAGTTGGTGTCCATGTGCGGCCTGCCGCCGTACGTCGACGAGCTCATCGACGTGTGGATCGACGAGGGCATGGTGTCCACCGGCATCCCGCGCGTGTTCACCAAGCCGTTGCGGCTCACCGCGCCCGAGGGCTTCGCCCTGCTCGCCGCCGCCCGCGTGGCCATGCAACTGCCCGGCGCCGACACCGAGGGTGCGCTGGCCCGCGCACTCGACAAGCTGGCCGCGGCGCTCGGCGACGTGGTGCTGGTCGACCAGCCGCAACCGCCGGCCACCGCAGCCGTCGCTGCTGCGGCCGAGCGGTCCGAGCGCGTCACCATCTCGTACTGGTCGGCCACGGCCGAGGCATCGAGCGACCGCGACATCACTCCGCGGCGCGTGTTCCTGGACCGCGGCCGCTGTTACGTGGTGGCCGACGACCACCGCAGCGGCGAGCAGCGCATCTTCCGCATCGACCGCATCGACGCCTGTACGCCCACCGGCGTGTTCGACGAACCGCGCGAGGTGGCCGCGCCCGCGGGCGACGAGTGGTTCGCCGATGCCGGGCTGCCGGTGGCCCGCCTGGCGCTGCCCGCGGCAGCCGGGTGGGTGGTCGAGCGGTATCCGACGCGATCGGTCGAGGCCGACGACACGGGTGGCTCGGTGGTCGAGCTCACCGTCACCGACCCACGGTGGCTGCGTGAACTGCTGCTGCGCCTGGGCCCGACGGCCCGCGTGGTGTCGCCGCCCGAGTGGCGGCACCTCGGTGCCGAT
>CBHWEI010000290.1:0-4799 GCA_966112835.1 uncultured Acidimicrobiaceae bacterium
GAGTCGCGGAACTCGACCTTCTTCGGGCACTTGTACCCGGCGAGCTTGGTCTTCGTGTGGGCGATGACGTCGGCCTCGGTGAGCGCCGAGCCGGGCGTGGTGACCACCAGGGCCATCACCAACTCGCCCCACTTCTCGTCGGGCACACCGATGACCGCGACCTCGGCCACCTCGGGGTGGCTGAACACGGCGTCCTCCACCTCGATGGAGCTCACGTTCTCGCCGCCGGAGATGATGACGTCCTTCTTGCGGTCGCTGATGGTGACGTACCACTCGTCGTCGATGATGCCGCCGTCGCCCGTGTGGAACCACTGCGGGCCCGACTGGTCGTCGCGGGAGGCGTGCACGGCGTCGGCCGTGGCCTCGGGCTGCTCCCAGTAGCCGGCCATGATGTGGTTGCCGCGGGCGAGCACCTCGCCGTCGGGGCTGATGCGCATCTGCACACCGATGGCCGGTGCGCCGGCCCGGCTGAGCTTGACGGCGCGGTCGGCGGGGGAGAGGTGGTCGTACTCGGCGCGACCGCGGTTCATGGTGAGCAGCGGCGTGGTCTCGGTGAGGCCGTAGATCTGGATGAACTCCCAGCCGAGCTCGGTCTCGATGCGCTCGATGGTCTTCGTCGGCGGCGGAGCGCCGGCGCAGACGATGCGGACGCGATCGCGGCCGGGGATGGGGCCGTCCCACTCGGCGGCGGCGTCGAGGATCATGTTCGCCACGGCCGGTGCGCCGCACATGACGGTGACGCGGTGCTGCTCGACCCGGCGAAGGATCTCGGCGCCGTCGACCTTGCGCAGGATGATGTGCTGCGCGCCCATGCCGGTGGCGGCGTAGAGCACGCCCCACCCGTTGCAGTGGAACTGCGGCAGCGTGTGCAGGTACACGTCGCGGTCGCTCACGCCCAGCTGCCAGCCGAACGTGGTGGCGTTCAGCCAGAGGTTGCGGTGGGTGAGCTGGACGCCCTTCGGGCGGGCCGTGGTGCCGCTGGTGTAGTTGATGGTGGCGGTGGCGTCCTCGTCGTACTCCCACGGCGTGGGCGGCAGGTGGTCGAGGCTGGGGTCGGTGTCGGCGCCGATGACGAACTTGTGCTCGCACTGCACGTCGGCCATGGCCTCTTCCAGTTCGGGGTCGATGAACAGGGCGCGAGCACCGCAGTGCTGCACGATGTACTTCACCTCTTCGGCGACCAGGCGGAAGTTGATGGGCACGAGCACGCGCCCCGACCCGCTGACGCCGAACAGGGCGGTGAGCAGCCGAGCCGAGTTGTGGCTGACCATGGCCACCCGCTCGCCGGTGCCGATTCCCTTGCGGTCCAGCCATGCGGCCCACGCGCGGGCTCGCTGGGCCATCTCGGCGTACGTGAACTCGCCCCAGCTCTCCGCGGGCTGCGACGGCTCGTCGACCACGGCGATGCGGTGCGGGTAGACCTCCTCGGCGCGACGGAGGAAGTCGTTGACGGTGAGTGCGACCTTCATGGCGTCATCTTTGCCGATTCGTCATCGCGGATTCGCAAGGGGACCGGCGATACCCTGGGGCGCGACATGTCTGATCACTCTCGCCCGCCGCGTGGCCGCGGCCCCCGGCGCCGTTCGACGAAGCCCGCCGAGCACCGCACGCCGCCTCCGCCCCCCGCCCTCACCCTGAACCCCGAGGACTACGTCCCGACCGGCTTCGTCGAGCTGGGAGTGCCCAGGGAAGTCGACATGGGGCTGGCCGCTGCCGGCTTCACCGCTCCGTTCGCCATCCAGACGCTCGCCATCCCGGTGGCCCTGACCGGCCGCGACGTGTGCGGACGGGCCAAGACCGGCTCGGGCAAGACGCTCGCGTTCGGCGTCCCGCTGCTGGCCCGCCTCACCAAGGTGGGCGAGCCCCGCCGTCCGGCCGCGCTGGTCCTGGTGCCCACCCGCGAGCTCGCGCTGCAGGTGGCCGAGGTGCTGTCCCCCGTCGCCATCGCCTGCGGCCGCACCGTGCTCGCCGTCTACGGCGGCGCATCCCGTCAGCAGCAGATCGACGCGCTCGACGCGGGTGTCGACCTGGTGGTCGCCACGCCGCTGCGCCTCATCGACCTGTTGAAGGAGGACGAACTGCAGCTCGACGCCGTCGAGATCCTCGTCCTCGACGAGGCCGACCGCATGGCCGACGACGGGTTCACCCCGCAGGTCGAGTGGATCATGCGCAAGATCACCGGCGATCACCAGACCATGCTCTTCAGCGCCACGCTCGACGGCGATGTGGGCCACCTGGTGGCTCGGTACATGAAGGACCCAGAGGAGGTGGCCATCGATGCGGCCACCGACACCGTGGGCACCATGCACCACCTGTGGCTGGCCGTGCACCACATGGACAAGGACCGCGTGGTCGCGACCATCGCCTCGTCCATGGACAAGACCATCGTGTTCTGCCAGACGAAGCGCACCTGCGACCGCGTCGAGCGCAACCTGCAGGAGCTCGGCGTGCGCGCTGCGGCCATTCACGGCGACCTCGCCCAGGCTGCCCGCGAGCGGGCGCTCAAGCGGTTCACCGACGGCCAGCTCAGCGTGCTGGTGGCCACCGACGTGGCGGCCCGCGGCATCGACATCGACGACATCGGTGCGGTCATCCACTACGAGCCCGCTGGCGACGTGAAGGACTACCTGCACCGCAGTGGTCGTACCGCCCGCGCCGGTCGCGACGGTTGGGCCATCACCCTGGCCGAGTACAACCAGCACACCCAGGTGCGCATCCTGCAGCGGGCCATGCTCCTCGAGCCGACGCCGCCCATCGAGGTCTTCAGCAACCACACGTATCTGAAGCAGCTGTCGCAGTTCGAGACCGACTGACCCGTCGCCCGCGCCCGGTCACCCATGCCGTTCGTACGCCTTCGCGACTCGACGGAGATCCACCACCTGGTGGTCGGTGATCACGGACCCTGGATCGTGGCGATCTCCAGCGCGCGGTTCTCGTTGGAGGACGTGCTGCCCATCGCCCGTCTGATGGCCGCCGACGGCCATCGGGTGCTCGTCCACGATCGGCGCAACTGTGGCCAGTCGTCGTTGTCGTTCGACTTCGCCGGCGCGGAGGACGACATCTGGGCGGCCGACCTCGCCGAACTGCTGACCGCACTGGACGTGCGCGATCCGCTGGTGGTGGGGCTGTCGCGTGGTGCCCGTGTCGCAGTGCGCTTCGTGCTGCAGCACCCGACCAGCGCGCGAGGCCTGGTGCTCTGGGGGCTGAGCGGTGGGTCGGCCACCCGTGCGCACCTCGACGACTACTACTTCGGCCGGTACCTGCGCGCCTGCGAGGAGGGTGGCATGGAAGCCGTGTGCGCCGTCGATCACTTCGCCGCCGTGTCGGGCGCCCGAACGGAGAACCCTGCGCTGCTGCGGGCGCTTCCTCCCGAGCGGTTCATGGCGGCGATGACGAACTGGCAACGCAGCTACCACGTCGGCACCGACGACGAAGTGCTCGGTCTCACCGATGCCGACCTGGCCGCGATCCGGGTGCCCACGGCCATCGTGCCCTACTACGACCGCAGCCATCCGATGTCGACCGCACGACGGGCGGCAGCCGGCATCCCCGGGGCGCTGCTGCTCGACTTCGACCCGTCTCGCCACGACGACGCCACCCGGTCGGTCGACGACACCGCGACTGTGGCCGGACTGATCGCGGCGTTCGACCGCGGCCTCAATACCACTGCGCTCGACGTCGCCTCCGGCGCCCGGTCGGCGCGCCGCCGTCGCTGGATGCCGGTCCCAGTACGCCGCACCCGCGGACCGTCACGCAGAACTTGAGTTCGGTGTGCCCCCGGCCGCCGGACTCACGTGCTGCGTGAGCGTGGTGCCCGGCAGACGAACAGGCCCGTTCGGGTCCGGATGCGCAGGCGGCCATCGACGAAGCGTCGCTGCACCGCTGCGGTGAACTGGTCGCGCTGGTCCGGTGTCGCCGACTCGCCGGGTGGGAACGACAGGCCGTAGGCGACCACCGCGGCGGGGTCGTCGACCGCCAGGTCGTTGTCGAACGCGTGCCACACGATCGAGCCGAACTGCTCACGCAGCCGTGCTTCACCCGTCTCGATGCCGAACACCTCGTAGAGCCGCTCCTCATGGCTGCCGAACACCTCGGCGATCGAGTCGTTCACCTCGCGCATGTGGCCGTAGCCGTTCGTCGCGACCAGCGCGACGCCGCCCGGCCGCAGGACGCGGGCGATTTCGGCCACCCCGAGGTCGGGATCGGGCACGTGGTACAGCATGTGGTTTGCGACCACCACGTCGAACGACGCGTCGTCGAACGGCAGCGACTGCACGTCGCACGCTTCGCCCCGAACGCGCGTGAAACCGTTGGACGTGGCGCGGGCGGTCGCCTCGGCCACCATTCCTGCGGACAGATCGGTCAGCATCAACCGCATCGCCGCCGGGCCCTGGTGGCCGTCCCAGAACCGGCCAGTGCCGCACCCGCACTCCAGGACGTCGCCGACCGCGGTCCAGTCCACCAGGTCTGCCTCGAAGCGCGACAGCACCACCGGTGCGGTCGAGTACGTGCGGTGCAGGAAGGCTCGGGCATCGAGCTTCTCCCCGTTCCGGTACTGCACATCGCGCAGGTATGCCTGATCGCCCCCGGCGAACGCAGATCGTTGCTCCATCGCGAGAGTCTCGCGTCGTTCCCGCCCGGTCAGGCGGCGCGGACGGTGGGTGGTGCGTGTGACCAGGTGCGTCCGTCGCGGGTGATGATGGTGAGGGTGCGGTCGGGGGTGAGGATCAGCTGCCAGCCGCCTTCGTGGACGAGGTGGTGGTGCTTCGAACAAAGCGGCAGCAGGTTGTCGATGTCCG
>CBHWEI010000291.1:0-4712 GCA_966112835.1 uncultured Acidimicrobiaceae bacterium
ACGCCCATGCTGATGACCCACTTGGGCTCCATCATCTGGTCGTACACCTGGCGCAGCACCGGGGCCATCTTCTGGCTGACCCGGCCGGCGACGATCATGATGTCGGCCTGGCGCGGCGACGCACGGAAGACCTCCATGCCGAAGCGGCTGAGGTCGTAGTGCGCGGCGCCCGTGGCCATCATCTCGATGGCGCAGCAGGCGAGACCGAACGAGGCGGGCCACGAGCTGCGGCTGCGGGCCCACTTCACCAGGTCTTCCAGACGGGCGGTGATGGCGTTGTGCTGGATGCCACCCATGCCGTCGTCGAGGATGTGCTGGATGGCGGTGCGATCGTCGGTCACGCTGCGGACTCCTCGGGGCGACCCTCCAGGCCGACGCGGCGGATGGTGCTGGACGACGTGCGCTCGGCCGACAGTGCCGGACCGAGGCGACGCTGCACCTGCACCGGCCCCCACTCGAGGGCACCGCGGGCGACGACGTAGACGAAGGCGGCGAAGAACACCACGCTGAACGCCACCATCTCCCACAGTGCGTACGAGCCGAGGTACAGCCGGTCGACGGCGAAGGGGTAGATGAAGATCAGCTCGATGTCGAACATGATGAACAGCATCGCGACCACGTAGAACGTGACGGGGAAGCGTTCGGGTGGTTCACGGCTGGGCACGATGCCGCACTCGTACGGGGCCTGCTTGGCGGCCGACGGACGGCGCGGGGCGAGCAGACGCGACGCGCCGAAGCTGAGTGCGCCGAACAGTGTCGCAAGGACGAGCAGGGCGACGATCGGCAGGTACTGGCCCATGTCAGCTCTTCGCTGGGAGTGCCTTGGCGGCCAGGTTGGCGCGGACGTAACGATCGCGTCGGTGCAGCAGCCAGCACAGGATGAGGAAGATGATGAGCGACGAGATGGTGATGATGGCCGCCGGCTGACGCTTCGAGCCAGGGTCGCGCACCATGTAGACGTACTCGTGCGAGCGGCTCGTGTCGATGACGGGGCGGGCCGGGGCACGGCCCGGTTCGGACCGCTGCGGCACCAGCGGTGCCACCTCGACCAACGCGTAGTGCGGGTCGTGCCAGAAGGCGATGTAGTCGATGCGACCGTCCCAGAACACCGGGTGACGAGCGCCGCCCTTCTCGTACACGTTCACCACGGCGAACTCGCCGGCGGCGAAGGCGCCCGACTCCTCCAGGAACACTGAGCCGGCGGAACCGGCCTGCTGGAACGACGGCAGTGCCGGGTCGAGCTTGGCCCAACCGTTCTGGGCGAGAGCGTCGGTGACGGCCGACGCATCGGCCGGGGCGTCACCCGTGGGGGTGAAGGGTGCGTTCAGGATGCCGGTCTCGTAGAGCAGGCCCTGGTCGCGTACGACGGTCTGCCCGGCGACGGGTTTCCACGACGCGTCGGGCCCCAACAGGCCCTTGCCGTACGTCCACCAGATGGAGCCCATGAGGAACATCCACCCGGCCAGCGCGGCGAACGCCACGAGGAAGCCCAATCGGGCGCCCATGTTCGTGCCGAGGATGAGGTAGATGCTGCCGCAGAGCACACCCACCGCGATGATGACGATGAGAGTGCCGCGAAGCTCCCACTCCCAGTTGACGGCCAGCAACGCACTCATCACAGACTCCGGACGTATTCGACGATGGCTTTGATCTGCTCGTCGGTGAGCAGGTGGCCGAAGCCGGGCATGCGGCCGGAACCCTGGCCCTGCATGCCGTACTTCTTGCCGTTGGTGGAGCCGGACTTGATGAAGCTGATCATGTCGGCCTCGGTGGGGAAGTGCGTGTTGGTGGCACCACCGGTGAGGTTCCAACCGAACGCGCCCTGACCGGTGACCACCGGGTCGCCGTAGCTCCAGCCCTGCGTGTGGCAGCGGGCGCAGCTGTAGGCGCCGCTGGCGAGGTCGAGGTTGAACAGCGCCTCACCCTCGCTGGCACCCGGGTTGGCCTTCAGGTACGAGTCGACAGCCTTCTGGATCTCGTCCTTGTTGGCCTGCGGCAGCGTGCCACCGTCGCACACCGACGGGTCGGCGTCCTTCGAGAAGGGCGGCGCCGTGGGGCTGAGGCACTGGTCGGGCTGGATCTGGATGCTCTCGAGGTAGACGAGCAACGTCTCGATGTTCTGCTCGGTCATGGGGCCACCACCAGGGGCGCCCCAGGCCGACATGGGCGAGAACGGACGGCCGTAGTTCAGGATGAACCGGACCTCTTCCTTGCTGAACCGGTAGAACACCGTGTTCAGGGCGGGGGCGTACCAGTTCACGGCGCGCACGTCGCCGGTCTTGGGATCGGTGACGGCGTAGGGTGCCTGGCCGCCGGCGGCCTTCAGGCCACCGTGGCAACCGGCGCAGTTGAAGCCGCCGTTGGCCGTGGTCTGGAAGAGCTCCTCGCCCCAGCCCACGAACTCCTCGTGCTTCTTGTCGAGCGCGCCGGCCTGACGACCGGGCTCGAGGATCCAGTAGACGGGCAGGCCGATGACCATGGTGGCCAGCAGCAGCACGCCGAGGAGCTGCACGCGCTCGAGGCGACGGCCCTCGAGGACCTCGTCGTCGTAGTACGGCTTCCGGTTCGGCGCCATCTCGATCTCGGAGCCGAGTTCCTTGCGAGCGGTGGCGCTGTTGAGGAAGTAGTAGGCGATCCAGCCGACGAGAACGACGACCAGGATGACCCAGGCAACGGCCGTGGTGTTGAGAGCCAGCATCAGTGCTTCGCCCCTCCGGTGATGCAGTGAGGACCCTCGGCCTCTTGGCCGGTGGTGTTGGTGCCGATGGGGGCACCGGTGACGACGGTGGACGTGTCGATGACGAGGTCGCCGGCGGGCGACACGGTGATGGCGAAGTGGTCCATGCCACGCGGAGCAGGACCGGCCTTCTTCTCACCGACGCGGTTGTACTGCGAGCCGTGGCACGGGCACTCGAACCACTGACTGCTGGTGCACTGCGGCACACGGCAACCGAGGTGCGGGCACTTCTGGTACATGGCGACGACGCCGCTCTCCATGCCGCTGATGAGCGGCGCGTACTCCTTCACGCCGCGCGCCTTGGGCAGTGCCTCGGACGGGTAGACGGTGACGTACGAGCGGGCGCTGGAGCTGTAGAAGAAGCCGGCGTTGCTGCGGATGCTGGCGAGGATGTCGTCGAGCTTGCCGACGTTCACCTTGCCACCGAACACGGGGGCCGCGGTGGGCCACAGGAACGCCACGAAGGCGCCGGCGGCGAACGTGCCGAGGCCGGCGCTCATGAGCGTGACCGTGGCGCGGTTCAGGAACTGGCGGCGGCTGACGCCGATGGCCTCCTCGTCGGGGGCGACCCAGACGGCCGGGGCGGTGGACTCGGCCTGCACCAGGCCGGTGGAGCGCGACTCGACGGCCGCACGCTCGACGTCCTTGCCCGTCGGGGCCGGGCCGTCGATCTCGGCGTCCTTGTCGCGGCGGCGCGTCTCGCGGCTGAGCGCACCGGCGCCACGCACGTCGCTCTTGCGAGCGGCGGTGAGCAGCACCACGGCGAACAGCACCACGAGGGCGACAGCAGCGATGGCGATGATTGCAGCGGGACTCATGACAGCAGATGCCTCACAGTTCGAAGAAGATGCCGTCACGCCACGGGAGCGTGAAGTTGAAGCCCGGACCACGGAAGAACGAGCCGATGATGACGAGCACGGCCCAGAACATGAGGTGCACGGTCATGAGCGACGTCGCGAACTTGCGGTCCTCGGGCTTGTTGGAGGGGTTCTTGTCGATGAACGGAGCCAGGATGAGGATGATCATGCCCACGCCGGGGATGGTCACACCGGCGACCATCGGGTGGAACATGGTGAGCAGTTCCTGCAGGCCGAGGAAGTACCACGGCGCCTTCGACGGGTTCGGCGTCTTGTTGATGTTCGCCTGTTGCAGCAGCGGTGCGTTCACGAAGATGCTGAAGAAGAAGGTGAACGCCAGGCAGGCCAGGGCAGCGACGAACTCGGCGGCGAGCAGGTGCGGCCAGGTGTGCACCTTGTCGACCGGCGAGGCCTTCACGTCCTGGATGGAGCCGCTCTTCACCACGGTGAGCAGGCGCTGGGTGTGACCACCGGGGCCGGCACCCACGGGCACGCCGCCACCGGCGGGCGCGGCGGTGACCACGCTGGCCACCTTCTCCTGCACGGCGACAGCGCCGCCGCCCGAGCCTTCGGCCTGGGCCTTGCGCGCCTTGCTGCGCTCGAGCAGGTGGGCCGGGATGCGCGGGTCGGCCGCGGGCTCGTCGGCCGCGGCTGCACCAGCGGCTGCCGGGGCAGCCGCGTCGGCACCGCTGTCGGCGGCGGCCTTCTCGCGGGCGGCCTGCGCCCGCTTGAGGAGGTGTTCGGGGATTTCAGTCATCGATCGCCTCCGTCACTCACAGGGGACCCGAGATGCCGCCGTCTTTGCGGACACGCCAGAAGTGGATGGCCATGAAGATGACGATGACGAACGGCAGCATCAGCACGTGGAGCACGTACCAACGCAGCAGCGTGTCGCCACCGATCTCCTTGCCGCCGAGCAGCACGAATCGCACCTGGGTACCGAGCACGGGGGTGTAGCCCATCATGTTGGTACCCACCGTGACGGCCCACAGGGCCAACTGGTCCCACGGCAGCAGGTAGCCGGTGAACGAGAGCAGCAGGGTGAGCATGAGCAGCACGACGCCGATGACCCAGTTGAACTCGCGCGGCGGCTTGTAGGCGCCGTGGTAGAAGACGCG
>CBHWEI010000292.1:0-4670 GCA_966112835.1 uncultured Acidimicrobiaceae bacterium
TCCTGCACACGGACCGCGATGGCGGCGAGCGAAGGCGGAGCGGCCGAGGTCACGACGGAAGGTTACGGGGGCGGCACCGCGTTGCGGCCGCGCTCAGCCCTCGTCGGACAGGCCGGCGACCGCGTCATCGATCTGCACCCGCGCCGCGCCGATGCGATCGCGGCAGAACGCGATGAGCTGGGCCGCGCGCTGCACGCGGACGGCGAGCAGGTCGACGTCGACGTCGGCCCGGTCGAGCTCGCCGAGGATGGTGTCGAGCTCGGCCAGTGCTTCGGCGTAGCCGGCCGCCACGGGCGCGGCGTCGGAAGCGTGGGGGGCGTCGGGGGTGGTCATGGGTTGGTCTCCTCGACACGGCTGCGTGCCGTGCCCGTCGCGAAGGTGGTGATGAGCTGGTCGCCGGGCTGCAGTTCGTCGGCGGCGCGGACCGTGCGGCCGTCGGGGGTGCGGGTGATGCTCCAGCCGCGGGCCATGGTGGTGGCCGGGTCGAGCAGACGCACCCGCTCGGCCACGCCGGCCAGGTGGCGTTCCTCGGCCTGCAGGCGGGCCGGCACCCGCGCCAGGGCGACCTGAGCGGTGGCCAGCCGGGCGTCGGCGCGTTCGACCACGCGGACGGCGCCGCCGCGCACGCGATCGCCGCGTGACGACAGGCGCTCGTCGCTGCGCGCCACCGCGGCGAGCACCCGGTGACGAATTCCCTGGGCCACGGTGCCCACGTCGCCGGCGGCACGCTGCCACGCCACGTCGGCACGGTGCTGCAGCTGCAGCGCGGCGTCGTCGACCCGCTGTCGGAAGCGCAGCACGTGCTCGACCAGTGCCGCGGCGCAGGCGGTGGGCGTCTTCGACGCGGTGTGCGCCACCTCGTCGGCCACGCTGCGATCCACTTCGTGCCCCAGTCCCGTGAACACCGGGAGTGGTGAACGGGCGATGGCCATGGCGATGGCCTCGGCGTCGAACGTGGCCAGCTCGCTGCGGCTGCCACCGCCGCGGATGAGCGCCACGGCATCGAGGTCGGGGTGCTGGGTGAGCGTGCGCAACGCCCGGGTGACCTCGCGCACGGCGGTCTCGCCCTGCACGCGCACGTCGATGAGGCGCAGCTGGAAACCCAACCCGCTGCGCTCGAGCTCGTGCACGAAGTCGGCCCACGCGGCGCTGGCGCTGCTGGTGACCACGCCGATGCGCAGCGGCACCAGCGACAGCTCGGTGTTGCGGTTGCGCTGCAGCAGGCCGGCCTCGCCCAGGCGGCGCAGCACGTCGTCGCGCTGCAGGGCCATCTCGCCCAGCGTGAACCGGGGGTCGATGCCGCTCATCTTCAGGCCCAACGTGCCGCCGCCGGCGAAGAAGTCGAGCTGCCCGAAGATGCGCACCTTCAACCCGTCGCCCAGGTGCAGCCCGTTCTTGAGCAGCAGCGACCGCAGCCGGTTGCGTTGCGGTGCGAAGAACTGCACGTTCAGCACGGCCTTGCCCTGCTCGGTGACCTCGACCAGACGGAAGTAGGCGTGCGCGCCGCGTTCGTTCCACCCCTGGATCTCGCCACGCACCCACACGCCCTGGCCGAACCGCGACCGCAGCGAACCGTTGATGGCGTCGGCCAGCTCGGCCACCGTGTAGGTGGGGTCGGCGTCGGACTCGAACTCGAGGGCGGCCTGGCTCATGACGCCCACCACAGGCGGAACGCGGGCGGGCCGTCGGGCGGCAGGGTGAACTCGCCCAGCGACGTGAACCCGGCCGATGCGTAGAACGGCAGGTTCCGCGGGTTGGTGCTCTCGAGGTACACGCCCTGCCCCTGTGCGGCAGCACGCTGCTGCCCGGCGGTGACCAGCAGGCGGCCAAGGCCACGGCCCTGGTGCGAGGGTCGCACACCCAGGAACATGAGGTAGTGGTACGGAGGGTCGGGCTTGTGTGCGGCGAACTCGCCCAATCCGGCGCCCACTTGCGCGGTGCGCTCGGGGCCGAGGATGGCCGTCATGAGCCCGCCGACGCTGGGCCACTCCGAGAACGGCATGGGAGTGCCGTCGGTGCGCCACATCGCGGTGGCCACCACCTCGCCCTCGTCGAGCACCACGTCGACCGTGCCCGCCGCGGCCAGCGCCTCGACGAACAGACCGATCCACGCTGCGGTGGCGTGCGGCTGGGCGGCCACGCCGCGGAAGATCCACTGCAGCATCGGGTCGTCGGCGAAGGCCGCACCGAGCACCGCGCGCACGGCGGCGACGCCCGAGGGCGTGGGGTCGAGCGGCTGCACGGCGGTCATCGGCCAGAGGCTACGTCAGGCGCCGAGACGTGCGTCGGGGGCGCCCAGGCCCAACGGATCGTGGAGGTCGACCTCGCGAAGGTCGGCGGCGACCTCGATGTGGCGCTCGCGGCGCAGCTGCTCGAGGTCGCGCAGCGGCTTCTCGAGCTGGCGCCGGCGGGTGCCGGCCAGTTCGTCGATGCTGCCGACGAGTGTGTCGAGCTGTCGCTTCACCTTTTCGACCTGCGCCGCGTACTTGCCGAACTGCACATCGAACTGGCCGAGCAGCACCAGCACCTCGCGGCTGGTCTGTTCCAGACGGAAGTTCTCGAACGCCTGGCGGATGACACCCAGGAAGGCGAACAGCGTGAGCGGCGAGCAGAGGATGACCCGGTCGCGTAGCGCGTCGTCGACGAGCGTGGGGGCGTGCTCGTGGATGAAGCCGACGATGGTCTCGTTGGGCACGAACATGAGCACGTTGTCGATGGCCGGGCGATCGTCGACCTTCGCGTAGTCGCGGCGGGCGAGCTCGCGCACGTGGCCGCGCACGGCCTTGATGAACGAGTCGCGAGCGGCCGCGGCCTCGAACTCGCGGGTGGCCTGCTGATAGGCCAGGTAGCCGTCGATGGGGAACTTCACGTCCATGAACAGCACGTGCTGGTCGGGCAGCAGGAACGTGAAGTCGGGGATGACCCGGCCGTCGCCCACCACGGCGGAACGCTTGGTGTAGTTCACCTCGGGCAGCAGCCCGGCCAGGCGCAGCACGTCCTCGGCCATGCGCTCTCCCCACTGGCCGCGGGTGTTGGTGTTGGCCAGCGCCTCGCGGAGGCTGTTGGTGGTGGAGTACAGGTCTCGCGACACCTGGGCCTGCTCGTGCAGCGCCTGCCCCACCCGTCCGAACTGCTGGGCCGAGTGCTGGCCCAGCCGCTGCACCGCATCGGTGAGCTGGGCGAGTTGGGCCTGCACCGCCGGGTCGGTGGCGGTGACCACGGGCGCGACAGGCGCGACGGGGGTGTGCCGGGTGGCCAGTGCCCACACCAGGGTGGCAACGGCGACGACGAGCAGAACGACCAGGAAGATGTCCATGCGCTCATCCTCGCGAAGGGGTGTGACAGACCGCCGTGACCCTCCCCGAACCGCCAGGTCAGGCGGTGAAGGCGGCTTCGCCGGCGCGCACTTGAGCGGCGTAGACGCCGTCGAGGCGCATGAGGTCCTCGTGGGTGCCCTCCTCCACCACCACACCGCCATCGAGCACGACGATGCGGTCGGCGTCGCGGATGGTGGACAGGCGGTGGGCGATGATGAGCGCCGTGCGGCCTTCGAGCGCGTTCTCGAGCGCGTCCTGTACGGCCGCCTCGTTCTCGTTGTCGAGGTGGCTGGTGGCCTCGTCGAGGATCATCACGGCCGGGTTCTTCAGCAGCAGGCGGGCGATGGCCAGGCGCTGCTTCTCGCCGCCCGACAGGCGGTAGCCGCGCTCACCGACCACGGTGTCGTAGCCGTCGGGCAGCTCGGCGATGGTGTCGCTGATGCGCGCCCCGCGGCACGCCGCGTCGAGCTCGGCGACCGTGGCGTCGGGCTTGGCGTAGCGCAGGTTCGCGCCGATGGACTCGTGGAACAGGTGCGGGTCCTGGCTGACCACACCGATGGATTCGCGCAGGCTGTGCTGGGTGAGGTCGCGTACGTCGTGGCCGTCGAGCAGGACGGCGCCACCGGTGACGTCGTAGAGGCGCGGGATGAGGCCCGACAGGGTGGTCTTGCCCGAGCCCGACGACCCGACCAGGGCGACGGTCTCGCCGGGGCGGATGGTGAGGGTCACGCCCTGCAGCACATCGCGATCGGGGTCGGTGCCGGCGAGCGCGGCGGGCGCTTCGAGCGACCGGACGGTGACGTCGGCGGCGGCCGGGTAGCGGAACCACACGTCGCGGAACTCGACCAGGCCGGTGGGCGACACCAGGTCCACCGCGCCGGGCTTGTCCTGGATGAACTCGGGTGCGTCGAGCACCTCGAACACCCGCTCGAAGCTGACCATGGCGGTCATCAGGTCGACGCGGGCGTTGGTGAGGCCGGTGAGCGGTTGGTACACCCGGGTGACCAGCGCGGCCAGGGCGACGAGCGTGCCCGAACTGATGTCGCCACTGACCACCAGGTGCGCACCCACGCCGTAGATGGCAGCGGCACCGAGCGCGCCCACCAGACCGAGGGCGACGAAGAACACCCGGCCGTACATGGCTGCACGGATGCCGGTGTCGCGCACCTTCGCGGCGCGGCCCGAGAACATGTCGACCTCGTCGGTCTGGCGGCCGAACAGCTTCACCAGCAACGCGCCGGCCACGTTGAACCGCTCGGCCATCTGGTTGTTCATCTCGGCGTTGGTGGTCATGTTCTGGCGCTGGATCTCCTGCAGCCGCTTGCCCACCCGCTTGGCCGGGATGATGAACAT
>CBHWEI010000293.1:0-4634 GCA_966112835.1 uncultured Acidimicrobiaceae bacterium
CGCGCCAAGGGCTACTACGGCAACAAGAGCCGTTCGGTCCGGGCGGCGAACGAGCAGGTGATGAAGAGCGGTCAGTACGCGTTCCGTGACCGCCGCGCCAAGAAGGGCGAGTTCCGTCGCCTGTGGATCCAGCGCATCAACGCCGCCTGCCGTCTGAACGACATCAGCTACAGCCGGTTCATCGCCGGTCTGAACGCTGCGGGCATCGAGGTCGACCGCAAGATGCTGTCCGACCTGGCCATCACCGATCCGGCGGCGTTCACCGCCGTCGTCGAGCAGGCCAAGGCGGCGCTCTGAGCGTCCCCCATCCTGCGGGGCTCACCTATTCGAGCCCGAAGGTACAGCGACTGCGGCGCCTCTTGGGGCGCCGCAGTGCGCGTTCCGAGGAAGGTGTGTTCGTCGTCGAGGGTGCCGGACTGCTCACCCAGGCCATCGCCGCCGGGTGGGAGGTCGAGGCGCAGTTCGTGGCGCCGGGCGCCGACGCCGTGCGGTGCACCGCGCCGCTGTTCGAGTTCGCACCGAACGTCCTCGAGCGGGTCGCCAGTACCGAACACCCGCAACCGGTCATCGCCGTCGTGCACCAGCGCGTGTCTGCGCTTCCTGCCGACGCCTCGTTCGTGATGGTCGCCGACCGCATCGCCGACCCCGGCAACGCCGGCACCATCATCCGCTCGGCCGAGGCGGCCGGTGCCGACGCCGTGGTGTTCACGCCCGGTTCGGTCGACCCGTTCAACTCGAAGGTGGTGCGGGCCACGGCCGGTTCGCTGTTCCGTGTGCCGGTGGTCGCGGCCGAGCTCGCCGATGTTCGTGCCGCCGGGTTGGCGGTGTGGGCCACGTCGTCGCACCACGGCACCCCGTACACCGCCGCCGACCTCACCTCGCGGGTGGCCGTGGTCATGGGCAACGAGGCCCACGGCGTGCCCGACGACGCGCCGGTCGACGGGTGGCTCACCATCCCGCACGCCGGTGCCGCCGAGAGCCTGAACGTCGCCATGGCGGCCACGGTGCTCGCATTCGAGGTCGCCCGTCAGCGACATGCCGGGTAATGTCATGGGAATGGCCGTCCCGCGATTCACGCAGCGATTTCGGTGCCCCCGGGTGTTCCGGGGTTGCGCGCCGACGCGCTGACGCGTCACGCCGCCACGGTCGCTCGGGGGAATGCACTGCAGTTCCGCTGGATGTGATGGCCAGGGAGATGGCCTGATGAGATGGCCTGATGAGATGGAGAGAACGATGATCGACGACGTACGCGCGGCCGCAGACGCCGCGGTCGCGCGCCTGGACGGGGTCACCAGCCTGGCCGAGGCCCAGGCGCTCGAGACCGAACTGCTCGGCAAGAGAGGCCCCTTCGCCGACTTCAAGACCAAGCTCGGCGGGTTGGCCACCGTCGACGAGAAGAAGGCGGCCGGTCAGGCCGTCAACGAGGCCACCCAGCGCGTCGCCGCGGCCATCGAGGCACGGGTCGGCGAGCTGAAGCGTGCCGAGCGGGCCGTGCAGCTCGAGCTCGAGCGGGTCGACCTCACCGAGGTGCTCACGTCGCCGTCGCGCGGGCACGCGCACATCGTCACCCAGGCCTGGCAGCGGCTGGAGGACGTGTTCGTCGGCCTCGGGTTCCAGGTGGCCGAGGGCCCCGAGGTCGAGACCGACTGGTACAACTTCGAGGCGCTGAACATGCCGCCCGACCACCCGGCGCGCAGCATGCACGACACGTTCTACGTGGACCACGGCACTGCGGGCAGCACGGTGCTGCGCACGCACACCTCCCCGGTGCAGATCCGCGTCATGCAGAACGTGCCGCCGCCCATCTACATGATCATGCCGGGCAAGGTGTTCCGCAACGAGACCACCGACGCCACCCACCTGGCCGTGTTCCACCAGATCGAGGGCCTCGTCATCGACCGCGGCATCACCCTGGCCGACCTGGCGGGCACCATCGACTCGTTCACGAAGGCGTTCTTCGGCGAGGGCTTCGGCAGCCGCCTGCGCCCCAGCTACTTCCCCTTCACCGAGCCGTCCGCCGAGTTCGACATCCAGACGCCGTCGGGCGACTGGCTCGAACTGGGTGGCTGCGGCATGGTGCACCCCAACGTGCTGCGCGCCGGCGGGCTCGACCCGGAGGAGTGGAGCGGCTTCGCGTTCGGCTTCGGCATCGACCGCATGGCCAAGGAGCGTCACGCGGTCGGCGACGTCCGCGAGATGTACGTCAACGACATCCGTTTCATCGAGCAGTTCTGAGAAGGGCGGACACGTGAAGATCGTTCATTCCTGGCTCAACGACCTGGTGCCGGTCGGCGACGACATCGACGCCATCGAGCACGCCATCACCCACCTCGGCCTCGCGGTCGAGGACGTGCAGCACGTCGGCGCCACCGTGCCCGGCGTGGTCACCGCTCGCGTCCTGAAGACCGAGCGGCACCCCGACGCGGCCAAGGTGCACCGCGTGTTCGTCGACGCCGGCGACGGTGTCGAGCGGCACGTGTGGTGCGGCGCGTTCAACATGCAGCCCGGCGACGTCATCCCGCTCGCCACGCCCGGCACCGTCATGCCCGACGGCCGCGCCATCGAACCGAAGCCCATCCTCGGCATCCCCAGCGAGGGCATGCTCTGCTCGGCCCGCGAGTTGGGTCTGGGCGACGACCACTCGGGCATCCTCATCCTCCCCGAGGGCACGCCGCTCGGTGTCCCGTACGGCGACGCGCTCGGCCTGGGCGAGGAGATCGTCTACGACCTCGACGTGCTCCGCAACCGCCCCGACGCCTACGGCCACCTGGGTGTGGCGCGCGACCTCGCGGCCCACTTCGGTGTCGCGCTCGGTGGTGCCCCGCATGTGCTGCAACCGGTCGAGCCGGCCCGCAGTGCGCCGGTCGAGATCCTCGCCGGCGACCGTTGCGCCCGGTTCACCACGGTGGTCATCGGCAACGTGGTGGTCGGTCCGTCGCCCGACTGGATGGCGCGCCGCCTCGCGGCTGCCGGTATGCGGGCCATCAACAACGTCGTCGACGTCAGCAACTACGTCATGCTCGAGACCAACCAGCCCAACCACGCGTACGACTTCGACACGCTGGGCGGGGGAGGGTTCCGCATCCGCATGGCCGCCGACGGCGAGACCATCGTGACGCTCGACGACGTCGAGCGCACCCTCACGGCCAACGATCTGCTCATCTGCGATGCCACCGATCGCCCCATCGGCATCGCCGCCATCATGGGTGGCCAGAACACCGAGATCAGCGAGCAGACCACCACCATCGCGCTCGAGACCGCCTGGTTCGAGCCCATGGGCGTGCTGCGCTCGGTGGCCCGCATGGGCCTGCGCAGCGAGGCGTCGGCCCGGTTCGAGCGCGGCGTCGACCCGTTCGGCATCGAGCGATCCATCGCCCGCTTCGTCGAACTGCTGCGCCTCACGTGCCCCGATCTCGTGGTCCATTCCGGCATGGTCGATGCGCGCACCGAGCACCTGCCCACGCCCACCACCATCACCGTCCGGCCCGCCCGGGTGGGTGCGCTGCTGGGCACGCCGTTCACGGCGGCGCAGATCGTGTCGCTCATCGAGCCCATCGGCTTCGCCTGCCAGCTGGTCGACGGCGATGTGCAGGTGACGGTGCCGTCGTGGCGCCCCGACTGCACGCTCGAGATCGACATCGTCGAGGAGGTCGCCCGGCACTTCGGCTACGGCAAGCTGGGCAAGACCGTGCCGAAGAGCACCGTGCCCGGCGGTCTCACGCCGGTGCAGCACCGTCGGCGCCGCTTGCGCGAGGTCCTGCTCGGTCTGGGCATCAGCGAAGCCATCCCGCACCCGTTCCTCGCTGCCGGCGACCTCGAGCGCGCCGGGCTGCCGCCCGAGGCCGTGCGCCTGCTGAACCCGCTGGTGGTGGGCGACGACGTGCTGCGCACGTCGCTGCGGCCCGGTCTGCTGAAGGCCGTGGAGTACAACGAGTCGCACCGCAGCAACGGGGTGGCGCTGTTCGAGGTGGGGCACGTGTACCCGCCCAGCGACGATGTGCTGCCCGCCGAGTACGAGGCGCTCGCCGTCGTGCTGGCCGGTCGCGACGCCATGGCTGCCATGACGGTCTGGCGCGAGCTCGTGTCCGCCATGGGTTGGGGCGCCCGCGTCGACCAGTCGAAGGTGCCGGCCGGCCTGCACCCCACCCGTTCCGCCACGCTGTCCGCGGGCAAGGACGTGGTCGGTGCGGTGGGCGAGGTGCACCCCGACGCGCTCGACGCGTACGGCATCAGCGAGCGGGTCGCGATCCTGGAGCTGAACCTGTCGGTGCTGCTGGCCGCCGAGCCGAAGGTGCCGCAGTGGCGGCCCACCAGCCGGTTCCCGTCCAGCGACTTCGACCTCGCCTTCGCCGTGCCCGACACGGTGTCGGCCGAGAAGGTCGAGAAGGCCATCCGCCAGAGTGCCGGCGGAGGTCTCATCGAGCTCGCGCTGTTCGACGTCTACCGCGGCAAGGGTGTGGCCGAGGGCAGCCGCAGCCTGGCGTACCGCCTGCGGTTGCAGGCGCCGGACCGCACGCTCACCGACGCCGATGTGGCGGCGGTGCGCGACAAGATCATCGCCGGTGTCGGCAAGCTCGGCGCGCAGCTGCGCTAGGAGACTGCTGAGCAAATCTCTGAACGGTGCTCGCGTTTGG
>CBHWEI010000294.1:0-4632 GCA_966112835.1 uncultured Acidimicrobiaceae bacterium
CGGGCATCGTGCCGACGGAGGGGTGGGACGTGGTGCCCTCGCGGTCGGCGGTCCGCCCCGCGGCGGGTGCCCCGTAGGCGGCTGCCCCCCCGCGCCACCCCGCCCCCCTCACCGTGGGCCCGCGCAGCGGCACCCACCGCCTCCCCCGCCGGGGTGTGGCGTTCCCCAAGCGGGGCGTCCCCCTCCCGCCCCACCGAGGCCGCCGGGCCTACGGGCGCGGGGGGCAACGACGTGACCCTCACCGCGGCATTCGACGGCACCGACGTGCTGGTGGCCGAGAACGACCGCGGCGGCACGACGTTGCGCCTGCACGACGATGGCACCGTCTCGCCGTGGTCCACACCGGCCGGGGGACGCGGCGGCGACATCTTCCTGTCCGGTCCCGCCGCCGGCGGCCCGGTGTGGATGCAGTCACAGACCGGTGCATGGGGCGGCGACGCCGAACCGCAACAGGTGTTGGCCGTCGCCGCCAGCGGTGGTACGCCGTTCGTCGACGTCGCGCCGCCCGAACCCATCGACCTCCGCAACCCCGGTGTGCGCCTGTGCGGTCTGTCGCCGTTGAACGCCACCGAGGCCATCGCCGTGATGTGCGACCCGCAGGGTGCCCGCCAGTACCGCACCACCGACCTGGGCGCCACGTGGGAGAAGGTGGGCGAGGTCGGCAACGCCAGCGGCGGCGAGTGGTCGTGGAGCAGTTCGGTCTCTCCCAGCGGCGTGATGGCCCTGTTCGCCACAATCTCCGCTGCCGACGGCAGCAGCGTCACCAGCGAGGTGTGGATCATCACCGACCCCACGAGCGGCTGGCTGAAGGTCCTCCCCTGACCGGACCCGCCTGGCCAGTCACGCAGAACTCGAGTTCGGGAGGAAAGGCCCCGTCACGCAGAACTTAAGTTCGGGAGAATGCGCCCGTCACGCAGAACTTAAGTTCGGGAGGAAAGGCCCCGTCACGCAGAACTTCGGTTCGGGCGAAAAGGGCCTCAGGTGAGGAGGCGGTAGCCGATGCCTCGTGCCGTCACGATGAGCTTCGGGTCGTCGGGCTGGTCCTCGATCTTCACCCGCAAGCGGCGCACGTGGGCATCGACGAGGCGTGAGTCGCCCAGGTACTCGTAGCCCCACACCCGCTCGAGCAGCTGGTCGCGCGACAGCACGGCGTTGGCGTGGTCGGCGAACTCGCACAGCAGGCGGTACTCGGTCTTGGTGAGGTTCAGCTCGACGCCCGCCTTCAACACGATGCCCTGCTCGCGGCGCAGCTCGATGTCGCCGAACTTCGTGGCCGACGTGGCCACCACCGACGCCTCGTGGTGCAGGTGCACACGGCGCAGCGCGGCACGGATGCGCGCGGCCAGCTCCTTGGGCACCACCGGCTTGGTGACGTAGTCGTCGGCCCCGGCCTCCAGGCCGGCCACCAGGTCGTAGGTGTCGGTCTGGGCGGTGACGATGATGATGGGCACGATGCTGGTGGCCCGCAGCTGGCGGCACACGTCGAACCCCGACAGGTCGGGCAGGCGCAGGTCGAGCAGCACCAGGTCGGGCTCGCGCTCGTGGAACAGCGTCAGGCCGGTGCGGCCGTCGGGTGCCTGGCGCACCTCGTAGCCCTCGTCCTCCAGCGCCAACGAGAGGGCCAGTCGAATGGCGTCGTCGTCCTCGATGAAGAGCAGGGAGTTCACGGCCACACTCTGGCAGAACGACCCCGCTCCCCCGATTCTGTTACAGAAATCGCACACAACGGGCGGGGATCGGTCACACAGGCGCTTCAAGATCACACCTGTTCACGCTGCTCTGGTGGGGTACCTTCCTCCCCCTGGTGCCCCACCGGCAGCGGAACCTGCGGGCAGCACCCGGCGTCCAACGCCACAACCCATCCAGCCACGGAGGTTGCGACATGCTGGCACCAGCCCTCACCGCCCACACCGATCTGCACCGGCATCACGTTGCCGTGGCGGTCGCCGGCCCCCTCGCCACCGAGGACCACGCCGCCGCCCTGTCGGCCGCCTGCATGCCGTTGCCCAGAACGTACGGGCTCATCGTCAACCTCAGCGCCGTCACGGTCATCACCGAGGCCGGCCTGAAGGGCCTGCGGGCCCTGGCCGACGCCGTGCACGCCACGGGTCACCGCATCGCCTTCGTGTGCAGCGAGCTGATCATGCGTGCCGAGCTGGTGCTGTCCGACCTCGACACCGTCGCACCGGTGCTGCAGGACGACGAGCAGGCCTTCCCCATCGTCGGGTACGCCGCCTGATCCTGGTGAGGGTGGCCCATCGGCCACACTGGGGGTGATGAACACGACGCGACGCCGCCGCACCCTGCGCCTGCGCACCCGCGTCACCCTGTTCTTCTCGCTCACCTCGTTGGTGGCAGGCCTTGGCCTTGCCGTGGTCACGTACGCCGTGGCCCGGTCGTTCCTCATCGACCAGCGGCAACAGACCGCACAGACCCAGGCCTTCACCAACGCCAGGACCGTCCGCGACCAGCTGCTGGTGGAGGACCAGTTCGACGTCGCCACGCTGCGCACCGAGAGCGGCGGCTTCCCCGTGCTGGTGCTCGACGGGGTGCAGTTCACCGCCGACAGCCGCTACTCGCTCGACACGTTCCCGCTCGAGCTGCGCACCGCCGTGGCCCAGGGCCAGAGCGCCCAGCAACGCTTCGAGTACCGCGGTGACCCGTACGTGGCCGTCGGCGTGAACATGCCGTCGGTGAACGCCCAGTACCTGGAAGCGTTCCCCATGGAGAGCACCCAGCGCACCATCAGCCGCATCGCCACGGCCCTGCTCGTGGGCTCGGGCGTCACCATGCTGCTGGCCGGCTTCCTCGGCTGGTGGGCCAGCCGCCGCCTGCTGCGGCCGCTGTCGCGCGTGGCCACCGCAGCGGGTGACATCGCCGGCGGCGGCCTGGACACCCGCATGCCGCACGAGAACGACCCCGACCTGGACCGCTTGGCCCGGTCGTTCAACGACATGGCCGACGCGGTGCAGACCCGTCTGGAGCGCGAGGCCCGCTTCGCCAGCGACGTCAGCCACGAACTTCGCTCGCCCATCACCGCACTCACGGCCGCGGTGGAGGTGCTCGACGGCCGCCGCGACGACCTGCCCGACCGAACGCAGCAGGCGCTCGACGTGGTGGTCAGCCAGGTGCGCCGCTTCGACCACATGGTGATGGACCTGCTCGAGCTGTCACGCATCGACGCCGGCAGCACCGAACTGCACCGCGAAGAGGTGGACATGCGCGAGCTGCTGCCGCGCATCGCCCAGCGCTACGGCTTCGGCGACGTGCCCATCGAGGTGGATCGCAAGCTCGCCCCACTGGCCAAGATCGACAAGCTGCGCTTCGAACGCATCCTGGCCAACCTGCTCGAGAACGCCCGCGAGCACGGCGGCGGGCCCATCCGCGTGTCGCTCGACGCGCAGGGCCGCAGCGCCATGGTGCTCACGGTCGACGATGCCGGCCCCGGCGTGGCGCGCGGCGAGCGGTCACGCATCTTCGAGCGCTTCGCTCGTGGCAGTGCCGCACGCCACCGCGTGGGCACCGGCCTGGGCCTGTCGCTGGTGGCCGAGCACGCGCACGCCCACGGCGGCGAGGCGTGGGTGGAAGACCGCCCCGGCGGCGGCGCACGGTTCAAGGTCAGTTTCCCGGAGGTGGTGTGATGCGCGCCCGACTACTGCTCATCGCCGGCTCGTTCGTCGCAGTGGCCATGGCCATGGCCGCGTGCAGCGTGGTGGGCGACGGCAAGGTCGACAAGGTGGACCCGCCGTTCGGGCTGGACCAGACCCTGCCCAGCACCACCACCATCGCCCCCACCACCACCGAGCTGGCCACCACCACGACCGGGCTGGACACCAGCACCACCGGCGTGCCTACGGAAACCGTGCGGCTGTACTTCATCACCAGCGGCCAGCTGAACTTCGTGCCCACGCCGCTGCCGGCCGGGCCGTCGCTGGGCCAGATCGTCGCCGCGCTGCAGGCCGGCCCGCCGAACAACGAGTTGGGCGTCGGCCTGCGCAACGCGTTGCCCGACGACGTCGAGATCCGTGCCACCGACAACAACGCCGGCGTCGCCATCGTGGTGCTGCCCGAAGGCTTCTTCGACGGCATGCCCGTGGCCGACCAGCGACTCGCCACGGCCCAACTGGTGTTGACGCTCACCGACAGCCGCGGCATCGGCCAGGTGCAGTTCAATCTCGCGGTGCAGAAGCCGTCTGGCGCCCTCACCCCGGCGGGCCAGTCGCTGTCGCGCAACGACTTCGTGTCGCTGGTGGAGGGCGCACCCACGCAGGCGAGCAGCACCACCTCGAGCACCACCGTCGCCGGGTGAGGGGTCGCCGGGCAGCGCCCACCGGAACTGTGCGGCCCGCGCCGCCGGTAGCGTGCACGGCCTGATGCGCAGCGGATTCGTCACCCTCGTCGGCCGACCCAACGTCGGCAAGAGCACGCTGGTGAACGCCATGTGCGGCCACAAGGTCAGCATCGTCAGCGACAAGCCGCAGACCACCCGCACCCGGGTGATGGGCGTGCACACCACGCCCGAGTCGCAGCTGGTGTTCGTCGACACGCCGGGCCTGCACAAGCCGGTCACCGCGCTCGGCGAGCGGGTGAACGCCACCGCGCTCGACAGCGTGAACGACGTCGACGTGGTGT
>CBHWEI010000295.1:0-4631 GCA_966112835.1 uncultured Acidimicrobiaceae bacterium
GAGCGCGAGCGCATCGCGTTCGTCACCGCGCCGTACTGGGACATCGATCTCCTCACCGGCACCAGCCCGGCCTTCACCGCCACACTCGTCGCGGTCGACGGCACGAAGGTGGCCACCGGCAAGGACTTCACCTCCGACGGCCGCCCGAAGAAGAACGTGGTGGTCATCCCCGAAGGTCGGGCACGCTCGCTGGCCACGGCGCTCGAGTCGGCCGACTTCACCGTGCGCTCGGTGGAGGAGAAGCCGTACCGCAGCAGCCCGAAGGCGCCGTTCATGACCAGCACCCTCCAGCAGGAGGGCGGCCGCAAGCTCCGCCTCGGCGCGGCGCAGGTGATGCGCATCGCCCAGGGCCTCTACGAGCGTGGCTACATCACCTACATGCGTACCGACAACGTCGTGCTCAGCGACGAAGCACTCGGCGCGGTGCGGGCCGAGGTGCAGCGCAGCTTCGGCGCCAACTTCCTGTCGCCGGCGCCACGCCAGTTCAGCACGAAGGTGAAGAACGCGCAGGAGGCCCACGAGGCCATCCGCCCCACAACCCCGCTGCGCAGCCCCGACCAGTTGTCGGCCGAGCTGAACGGCCAGGAGCTGTCGCTGTACCGCCTCGTCTGGCAGCGCACGCTCGCGTCGCAGATGGCCGATGCCAACGGCACCACCGTCAGCGTGCGCCTCGCGGCCGCGGTCGCCGAAGCCGGCAGCGGCTCGACCGACTGCGAGTTCGCCGCCAGCGGCACCACCATCACGTTCCCCGGCTACCGCCAGGTGTACGTCGAGAGCACCGACGAGGCCGAGAACGAGGAAGAGAAGGAAGCGCTGCTGCCGCCGCTGAAGGTGGGCGACGGCGTGCCCGTGGCCGAGCTCAGCGCGAACGGTCATGCCACCGTGCCGCCGGCTCGCTACACCGAGGCGTCGTTGGTGAAGCGGCTGGAGGAGCTGGGCATCGGTCGCCCCAGCACGTGGGCGTCCATCATCCAGACCGTGCAGGACCGCGGCTACGTGTGGAAGAAGGGCCAGGCCCTGGTGCCCACGTGGACGGCGTTCGCGGTCATCGGCCTCATGGAGAAGCACTTCGACGGCCTCGTGGACTACGCGTTCACGGCGCGCATCGAGGAGGACCTCGACTCCATCGCCCGCAACGAGCGGCAGAAGCAGGACTGGCTGCAGCACTTCTACTTCGGTGACGAGGCCGAGCACCTGCCCGGCCTGAAGCGGTTGGTGGAGGAGAACCTCGACCACATCGACGCCGCCGAGATCAACACCTTCCCCATCGGGCTCGACCCCGACGGCAACGAGGTGGTGGTGAAGCCGGGCAAGTACGGCCCGTACGTGAAGCGCGGCGACGACACCGCCAGCGTGCCCGACGACCTGACGCCCGACGAGTTGACACTCGAGATGGCGCTGAAGCTGCTGGCCGCCCCGAAGAGCGACGAGCCCATCGGTGAGCTCGACGGCTACCCGGTGTTCGCCAAGAACGGCCGCTACGGCCCGTACGTGCAGTGGGGTGCGCCCGACAACCTGCCGCCCGGGCTGGAGAAGCCGAAGATGGCCAGCCTGTTCAAGACCATGGTGTTCGAGCGGGTGACCATCGACGAGGCGCGCGAGCTGCTCACACTGCCGCGCTCGCTGGGCACCGACCCGTCCGACGGGCAGGAGATCCTGGCCAACAACGGTCGCTACGGCCCGTACGTGCAGAAGGGCAAGGACTTCCGCAACATCACCAGCGAGGAGCAGCTGCTCACCATCTCGCTCGACGAGGCGGTGCAGATCTTCAGCCAGCCGAAGGTGTTCCGTCGCGGTGGCGGCGCCAACATGGCGGCGAAGGGCCCGCTGAAGGAGTTCGGCGTCGACCCGGTGAGCGGCAAGGCCGTGGTGGCCAAGGACGGCAAGTTCGGCGTGTACGTCACGGACGGCGAGACGAACGCGTCCCTGTCGAAGGGCGATCGCCTCGAGGCGATGGAGCCCGAGCGGGCCTACGAGCTGCTCGCCCTGCGCCGCGAAGCCATCATCGAGAAGGGTGGCGCGCCGGCGAAGAAGGCTGCCGCCACCAAGCGAGCAGCAGCCAAGAAGGCCGCTCCGGCGAAGAAGGCTGCCGCCAAGAAGGCAGCACCGAAGAAGAAGGCCTGACCGGCCCGCCGAGCCGCTCGCTCAACGGAGCCGTCCCGCTCAGCCGAGCACCATCACCAGCACCACGCCGACGACGACCAGCGCGCTGGCCGCGTACTCGGCGCGGGTGTGGCGGTCGTGGAACCACCACCGCGACACGGCGAAGGTGAACAGCAGCTCGACCTGGCCCAGGGTGCGCACCTTGGCGGCGTTCTCCAGCGACAGGGCGATGGCCCAACCGGCCGAGCCGCACACCGACAGCACGCCGACCACGGAACTGCTGCGCCAGTGCACCACCGACAGCTTCAGCTGCTCGCGTTCGCGCACCAGCAGGTAGCCCCCGTGCACCACGGTCTGGATGGTGTTCATGACCGCCAGTGTCACCAGGGCGCGCATCACCGACGGGCTGTCGGTGAGGGCCTTGGTGGCGCCGCGGATGCCGATGGACGCCAGCCCGAAGCGGCCGCCGGCGGCCAGGCCGTACCACGCGGCCGGCTCGCGCAGTGCGGCGAGCGACAGCATGCGGCCCTTGGTGGCCAACAGGGAGACGCCCACCATGCACACCAGCGCGCCCACCCAGCCGCCCCAGGCCAGCGGCTCGCCCAGCAGCACGGTGGAGAACACGGCCACCTGCACCACCTCGGTCTTCGAGAACACGGTGCCGGTGGCGAAGTCGCGCGCGTCGAACGCGCGGATGAGGAAGATGGTGCCCAGGATCTGGGCGATGCCGCCACCGGCGATGACGGGCCAGAACCGGGCCTCGATGTGCGGCCAGGCGACGCCGGACCGCCAGGCGATGAGCACGGCGAGCGTGGACAGCGGAGCCCCGTACAGGTAGCGCACGAAGCCGGCGCCGCTGACCGACAGCAGGGCGCGCAGTCGGTGCTGGAGCGCGGTGCGGCTGGTCTGGAAGGCGGCGGCGACGAGGGTGACGGGGATCCACATGGTGTCTCACATTTCGGGATTACAATCTCACGTCCAGCGTAGCGCATCTCGGACGATCGAGCGCCCGCCCGATATGGTGCGCCTCGATATGTCGACCGGCCGGTACATCGCCTTCGAGGGCGCCGAGGGGTGCGGGAAGAGCACTCACGCGGCCCGTCTCGCCCGCGACCTGGGCGCCGTGCTCACCCGCGAGACCGGGGGCACCGACATCGGCCAGCGCATCCGCGACATCCTCCACGACACGGCACACACGCACCTCGCGCACCGTGCCGAGGCGCTGCTGGCCGCAGCCGATCGGGCCCAGCACATCGAGCAGGTGGTCGCCCCCGCCCTGGCCGCCGGCCGCCACGTGGTGAGCGACCGCACCGTGTACTCCACGCTCGCCTACCAGGGCTACGGCCGCGGGCTGGACCTGGACCAGGTGCGGCGCATCAACGACTGGGCCGTCGACGGGCTGTGGCCCGAGCTCGTGCTACTGCTCGACGCGCCGTCGGAGGTGCTCGAGCGGCGCATGCGCGGCCGACAGCTGGACCGGTTCGAGCAGGAGGACCCCGGCTTCCACCAGCGGGTGCGCGACGGCTTCCGCACCATGGCCGCCGCCGAGCCCGACCGCTGGGTGGTCATCGACGGGTCGCTCGACATCGAGGGCGTCGCCATCGCCATCCGCCGAGCAGTGCTCGATCGGATGGGTCTCTAGTGTTCGCCGAGTACACCCGCTCGGTGTGGGACGGCGTGGTCGGCCAGCCGCGTGCGGTCGAGGCGCTCACACGCGCCGCGGCGAACCCAGTTCACGCCTACCTGTTCGTGGGGCCGCCGGGGTCGACCAAGGACGAAGCGGCGCGCGCCTTCGCCGCGCTGCTGCTGGCCGGTGTCGACGACGCCGACGCCCGCGACGCACGGCTGGCGCTCGCAGGCGAGCACCCCGACGTGCTGGAGGTGCGACGCGCCGGCGCCACCATCAGCAAGGATCAGGTGAGCGACGTCATCCGCTCCGCCTCGCTGGCGCCCGTGGAGGGCAGCCGAAAGGTGCTGGTGCTGCACGAGTTCCACCTGCTCGACGCCACGGGTGCGGCGCGGTTGCTGAAGACGCTGGAGGAGCCGCCGGCGAGTGCCGTGTTCGTCGTCCTCGCCGACCAGGTCAGCCCCGAGCTCATCACGGTCGCCTCGCGCTGCGTGCGCATCAACTTCACGTCCATCACCGACGCCGTGGTCCGCGACGTGCTGGTCGCCGAGGGTGTGCCGACCGAACAGGCCGAGCTGGCCGCCCACGCCGCCGAGGGCAACCTCACCCGCGCCCGGGTGCTGGCCAGCGACCCCGACCTGGTGCAGCGGCGGCAGGCGTTCGCGTCGTTGCCCCACCGCCTCGACGGCACCGGCAACACCGTGGCCCGTCTGTGCGGCGAACTGAATGCGCTCATCGACGCCGCGGCCGGCCCGCTCACCGAACGGCAGGCCCGCGAGGTGGAGGAGCTGGAAGCTCGGGTGGCGGCCATGAACAGCGAGCGCGGCAGCGGCCGCAAGCAGCTGGAGGAGCGCCACAAGCGCGAGCAGCGCCGCCACCGCACCGACGAGCTGCGCAGCGG
>CBHWEI010000296.1:0-4596 GCA_966112835.1 uncultured Acidimicrobiaceae bacterium
GCGGCATCGCCGTGGCCGCGCGCATGACGGACGGCGCCCTCGGGCACGCCGCGTCGGGCTCGCTGTCGGCCGCCGAGGCGTTGGACGGCGCGCAGCAGGCCGAGAAGATGGTCGCGGCGATCGCCGAGCAGGCTCGCATCCTCGGCGAGATCGCCGGACAGACGAACCTGCTCGCGCTCAATGCCGCCATCGAGGCCGTGCGCGCCGGCGAGCACGGTGTGGGCTTCTCGGTGGTCGCCGCCGAGGTGCGCAAGCTGGCCGAGCGGTCGGTGACCGCGGCGCAGCGAGTGGCCGAACTGGCGTCGACCACGAACGAATCCACCGTGCAGGTCCTGGCCGCATCGGGTCAGGCGCAGTCGCTGTTCACCGACATCGGCGCGGCGCTGGGCGATGCTGCGACCGCGCTCGCCGACGCGGGGGCGGTCGCCGCTGCGCAGCAGAACCTGGCAGCAGCGGCCAAGCGGTTGGCCGACGAGATCGCGTCGAAGTCGGCCGTCCTGTCGTGACCGGGGGCAGCGGCACGTACGGCCTTGTCGAGGTCGACGGCTCGTGGTTCGGCCTGTCCGTGGAGCACCTCGTGGAGGTGGTACCCGCGCCGGCGGAGGACGCACCTGTGCTCGGCGCGCACGTGTCGTGCCTGGGCACGTTCGACCTGCGCGGCGACGTGGTGGCGGTGTGTGACCTCGGTGCGGTGTTGGGCGGTCGGTCGTCGACCGATCTGCCGGTGGTGGCCGTCGTGGAAGCCGACGGGTGCCGATTCGCGCTGGCCGTGGACCGCGTGGGTGACGTGGTCGTGCTGGCCGACGCCGATCTGCAACGGATCGACGCCGACGGGGCCTACGCAGGCTGCGCCACGAGCGTCTGTCGGCTCGACGACCGCACCGTCACCGTCGTGGACCTCGACGCGTTGGGCGCTCTCGACGTGGTGGTCGCCACCGACCGGCGGACGCGGGACGACGTGCCGGGGCAGGATGCGGCTCGTACGGCATCGGCCGCCGCCTCGGAACTGCTGGTGCGGTGCGGCACCCATCGCTTCGCGCTCGACTCGAACTTCGTCGTCGCGGTGGCGCCCGCGGTGACGGTCACGGCGTCGGTGCTCACCGGGGGGACCCGCGCTGGGTCACACCCCGTACATGGGCAACGACGTGCCGGTGGTGGACCTGCTCGCCCTCACCGGCCTCGGCGCCATCGACCACATCACGGACGGGCTGGTGGTGAAGTACTCCGACGGCCACGTGGTGTTCGCAGTGAGCGAGGTGGTGGGGCTGGAGCGCGTTCCGCTGGAGTCCATGCGGCCGCTGCCGCCGCTCGGCCTTGCCGACCCGACGCGGTTCTCGTCGGTGTTCGAGTTGCCCGACGGTGGCTTGCACCTGGTGCTCGACCACCAGGCTCTGGGCGCGGACCCGGAGATGGCCACGCTCGGGCGGTTGAACGTGGCCAGCCGTGACGGGCAGGACGACACGACGACACCGCTCGACGATGCTGCGGTGACCATCGGCCGCAGTGCTGCCGACGCCGTGCGGTACCTGCGATACGTGGTGGGGGAGGGTGACGAGGCCATCGAGTTCGCCACCCCGGTGGAGCAGATCGTCGGCGTCGGCCCGGTGCCGGCCGATGCCGTGCACCTCGACAGCGGCGACAGCGTGCTGGGGTTCTTCGAGTCCGGCGGACGCACCGTGCCATTGGTGTGCCTCGCCCGACACCTCGGCCTCGCCTCGACCGGCTCGCCCGCACTCGCCGCGTTCGTCGATGTCGACGACCGGCGCCTCGCCCTCCTCGTGGCTCGCTTCGACGTGATCGCCGTGCCGTCGTGGGTCGAGGCGACGACGACCGCCCGGCGGCGCAGCCTGACGTTCCCCGGCGCCAGCGGGCTGGTGGCCGAACTGGACCTGTGCGCCGTCGGGCGGGGCCTGCTCGCGGCCCTCGGGTCGACGCGCTAGACAGCATCCATGGGAAACAACTCGCGTGTCGCGCTGGTCACCGGTGCGTCCAGCGGCATCGGCTGGTCCATCGCCGAGCACCTTCCGCAGGCAGGGTGGACGGTGGTCGGAGCGAGCCGCCGCGGCACGGGCGGCAGCGCCTGGAAGGGTGCCGTCATGGACGTCGACGACGACGCCTCGGTGACGAACGGCGTCGGCGCCGTGTTGGCCGAGCACGGCCGCATCGACGCGCTCGTGGCGTGCGCCGGTTGGGGCATCGCCGGGCCGGTGGAGAACACACCCATCGACCGGGCCAAGGCGCAGTTGGAGACGAACTTCTGGGGCTGCGTGCGCGTGGTGCGGGAGGTGCTGCCCATCATGCGGGCCAACGGCGGCGGCCGCATCGTGCTGATGAGCTCCATCGGTGGCGAGATCGGCATCCCCTTCCAGGCCTTCTACAGCGCGAGCAAGTTCGCTCTCGAGGGCTATGCCGAAGCGCTCGCCTACGAGGTCGCTCCGTTCGGCATTCACGTCACGCTCATCCAGCCCGGCAACTTCGCCACCGGCTTCACCGCCGCCCGCGACAAGATCGAGGTCGACCCGGCCTATCAGGCGGCGAACGACAAGGCCGTCGCGTTGATGGAGAAGGACGAGCGCGAAGGCGCCGACCCGAAGAAGATCGCCGAGCTCACTGCCAAGGTGTTGTCGGCGAAGAAGCCGCGTCGGCGCATCAGTGTGGGCAACAACGACGAACGCGTCGGCCTCATCGCCAAACGGCTGATGCCCCACGGCCTGTTCGAGAAGGCCGCGAAGAGCTCGCTCGGGGTTTGATCCCACAGGGGTGACGAACGGCGGGCCACGCGCCCGCCACAATGGCGCCGTTCACGAGGAGGGGCAATGCCGGCCAGCACCATCGACGATCTCGCACGCATGCGCGACCACCTGTTCTTCGAGGGCGACGAGGCGTCGCGCAAGCTGAGTCGCTTCTGGGTGCTGCTGGTGCTGGCGTCGGTCATCGCCTCGGCCGGTGTGGTGGGCGACTCGACCGCCACGGTGATCGGAGCGATGATCGTCGCCCCGCTGATGACACCGATCATGGGCACGGTGCTGGCCATCACCACGGCCGACCGGGCGAACCTGGTGCGCAGCGTGGCGTTGGTGGTGGGTGGTGCATGTGCGGCGATCGCAGTGGGCTTCCTGATGGGCCTCATCAGCCCCACCGACGTGGTGGCCGCCACCAGCTCACAGGTGGCGGCCCGCGTGAACCCGCGACTCATCGATCTGCTGGCTGCAGTGGCGACGGGCGCGGTGGGGGCGTTCGCACAGTGCCGCGACGACGTGAGCGACACGTTGCCGGGCGTGGCCATCGCCATCTCGTTGGTGCCGCCGCTGGCCGTGGTCGGGCTCACGCTGGAAGGAGGCGCGCCGCACGAGGCATGGGGGGCGCTGCTCCTGTTCCTCACCAACGTGGCCGCCATCCTGCTGACCGGTGTGGTGGTGATGTCGATCTTCCAGCTCCACCGGCACGCCGCCGACGACTCGGTCGCCCACTTCTCGCGCCGCAGGGCGATCGCCGTCGTCATCGTGTTCGTGGTGTTGATCGCCTTCCCGTTGGCCTTCGCGACCGCCCGGCTCACCACCGCTCGGTCGAACGAGGCGACGGCAGCGCGGGTGGCCACCTCGTGGGCGGAGCCGGCCGGGTGGTCCTTGGTCGGCGTCGCCCAGACGTCGAGCGGCCTGACCATCACCGTCGCCGGGGCGTTGCCGGCCCCCGACACGGACGCGCTGCGTCGAGACCTCGACGATGCCGGTCTCGGCGACGTGGACGTCAGCGTCCGCCTGTCGCCGGTCGAGACGGTGGACCTGCCGGGCGGCTGACCCGTGCCGGTCAGATGGAGGCGTAGACGGCGTCGATGAGCGCCCGGTTGCGGGTGCTCTGCCAGCGCGGGATGACGTGGTTCATGACGTAGCCGAAACCCAGTTGGGCGTCGGGGTCGCCGAAGCCCAACGCGCCACCGGTACCGAAGTGGCCGAACGAGCGGCCGTTCGGCCCGAGGGGCCGGCGCTCGGTGGTGGGCACGAACCCGAGCCCCACCGAGATGTCCTCGCCCAGCACCGGGCACGGGCCGTGCGCCTGCACCCTCGTCGCCTCGGCGAGCAGGTCGGGTGACAGCAGGCCGTCGGGGCGGACCAGCGCGCGGTAGATGCGGGCGAGGCCCCGAGCCGTGCCGTGACCGTTGGTGGACGGCACCTGCGCGCTGCGCCACTCGGCGGTGTTCACCACACCGTGCGACGAGTAGCCGGGAGGGTTGAAGTAGCCGAGCATCAGCATGCGCGCCTGGCCCTCGAGCGCGTCCCAATCGGGGTCGGGCATGGGCGTGCCGGGCGCCCAGATCACCTCGGCGCACCGGTGCTGCTCGGCCGCGGGCACACCCCACCACACGTCGGCGTCGAGCGGTGCCGCGATGTCGCGCAACAGCTCGCCCGGCGTCCGCCCCGTGGCCAGGCGTGCCACCTCGCCCACCAAATGGCCGAACGTGTTCGTGTGGTACGTGATGCGGCTCCCCGGCTCGAACCACGCCGGTGTCGCGGCCAGCGCGGCGGCCATGACATCCCACTGCCACAGGTCGTCGTTCGTCAGCAGGGGAGCGATGGCGGGCACACCGGCCTGATGCGT
>CBHWEI010000297.1:0-4589 GCA_966112835.1 uncultured Acidimicrobiaceae bacterium
GCCGGCCCGGGCGGCCCGCGCGCCTGCGCGCCCCCCCCCGCCCACGTCCGTGCCCGCGAAGGTCTCGGCGAACGCACCGGCCTGCTGCGTGGAGCCGAACCGTCGTCCGACCTGGTGGCCAACGAAAGCGGCTTCCGCTTCGCCGTCGACGTGGCCGGCGGCCACAAGACCGGCTTCTACCTCGACCAGCGCGACGCCCGCGCCGCCATCGCTCGGATCGCATCGGGACAGCGGGTGCTGAACGCGTTCGCCTACACCGGCGCGTTCAGCGTCATCGCCGCGGCACGCGGTGCCGCCGAGGTCACGTCCATCGACTCGTCGGGCCCCGCGCTCGCCACGGCGGCACGCAACGGCGAGTTGAACGCGGTCGACGTCGGCGAGTTGATGGAGGCCGACGCGTTCACCGCGCTGCGCGGCCTGCGCGACCGCGCCAAGCAGTACGACCTGATCTGCCTGGACCCACCGAAGCTGGCGAACAGCGACAAGCAGATCGACAAGGCGACGCGCGCCTACAAGGACCTGAACCTGTTGGCCGTGAAGCTGCTCGCACCGGGCGGCCTGCTGATGACGTGGTCGTGCAGCGGCGCAATGACCATGGACCTGTTCCAGAAGGTGGTCGCGGGTGCGGCGCTCGACGCCAAGCGCACGGTGCGCATCGTCGGCCGGCTGCACCAGCCGAGCGACCACCCGGTGCCGCTCGCCTTCCCCGAAGCCGAGTACCTGAAGGGCCTCGTCCTCCAGGCCGACTGAGCGTCAGTGGGCGCCGGGGTTCTCCTGCACCAACTCGATGAGCGTGCCGAAGCTGCCCTTCGGGTGGATGAACGCCACGGTGGTGCCGCGGCTGCCGGGGCGCGGCGCCTTGTCGATGGGCGTGGCGCCGGCGGCGATCATGGCGTCGAGTGCCTCCTGGCAGTTGTCGACGCGGTAACCAACGTGGTGCAGGCCCTCGCCGCGCTTCTCGATGCTCTTGGCGATGGGGCTGTCGGGGCGGGTGGCGGCGGTGAGCTGGATGTAGCTGTCGGCCACCTTCACCAGTGCTTCCTCCACACCGTCGCTCTCGACGATCTCGCGGTGGTGCACCTCGGCGCCGAACGCCTCGGCGTAGTAGGCGATGGCCGCCTCGAGGTCCTTGACGGCGATGGCGACGTGGTCGATTTCCGTGAGCAGCATGGAATCCAGTGAAACAGATCGGCGACCGGTGGCGTCAACCCGTGCGTGGCAGAGATCACACTGGTGCCACAGGCATCACCGATGACCATCGACTTCGACTCGTTCTACCGGGCGCACCACGCCGACGCCGTCCGCTGGGCGGTCGCGCTCGTGGGTCGGCGCGACGTGGCCGAGGAGCTCGCCCAGGACGCGCTGGCCGCCGTCGGGCAGCGCCTGTCGAGCATCGACGAGCCCGCCGCGTACCTGCGCCGCACCGTGGTGAACCGGGCCGCGAGCTGGCACCGGTCGACCGTCCGATCTCGCCGCCGCGAGCAGCGCGCCAACGCCGGCGCGCCCACCGCGTACACCCAGCCGACCAACGAGATGCTCGACGCGCTGAACGCGCTGCCGTACCAGCAGCGTGCTGCGCTGGCGTTGCGGTACTGGGCCGACTGGACCGACGAGCAGATCGCCGACTCGCTGGGCTGCGCCCCGGCGACCGTCCGCGTGCTGCTGCACCGCGGCATCGCCGCACTGCGCGAGGAGATCGAACGATGAGCGACGAACTGCACCCCGACCACACGCCCGGGTCCGTTCCCGGGTCCGACGCCACGCTGGAGCCGGACGAGTTGGCCGGTCACCCGATGATCGCCCGCATGCGCAGTGCGCTCGACGAGGCCGCCCGCGTCGAGCCCGGCACCGCGAAGCCGACGGCGGCCCCCGACCGTCGGCGGTGGCTCGCCGTCGCCGCGGCCGCCGTGCTGGTGGCCGGCGGTGTGGCCGCGCTGGCCGTGAACCTGTCGCGCGAACGCGGCACCATCAGCGGCCCCGTACCCGGCCCGGCCACGCTGCTCACCGGCCAGGCCACCATCATCGACATGGGCCAGGGCCCGAAGCTGGCCGTCACACTCGCCGCCTCGCTGCCACCGCAGGGCGGCGACATCCCGCTGGCCGGCTTCGACTGGTCGATGGTCGACGACGAGCAGACCGTGAACGGCACCACGTGGACCGACTCGTTCCTGCAGATCACCGGCACGTGGGACGGCAGCACGTTCACCATCACGACCCCTCCGACACCGGCCGTCACGAGCACCCCCACCTCCACACCGGTGGACCAGAACTGCCCCGACGGCACGGCGCAGGCCGCGGCCGACGCGGTGAGCGCGCTCGACTGGCAGGCACTGCACCTGACCGAGTGGTACCCGCAGCAGCGCGAAGGCGTGTGCGGCGCGCACGTGGGCGCCTGGTTCGACACGCCCGAGCTGCGCGCCGCACTCGACGGCATCCGCGCCGCGGGCCACGACCTGCAGGTCGCCTACGTGTTCAACCCGGCGCCGACCGACGTCACCGACCCCACCAGCACGACGGGACTTCCCAGCGGCGGAGCCGGCGGGTGGTACGAGATCGCCGCGCCCGGCTTCACCCCACGACCGCCGGAGTTCACCGTGTGCTGCCCTCCCATGCCGGCGCCCGGACCCGACACGGTGATGGCCTGGGTGGGCGACGACGGCTCGGCCATCTTGATGCTGCGTGCCGTGGGCCACCTGGACGGCAGCACGCCCGAGTTGCAGTTCACCCACTTCGGCATGACCGACGACCGCGCCAAGGAGCTGGAGGCGAAGGTGCAGCCGGGCAGCGGATTGCCGTACGTCCTCGACGACCCGTCGATGACGCTGCTGGCCCAGGGCCTGGGCGGAGTCGGCGCCAGCGTGTCGCAGCGGTACATCCCCGCGACGGGTGACGGCGATGTGTTGTTGACCGTCGGCGACTACACCGGCCAGCTCGAGCCGATCGCGACCGCGAACGGCGTGACCGCGCTGACCATCGCCGGGCAGGCGGGACTGCGCTACCGCACCGACGCCGGCGCCACCGGTTCGACCGTGTACGTGTGGCAGACCCCGGACAAGACCTGGGCCGAACTGCGGATCGGCAATCCGTTGGCCGACCGCGCCGACGAGATCGTCGCGTCGCTCGTGCCCGCCCCGCTCCCGTCGGAGTCGACCCCCACCACCACCGTGCCCGGTCCGTCCGTCCCCGAGGGCAGCGGCACACAGATCACGGGGTGGAGCGGTACGGCACTCGCGCCATACGTCGCGAACCTGGACTCCGGGTACGTCGGCACGATGGTGCCCACCTTCACGGTCGGCGTGGGCGCGCAGGCGGTGTCGGTCGACGCCGCGACCAACGGCGCCCGACCCACGGTGTTCGTCTTCTACGCCGAGTGGAGCCCGCATTCGAAGCTGTTGGTCGAGACCCTCGTGAAGGCCTACGCCGCCGGTGAACTTCCGCCCGCCACCCAGCTGGTCCTCGTGCGCAGCGCCGACGGCGGCGGGTCACGCCTCTTCAACGCCGACGACATCACCGGCTGGGGCTATGCCGGTCCGATCTACTTCGACCTCGACACGGGCGACGGTTCGCCTGGCACCGTCGCCACCGCGTTCGGCGCCACCGGCTACCCCTTCATGGTGGTGGCCGGCCCCGACGGCACCTTGCAGCGTCGAGCGAGCGGGGAACTCGAACCCGATGCGCTGACCGACTTCGTGGCCGGGACGCCCACCGACACCGGTCTGCACCTGAGCGCACCCGGCACCGACTTCGACGTCATCGTCAACTACGACCAGTACGGCGTGGGCGGCTGGTTCGTGATGACCGACGCGCCGGACCCGTTCACGGCGACACCCACGAACACCGCCGTGATCGCGGCGAGCGCTGACCGGAACTCATCGGTCGCCAGCCCCGACTGGAAGATCGGCCAGCAGGTGGTCTACACGGACGGGAAGCAGTCGCGGACGTTCGTGGTGGTCGGTTGGAAGCGGGGCCACGACGGCTCGATCAACGGCACCCAGGACGGCGCCGCGGTGATCGTCAGCTACGAGGGCACCAGCGACGTGCCGTGGGAGGGCTACCTGGCCCCCGCCTTACCGTCACCCGCGACAAGTCCCTCACGCAGAACTTGAGTTCGGGAGGAAGGGTCAGGCGCGGCGGAAGGCGTGGAGCTGGTCGCCGACCTTGGCGCGCAGCTCGTGATCGGTGACGCCCAGGCCCTCCTCGGGCGACAGGGCGAGCACACCGATCTTGCCCTCGTGCATGTTGTGGTGCACCTGGAAGGCGGCCTCGCCGGTCTGGTCCAGGCTGAACACCTGGCTCATGACCGGGTGGATCATGCCCTTGCTGATGAGCCGGTTGGCCTCCCACGCCTCCTTGTAGTTGGCGAAGTGGCTGCCGACGAGGCGCTTCAGGCGCATCCAGAAGTGGCGGTTGTCGAACTCCATCATGAAGCCGCTGGTGGCCGCACAGGTGACCACGGTGCCGCCGCGCTTGGCGACGTACATCGACGCGGCGAACGTGCTGCGGCCCGGGTGCTCGAACACGATGTCGGGGTCCTCGCCGCACAGGTCGCGGATGTCCTTGCCCAGACGGCGCCACTCGCTCTCGTCGTG
>CBHWEI010000298.1:0-4586 GCA_966112835.1 uncultured Acidimicrobiaceae bacterium
TGCGCAGATACCGCCCGGACACGACGACGGCCAGCGGCCACACCCAGTAGAACTGCGCCTCCACCGACAGCGACCAGAAGTGGTCGACCGGGCCGAGCACGCCGGTGGTGTGCGCCACCAGGTCGGCGTAACTGGTACCACCGGCGAGCGCGTTCCAGTTGGCCACCTGCAGCAGCGCCGCCAGCACGTCGCGACGAAGGTGCGCCGCGCCCTCGAACGCTCCGAACGCGGCCGCCACGCTGATGGCCGCCAGGCACGCCAGGCTGGCGGGCAGCAGCCGGCGCAGGCGACGCACGAAGAAACGCGACAGCGACACCCTGCCGGTGTCGCGGTGCTCGCGCAGCAGCAGCCCGGTGATGAGGAAGCCCGACAGCGTGAAGAACACCGAGACGCCCACGTAGCCGCCCGACATCCAGGCGAAGCCGCCGTGGAACAGCAGCACGAGCGCGACGGCAAGGCCGCGCACGCCGTCGAGGGCCGGTTGGTGGTCGCGCCCCGTCGTCGAGTCGGTCCGACCCGACACCCGCTATCGCCCGGTGAACTCGGCCTTGCCCGGCCCGTTGGCGAGGAAGCTCTGCACGCCGATACGGCTGTCGTCGGTGTGGAACACCATCTCGAACAGCCCACGCTCGAGCCGCAGCCCGGCACCCAGATCGGTCTCGACACCTTCGTCCACGGCGCGCTTCACCATCGCCTGTGCCTGCACCGCACCCCGCGCCACCTCGGTGGCCAGGGCGAGTGCCCGCGTGTGCAGTTCGTCGGTGGCGACCACTTCATCGGCCAGGCCGATGCGCAGCGCTTCCTCGGCCTTCACCTGGCGACCGGTGATCATCAGCTCCTTGGCGCGGCTGGGGCCCACCGCACGGGCCAGCCGCTGCGTGCCGCCACCGCCGGGGATGATGCCGAGCAGGATTTCGGGCTGGCCGAACACCGCCCGTTCCGAGGCGATGCGGTAGTCGCAGGCGAGCGCCAGTTCGCACCCGCCGCCGAGCGCGTAGCCCGACACCGCGGCGATGACGAAGCGCGGGATGGCCGCGACCGCGTCGAGTGCCCGGTGGAACCCTTCGGTGATGGCCCGGGCCTCGTCAGGTCCGCCGAACTCGCTGATGTCGGCGCCGGCGGCGAAGATGCGGTCGCCACCGGTGACCACGACCGCGCCGGGCGGGTCGGCCGTCAGTTCCAGCGCCACGTCGCGCAGGTCGGCGAGCACGGCCTGTGCCAGCGCGTTCACCTTCGGGTTGTTCAGCGTCACCACGGCCACGCCGTCGTCGCGCCGTTCCAGCAGTACCAGGTCGCCCATGGGGCCAGACACTACGCCCCGACGGACCGCAGCATTTCGTCCGCCGCAGCCCACGGGTCGATGGTGTGCGCCACCACACCGTCCTGCAGTTCGTTCCAGCGGTCGCCGGTGACGATCTCGCGGGCGCGCTGCTCGAGGCGACGGGCGACCACCTCGCGCAGTTCCTCGCGCAGGCGGAACTCGCGTCGGCGGTGCAGTTCGCCGCTGGCCGTGATGTGCGCACGGTGCGCCTGCACGGTGTCCCACAGTTGGTCGACGCCCTGCTTCTCGGTGGCGATGACGGGGATGATGGGCGGGCGCCAGTCGTCGTGGCCGATGTCGCTGAGCTCCAGCATCTGCTCGAGGTCGCGGCGGGTCTCTTCCGTGCCCTTGCGGTCGGCCTTGTTGATGACGAACACGTCGGCGATCTCCATGAGGCCCGCCTTGTTCGCCTGCACCGAGTCGCCCCAGCCGGGGTTCACCACCACGACGGTGGTGTCGGCCTTGCCCGCGATCTCGACCTCGACCTGGCCGACGCCGACGGTCTCGACCAGGATCCACCGCTTGCCCACTGCGTCGAGCAGTCGCACGGCCTCGGGCGTGGCCAGCGACAGACCGCCGAGGTGGCCACGAGTGGCCATGGAACGGATGAACACGCCGGGGTCGGTGGCGTGGTCCTGCATGCGCACACGGTCGCCCAGGATGGCGCCACCGGTGAACGGCGACGACGGGTCGATGGCCAGCACGGCGACCTCTTCGCCCATGCCGCGAAGGTGACCGATGGTGGCCGAGGTGAGCGTGCTCTTGCCGGCACCCGGTGCGCCGGTGAGCCCCACGGTGTAGCCCTCGCCCGACCGCGGGAACGACAGACGGCCGACATCGCGGGCGTCGTCGCCGCCACGCTCGACCAGCGACAGCAGGCGGGCCAGCGCAGCGCGATCGCCACCCACGGCGACCTCGAACAGTTCGGGAACGGGCAGCGAACGACGGCTCATGCGGGCACGGTGAGTTCCGGATCGGGGACGTTGATCACTTCCGTGACGCCGTCGATGCGGTCGCGCATGATGCGCTCGACACCGGCCTTCAGCGTGACGGTGCTGGTGGGGCAGGTGCCGCACGCGCCGACGAGCGTGACGTAGACGATGCCTGTGGCCTCGTCGACCGACTTCAGGACGATGTCGCCGCCATCCGCCTGCAGCGCGGGCCGGATGACTTCGATCGTCTCTTCGACTTGCGTTCGCATCGTTGCTCGCGGGAACTTTCGTCAGGGGCCGAACGACCATTGAACCAGGACGAACCCTAGGATTGCGACTCATGCGAACACTGCGCGCCCTGGTGGTGCTCCCTGCTCTCGGCATGGCCCTCATGGCCTGCGGCAGCGACGGTGGCACCGCCGCCACGGACACCACCACGCCCACCAGCAGCGGCGACGTGACCACCGTTCCCGTGCAGAGCACCACGGCCATCAGCGTTGCGGACACCACCGCCGGGGTCGACACCACCACCGCTCCCAGCATGCAGACCGGGCCGGTGCAGATCGACGTGGTCGTCGGCACCGACAGCGGACCTGACCGGGTGGAACTGGTCGGGGTGGGCAGCGACATCACGCTGAACATCACCAACCCGAACGCCGACGACGAGTATCACGTGCACGTCATCGACCTCGAGCAGAAGGCGCCCAAGGGCGAGATGGCCACCATGAACTTCACGGTCGACCAGCCGGGCACGTACGAGGTCGAGAGCCACGTCACCGAGGACGTGCTGCTCGTCATCGAGGTGCGCTGATCATGCTGGCGCACCAGGGAGGGTGGGACGAGATCCTGCTCGTGCTGGGCCCCATCGCCATCATCGCCGGCCTGCTGTACCTGGCCAAGAAGCGCGTGACGGACAACCAGCCCACCGCGCCCGGGGCCTCGTCCCCCACCTCGCCCGACGACCCCACCTGAGCCGCCCGGCCGCGGCCGGCAGGGGTCAGGGGATGCGTTCGATGTCGGCGCCGAGGGCGGCCAGTCGGCCGACCAGGTCGTCGTAGCCGCGGTCGATGTGGTGCACACCGGCCACCGAGGTCTCGCCGTCGGCAGCCAGGCCGGCCACCACCAGCGCCGCACCCGCACGGATGTCGGGGGCGCGCACGGGCGCACCGCTCAACTGCGGCACCCCGCGCACCACGGCGTGGTGGCCGTCGGCGCGGATGTCGGCACCCAGGCGCTGCAGTTCCTCCACGTAGCGGAAGCGGCCCGGGTACAGGTTCTCGGTGACGATGCCCACGCCGTCGGCCACGCTGAGCATGGTGACGATGAGCGGCTTGTAGTCGGTGGCGATGCCCGGGTACGGCAGCGTGGCGACGTCGATGCTGCGCAGTCGGCCCTGCGACCACACGGCGAGCGACGCGTCGCTGCCCTCGCCGATGGACGTGACCGTCAGGCCCATGTCGTTGAAGCGGCGCAGCAGCATGTCCATGTGGTCGGCGCGGGCGCCGCGCAGCACCACTTCCCCACCGCTCACCGCGACGGCGGCGAGGTAGGTGGCGGCCTGGATGCGGTCGGGCACCACGGCGTGATCGGTGGCGTGCAGCTCGCCCGGCTCGACGCCGTGGATGGTGAGCGTCGACGTACCGATGCCCTGGATGTCGGCCCCCATGCGCACCAGGAAGTGGCACAGGTCGCTGATCTCTGGCTCGCGGGCCGCGTTGTCGATGACCGTGGTGCCCTTGGCGCACACGGCTGCGGTGAGGATGTTCTCGGTGGCGCCCACGCTGGGGAACTCGAGCGTCACGTCGGCGCCGTGCAGACGGTCGCACGTGGCCTCGACCACGCCGTGACTGAGCGTGAACGTGGCACCCATGGCCTCGAGGCCCTTGAGGTGCATGTCGATGGGGCGGCTGCCGAAGTCGTCGCCACCGGGCAGCGACAGCGACACACGGCCGAACCGACCGAGGAGCGGACCGAGCACGTTGATGCTGGCGCGGATGCGCTCGACCAGTTCGTACGGCGCGACCGGTGTGATGTCGCCACGGTTCACCATGCGCAACTGGTCGGGTGCGATGCGTTCGCTCTGCACGCCGATGGCGGCCAGCAGGTCGGCCATGATGCCCACATCGGCGATGTCGGGGACGTTCCGCAGGGTGAACTCACCGTCGGCCAACAGCGTGGCCGCCATCAGCTTGAGGACGGAGTTCTTCGCGCCGGGAATGGTGACGTCGCCGCGCAGAGGACCCGCCCGCCGGATGAGAATTCGCTCGTCGTCGGTCATGGCGGCGTCCAGTATGGCCGGTCGCAGGCGGCGACGGGCAGCACCCGGACCGCTA
>CBHWEI010000299.1:0-4579 GCA_966112835.1 uncultured Acidimicrobiaceae bacterium
TGCCGCACTGGACCGACGGCTGCATCGCCAGCCAGGAGGGCCTGTTCTTCGAGGCGTCGGGCACCACGCCGTACCACTTCCTCACCGCGGCGGCCATGAGCGCGAACAGCTCGAACCCCGTCCGCGAGCTGCGCTACACCGACAACGATGCGGCGGTCGGCGTGCCGATGATGCAGAAGATGGGCATCAAGTACCTGATGGTGTTCACGAAGAAGGCCAAGGATCAGGCCGACACGCGCAGCGACCTGAAGCTCGTGGCCACCACGGGTCCGTGGAAGATCTACACCGTCGACGATTCGCCGGTGGTGGTGCCGCTGTCCACCCAACCGGTGGTGGTGAACGGCCGTGGCGGCGACCAGCGCGAGCGCCACCTCGAGCTCGGCACCAGCTGGTTCCAGAACCCGAACGAGTGGGCGGCCATGCCGGCCGACGACGGCCCCGCCGACTGGCAGCGCATCGACGTGCAGGTGGACATGAGCCGCCGCGTGGGCAACGAGCCGCTCGAGCCCGGCCGCAAGGTCGACATCGTCGTGCCCGTGCAGACCATCGAGCCGAAGGCGCTCGAGCCCATCACCGTGTCGAACTACCACATGGGCGATCAGGACCTCAGCTTCGACGTGTCGAAGGTGGGCGTGCCGGTGCTCGTGAAGGTGAGCTACTTCCCGAACTGGACCGTCGAAGGGGCGAAGGGCCCGTACCGAGTGGCACCCAACTTCATGGTCGTCGTGCCCACCTCCACGCACGTGACGATGAGCTTCGAGTCCAGCGGCGTCGACAAGCTGGCCTACCTGCTCACGTTCCTGGGCATCATCCTCATGGTGTTCTGGCGCTTCAAGATCGGCGACGTGCAGCACCGCTCGCCGCACCCGTTCCTGCCGGGGCCGGCCCCGACGCCCGGGTTCGACGACGAGTGGGTGGAGTACGGCGCGGCGCCGTTCGACGGGCCGCCACCACCACCGTCGCCCGACGACGACACGGTGGTCGACGTCACCTGGACCGGATCCATCTTCCACCCGCCCAGCGGGGCACCAGGTGACGGGGTCGATTCGACCCCTCCCGAGGGGGCCGAGCGTCCCCCCGGTAGCGTGTAGGGCCGCATGCCTCCCACCGACTCACGGGTGCTGAACGACATCGTCAAGGCGTACGACGTCCGCGGCACCGTCCCCGATCAACTGAACCCCGACATCGCTCACGCGCTGGGGGTGGCCTTCGCCCGCTTCTGCGGTTCCGACCGGCTGCTCGTCGCCCGCGACATGCGTCCGTCCGGGGTCGAGCTCGTCGAGGCGTTCGCCCGTGGAGCCATGGAGCAGGGGGTCGACGTGGTCGACCTCGGCCTCGCCAGCACCGACCTCGTGTACTACGCAGCCGGCACGCTCGATGCGCCCGGCGCCATGTTCACCGCCTCGCACAACCCGGCGCAGTACAACGGCGTGAAGTTCTGCCTGGCCGGCGCCAAGCCCGTCGGGCAGGACACCGGTCTCGACACCGTGAAGTCCATCGCCCAGGCGGTGCTCGACGGCGAGGGCCCCTCGGCCGCCGTCCGCGCCGGCACGCTGAGCACGCGCAACCTGCTCGAGGCGTTCGCCGACCACGTCGTGTCGTTCATCGACATCGAGTCCATCCGGCCGCTCCGCGTCGTCGCCGACACGGCGAACGGCATGGGTGGCCTGGTCGTCCCGGCCGTGTTCGAGCGCCTGCCCCAGGTGAGCCTGGAAGTCATGTACGGCGAGCTCGACGGCACGTTCCCGAACCACCCCGCCGACCCGCTGCAGCCCGCCAACCAGCGCGACCTGCAGGCACGCGTGGTGGCCGGCGGCTTCGACGTGGGCCTCGCCTTCGACGGCGACGCCGACCGCGTGTTCGTGGTCGACGAGCAGGGCCGTGGGCTCAGCGGCTCCACCACCACGGCCATCCTGGCTGCGGGTGTGCTGCGCTCGAACCCCGGCGCCACCATCCTGCACAACCTCATCTGCTCGCGGGCCGTGCCCGAGGTCGTGCGCGAGCACGGCGGCGTCCCCGTACGCACCAAGGTGGGCCACTCGTTCATCAAGCAGCTCATGCTCGAGACCGGTGCCGTGTTCGGCGGCGAGCACTCGGCGCACTACTACTTCCTGAAGAACTTCCGGGCCGACAGCGGCCTCATCGCCAGCATGCTCATGCTCAGCGAGATCAGCGTGTCGGGCACCGACCTGTCGGTGCTGCGCAAGCCGTTCGAGCGCTACTCGTCGAGCGGCGAGATCAACACGCACGTCGACGACACCGCCACCACCATCGACCGCATCGCGGCCGAGTTCGCCCAGTACCCGCAGGATCGCCTCGACGGCCTCACCGTCGACTGCGGTCCGTGGTGGTTCAGCCTGCGCCCCTCGAACACCGAGCCGCTGCTGCGACTGAACCTCGAAGCATCCGACCGCGACGCGTGCGACCAGCACGTTGCCGAACTGCTCGCGCTCATCACGAGCATCTGAGCCCACTCCGGAGGACATCCCATGGCACTCGACGCTCGTCTCCTGGCCGTGCTGGCCTGCCCGGTCGACAAGGGCCCGCTCTACTACCTGGGCGATGAAGGCGGCCTGTACAACCCGCGCCTGCACCGTCGTTACGTGGTGCGCGACGGCATTCCGGTGATGCTGCCCGACGAGGCCGTCGAGGTGCCGGCCGCCGAGGCCGAGGCGCTGGATGCGCGCATCGCCGCGGGCGAACTGACGCCCACGTTCTCGGCCTGACGCCACTGGCCTGCGCCCCCTCGGAACCCCCGCGCTGGTAGGTTGAGCCTCGCATGAAGGCTGCTCGATCCGTCCGCCGGTTGCTCCTCGTCGCCGCACTCGGCGCCACCGCCGTGGCAGCGGTGTCGGCCGCGCCGGCCACTCCGGTGTCGGCCGTCGTCGGCTGCACGATGTGCTCGGGCGGCGAGTACCACGCGCTCGACACCCCGGTGCGCGCATACGACTCGGTGTCCCGGTTCGTGTTCGGTTCGCCCGGCGACTCGTCCGGTGTCACCGCCGACCTGCTCGGGCTCACCTCGGGCACCCCGCTGCTCGGTACCGGCGTCGCCCGGTCCGAGGTTCTGTCGCTGGTGGCCACGGTCACCGCGGTGCGTCCGCTCAGCACCGGCTCGTTGAAGGTCTACCCGGGCGCCGAGACGGCCGCCTCGATGATGTACTTCCGCGCCGGCCAGACCACGTCGAACTGGGCGCTCATCACCCCCGACGCCGACGGCAAGGTGCACGTCAAGGCCATCACGCCCTCGACCGTGAAGAACGGCGTGCAGGTGTACATCGACGTCGTCGGCTGGTACTCCACGTCCACGTACGCCGGCACCGACACCTCGCCGGGAACCGACGACGACCACGGCCTGCGCCTGCGCGGCACCACGTCGGTGCGCATCGCCGCCAGCGCCAACGCCGTCACGCCGGCCGCGTCGCTCACCGTGCCCATCCGCACCGGCACGAACCTGGTCACTGGCAAGCCCATCTGGGGCACCGTCGAGCAGGCCGCCACCATCCAGTCGGTGCTGTTGAACGTCACGGCCACCAAGCCGACCGTCGCCTCCACGGTGCTGGTGCAGGCCACCGACGCCGCGCCGTCCACGGCCCAGAGCATGACGGTGAACGCGAACGACACCGTGTCGACGCTCGTCACGTCGCGGGTGGGTGCCGACGGCTCGGTCGTGGTGCGCGTTCCGGTCGGCGCCACGAAGGTGACGGTCGATCTGGTGGGCATCTTCTACACGGTGCCCGCCGACGAGACCACCAAGGGCCGGGTCGTGCCGCTCACGCTGCCGTTCCGTGCGCTCGACACCCGCAACGCCGAGTTCGGCGCGGTGCCGCTGGGGCCCAAGCAGGCCGAGGACTGGAGCTTCGCCGCCTTCGCCAACAGCGTGAAGGTGGGCGGACTGGCGGTGGGCGCGCAGAATGCGCTCATCGGCAACCTCACCAGCACGGCGCTCACCCGCCAGTACCCCACGGTGCCGGTGTCCAGTTCGCTGGCCGTGTATCAGCCCGGTGCCGCGGTGCCGGTGGTCGCCAACGTGAACTCTGGCGAGGGGATCACCACCGCGAACGCCACGCTGTTCACCTACGGCACCAACGCCGTCTCGCGCATCTACAACCGGGCCGGCTATGCGCACTACCTGCTCGACGTGTATGCCGTGGTGTTGAGCTGAACCGGCACTAGCATCGATTACCGCTCGGGCTGATCTGAGAGCTGCCAGTTGGCACCGGCCCGGTTCCCAACCCGCTTCCCACCACGGAAGCATCGTTCCCGGAGGAACCACTCATGTCATCCCTCGCTGCGCGCCGCGACTTCCGCGTCGCCGACCTCTCCCTCGCCCCGTTCGGGCGCAAGGAGATCCACCTCGCCGAGCACGAGATGCCCGGCCTTCGCGCCCTGCGCAAGGAGTACGGCCCGCTGAAGCCCCTGAAGGGCGCGCGCATCTCCGGCTCGCTGCACATGACCATCCAGACCGCGGTGCTCATCGAGACCCTGGTCGAGCTGGGCGCCGAGGTCCGCTGGGCGTCGTGCAACATCTTCTCCACCCAGGACCACGCCGCGGCGGCGATCGCCGTGGGCCCCAACG
>CBHWEI010000300.1:0-4544 GCA_966112835.1 uncultured Acidimicrobiaceae bacterium
ATGCTCAGCAACTGCTGGGCGATCGCCTCGAACGTCAACTTGGCGCCGGGCTTGTACGCGTGCACCCCGTCCCAGCGGTACGCCAGGTCGCTGGCGATGGGCTCGGTGCAGTACTCGGGCGGGCCGGTGACGAACGTGGTGGTCGCGGCGTTCGCCGTCGCCAGGCCGCGCAGCAACTCGTTGAGGTGGGCGACATGGTCGTCCATCCCACGCTCGGGCAGCGCGGGCACGCCCGCACCCTTCACGTCCTGCGGGCGCATGCACGCGATCTCCAGCAGCGCCACCTTCGAACCCGCCGCGGTCAGCGCGTCGATGCCGCGCTGCACGCCGGTGGTGAACCGTTCGTCGTTCGCCGGTGAACCGAACGGCATGGCCGTGCCCCCGACTGTCACGTCGAACACGTCCCACGCGCCGATCACCACCAGCGCGACGTCGGCACCCGACTGCTTCGCCGCGTTCGCCCACTTGGTGTCCCAGCCGGCGCAACTGTCGAAGCTGCGCGTGTAGTTGTCGCGCGAGCTGACGGCCTTGCCGCTGTCGTACACGCTGCAGCCCTCCACCGAACCGTCGGCAACGGCGAACGTGCTGCCGATGCCCGACGGCAGGTTGCGGGCCAGCGAGTGCGCCATCGAGTCGCCGACGATGACGAGCTTGCGCGGCAGCGCCGCCTGCGTCACCGGCGGCACCACGGCCGCGGCCGAGGTGGTGGGCGCCACGGTGGGGTCGGTGGCCGTCGCCGTGTCGGTGACGCCCTGGGTGACCGCGGGGTCGGTGGTGATGGGCAGCAAGGTCGTGGAGGTGAGCGCGGCGTTGGGGTCGAACGAGACGTCGTTGTTGCTCAGGTCCGCGGCGGCGTCGAACGTGGCGGGCGCGCTGCGGTAGAAGGCGAGCAGCGACCCGGCGATGACCACCGCGCTCAGGGTCAGGCACGCGGTGACCAGCCGCCAGTCGGACCGCTCGCGGCTGTTCCACCACCGACCCAACGCACCCTTGCGGATGGGCGTCTCGACCCAGCGGTAACACGCCTCGCTCACCGGCAGGGCGATGGCCATGGCCAGCAGGAAGCGCGACCACGACCCGGTGTACGCATCGGTGATGCGGCTGATGGGCCACGTCCACAGGTACAGGCCGTACGAGCGCTTGCCGATCTCGACCATCGGCTTCGAACCGAAGACCGACCGCGAGCCCGTCGCCCACGGGTGCACCACCACGGCCACCAGCGCGGCCGAGGCGAGCGTCACCATGGGCAGCATCCACACGTACGTCTTGCCCGCGGCCACGTGACCGGTGAGGAACGCGAACGCGAGCACCACCACGGCGACGATGGTGGCGATGTCCAGCGTGCGGCCGGCCTCGGCGCGACGGGGAGCGTCGCCCACCCGCCACGGCCGCCACAGGAACGCCATGGCCGCGCCCAGCAGCAGACCGCTCGAGCGGGTGAACGTGCTGAGGTAGAGGAAGTTCGTGGTGTCGACGGTCTGCATCGACATGGTGAACGGGTTGAAGAACTTGGTGGGCCAGCCTACGATCGAGCACACCGCGGTGCCCACCATGACGCCCACCGACACCATCGCCAGCGTGCGACCCAGCCGGCGGTCGGCGCCGGCCTTCTTCGCGATCACGATGAACACGAGCGGCCAGATGAGGTACCACTGCTCTTCCACGGCCAGGCTCCACAGGTGGCGGAACAGGCCCGGCGTGCCGCTGAAGTACGCGGTCTGGCTGAAGATCTGGCCCCAGTTGGCCAGGTAGAGGATGCCCCACGGGTAGTCGCGCCGGACCTGCGAATGCTGCTCGACCGACCCCCAGAACACCGCCCACACACCCACCGCGGCGAGCATGGTGAACAGCGCCGGCAGCAACCGTCGCCAGCGCCGCACCCAGAACTGCCACAGGTCGACCTTGTGGGCGCGGTCGCGTTCCTCGATGAGCAGCGACGTGATGAGGAAGCCGGAGACGACGAAGAACACCTCGACGCCGAAGAACCCGCCCGACATCCACGTGAAGCCGGCGTGGTAGAGGATGACCGCGATGACCGAGAAGGCGCGCACGCCGTCGAGGCTGGGCTGGTAGCCCATCGACGGCCGGTCGCCCGTGGCGGGTCGACGCGACGCCTGGCGCTCTTCGAAGCGCGCCAGTCGATCGAGCGAGGGGTGCTGGATCACGTCGGACACGGTGGTCAAGTCTCGCAGACGGTCAGTGGCAGAAAGGGGTCACGCTCACGCCGGGTGGGCGACCGCGCCCGCCGACGTGGTGCGATGCATGCCCCAACCCACCAGCAACATGGCCGCCACACCCGTGACGACACCGCCGAGCACCATCGGGCTCCACACGCCCAGGCGGTCGAACGCCGACCCGGCCAGCGGCGGGCCGATGACCCGTGCCATCGCGTACGACGACTGCTGGAAGCCCATGGCTTCGCCACGGCGTTCCTCGCCGGCCTCGCGGTTCACCATCTCGGTGAGCGACGGCGACGCGACGCCCTGCCCCAGCGACACCAGCAGCAGGCCCAGGATGAGCACCGGCCACACGCGCGAGATGCCGGTGACCACCAGTCCGATCGCGACCACCACCAGGCTGCACGCGTACAGACGAGGCACGCCGACCCGTTCGGCCAGGCGGGCGAACCCGCCACCCTGCACCACGACGAGCACGATGCCGATGCCCAGGAACACCCCGGCCGTCGAACCCTCGGTGAGGTCGAAGCGAGCGCTGCCGAACAGCGAGAACGTCGCCTCGAACGCCACGAACGCGAACGTGGTGAGGAAGCCGATGATGGCCAGCCGCCGCAGGGACGGTTGCTCGGGGAGGGCGAACCCGCGGCGACTTGTGGGGGCCGCCGTGCGCTTGGTCTCGGGCAGTCGGATGATGGCGGCGACGGCGTTGATGGTGGCCAGCACGCCGGCCACGTAGAACGGCACGTGTGGTCCGCCCAGCGCGGCCAGGCCGCCGATGGCCGGGCCCAGCACGAAGCCCACACCGAACGCGGCACCGAGCATGCCCACCAGGCGGGGGCGTTGCGCCGGCTCGGCCATGTCGGCCACGGCGGCCTGGGCCACCGACAGACTGGCGCCGCTCGCGCCGTCGATCATGCGGCCGAGGAACAGCACCCACAGCGCGCCGGCGGCACCGGTGACGAAGCTGCCCACGGCGGTGCCGATGAGCGAGATGACGATGACCGGCTTGCGGCCGATGCGGTCGCTGAGCCGGCCGAGCAACGGCGCGAACACCAGCTGCGCCAGCGAGAACGTGGCGAACAGCCAGCCCACGGCGTAGCCGGACGCCCCGAACCGCTCGGCGTACACGCCCAGGATGGGCACGACGATGCCGAACCCGATGAGGTCGAGCGCCACGGTGGACCAGATGGTCCAATACCCCTTGGGGAACGGGGTGCGCTCCCCTTTCTCGGCATTACGTGACACGGTCACCGTTTCTATCGCCTCCAGCCCCCGCTCGCCGTCCTCATCCACAAATCCCCACCGCTGTCAGGCGAGCGGGCCGTGGCGGCCCACTGGGCTGACAGCGCGCCTCATGCCGCGGGCCTGAGGGCTTGGCGGAGCTGGCTCACCACCCACGTGGGCCGATCGCGGACCTGCTCGTAGGTGAACGCCATCCACCGCTTGCCGCGCACCGTGAGCTCGACCTGCCGCTCGGCGTCGCGGCCTCGTTGCTGCCGGGTGGCATGGGTACCGTGCCCGGCGACCTCGACGACGAGCCCGCCCGGGAACTCGGCGTCGACCCGGGCGATGGTGCGCCGATCGGCGCGGTACACGCGCTGGGTGGCCGGGCGAGGAAGGCCGGCCTCGCGGCACAGGCGCAGGAACATGCGCTCGAGGCGGCTCTCGCCACCGGAGTCCACGAGTGCGTCGAGCAGCAGGCGGCCACCGTTGATGGACGCTCGATGCTCGGCGATCACCCGGGTGCGCAGCCGCTGCTCACTGACCAGCCGCAGACGAATGGCCGAGTCGATGGCGTTCTCGACCTCGACCTGTGTGAACTGGAACAGCGGCGCATCGAGGATGAGTCGCTCGGCACGGACGACCCGCAGTCCCCCGATCCACTGCAGATCCGATGTAGGAATCGGCCGGCTCGTGGAACGCAACCGACCTTTCGCCACCTTGTCCTTCTCGCGTCGCACCGTCAGCAGTTCGGGCTCGCCTTCTTCGAAGCTGTCGAGGTGCATCAGACGAGCCGCACTCCGCCCGGCGATGAAGCCGACGCCATCCGCGTCGAGGTAGGCCGCGAACAACGACCGTCGCCAACTCGGAATCGAGCCGGCGACAGCGAACGTGCGGACACCGATCCGGCCCATCACGCCCCGCTGCTGCCACTTCCATCGCAGTGACCTGTCGACACCCGCCGCCTCGAGTTGTCGCACCGACACGACCGAGTGCTGTTCGGCGGCCAACGCCGCAATGGATCTGAATCGCTCATCCATGCGACGAACCTCGCGCACAGGTGTGACATGCCGACGCTGTCAGGGAAATGTGTCCGCTGCGGACCCATTTCCCTGACAGCGGGGGGGGGGGGGACGACTCGCGCCC
>CBHWEI010000301.1:0-4540 GCA_966112835.1 uncultured Acidimicrobiaceae bacterium
TCGTCGGCGTCGTCGGCTGCCGGAGCGGCCTTCTTCGCGGCGGCCTTCTTGGCGGGGGCCTTCTTGGCCGGAGCGGCCTCGACGGCTTCGCCGGGCAGCGTCGACTTCGAGAAGACGACCCAGTCGCTGCACAGCACGTCGTACGCGTTGAGCTCGGCGACCTCGATGAGCTGCACCTCGGGGAGGTTGAGGAAGCTGCGGATGGTGTTGGTGTCGTTCACGTCGACGACGATGAGCGCCTTGCCGTCGATGCCCAGCGCGGCGAGCGACGCCTTGGCGTCCTTCGTCTTCGGGGCGTCGAAGTTCCAGCTGTCGACGACGACGACCTTGCCCTCGGCGGCGCGGTCCGACAGGGCCGAGCGAAGGGCGAGCTTCACCATCTTCTTGGGGGTCTTCTGGTTGTACTTACGGGGCTTCGGGCCGAGGGCGACGCCACCACCGCTGAAGTGCGGCGAGCGGGTCGAGCCCTGACGGGCGTTGCCCGTGCCCTTCTGCTTGAACGGCTTCTTGCCGCCACCCGACACCTCGGCGCGGGTCTTGGTGCTCTGCGTGCCCGAGCGACGGGCGGCGAGCTGGGCGGTGACGACCTGGTGCATCACCGGCACGTTGGGCTGGACACCGAACACGTCGGCGTCGAGCTGCAGCGAACCGGCGTCCTTGCCGTCGCGGGTCTTGAGGGTGACGGTGCTCATCACTTCCCCTTCACAGCGTTGCGGACGATGACGACGCCACCGTTGGGGCCCGGGACCGAGCCCTTCACGAGCAGCAGGTTCCGTTCGGTGTCGGCCTGGACGACCTCGAGGTTCAGGGTGGTGACCTGCTCGTGGCCCATGTGGCCCGACATCTTCAGCCCCTTGAACACTCGACCGGGGAACGAGCACGAGCCGATGGAGCCCGGCGCACGGTGGTGCTTGTGGTTACCGTGGCTGGCGCCCTGGCCGGCGAAGTTGTGACGCTTCATGGTGCCGGCGAAGCCCTTGCCACGGCTGACGGCCGTGACGTCGACCTTCTCGCCCTGGGCGAGCAGGTCCACGCTGATCTCCTGGCCGACCTCGAAGCCGTCGACCGAGTCGAGACGGAGTTCCACCAGCTTGCGGCCGGCGTCGACGCCGGCCTTCGCGAAGTGGCCCGCGTCGGGCTTGTTCAGCTTCTTGGGGTCGCGGTGGCCCTAGGTGACCTGCAACGCGGTGTAGCCGTCTCGCTCGGTGGTCTTCACCTGAACGATGCGAGCGGGCTCGACGCGGAGCACGGTGACAGGGACGACCTTGTCGTTCACCCACACCTGGCTCATGGCGACTTTCTCGCCAACGATCGCTTTGAGTGCCATGTCGGCAGCCTTTTCGGTCGGAACCCGGTTTGACCCGGGTTTTCGGATTACACGCAAATGCTCCGCAGGCCATACGGCCGGCGGAGCACCGGATTCATGTTGTCGCCGAGCGGTTCCCACCGTTCACCGGAGTGAATGAGGCGGGCGCACCCGGACATCGATTGCTGTGGGCCGTGATCCCGAAGTGGGCGGCTCACACGAAGAGGAAACGCTACCGGCCGCGCGTCACGCGCGGCAACCCCTCAGGGAAACCACGCGCCGGAAACCTGCCGTCCGACGTGCGGCTTCGTGACTCGGGGCGGCAGTGCGTCGCGATGTGAGATGAAGTGGCGGATGATATTCTCACTTGGCTGCAGTAGTGAGAACAGGATGAGGTGATGGTCTCGGAACACACCGAGTGGCCCGCGGTCGGGCACGAGGAGATCGAGTGGTCGATCGACGACCGCGCGGTCCTCTCGCGCGCCGCGCGGCGTCGCCACGTTGGACCGTACGAGGCGGCCGTCGTGCCGTCCATCCGCACACTCCGGGTGGAGCTGCCGGGCGAGTTGCTCGCCCACGCCGACGAGGCCGGCCAGGAGGTCGCCCGCTTCGACGCCGAGGTCGGACGCGAGATCGCACCGTTCGCCACCGTCCTGCTCCGGTCCGAGTCGTCGGCCTCGTCGAAGATCGAGCACCTCACCGCGTCCGCACGGGCCATCGCCGAGGCGGAACTGGGGCATGGCGGGAGGAATGCCTCGCTCGTGGTGGCGAATCAGCGCGCGATGACGGCGGCCATCGACCTGGCCGACCGCATCGACCCGACGGCCATCCTCGCCATGCACCACGCGCTCCTGGGCGCGAGCCGTCCCGACATCGCCGGGCAGTGGCGCCACGAGCAGGTGTGGATCGGTGGGAGCGATGTCGGCCCACACGGTGCCGACTTCGTGCCACCTCACCATCGCCACCTCCCCGCGCTCATCGACGATCTGGTCGCTTTCATCGGCCGCGACGACATTCCGGTGCTGGTGCATGCAGCGCTCGCGCACGCCCAGTTCGAGACCATTCACCCGTTCGCCGACGGCAACGGGCGCACCGGTCGCGCCCTCGTGCACGCACATCTGCGCGGCAAGGGTCTCACCCGGAACGTCACCGTGCCCGTGTCGGCAGGTCTGCTCGTCAACGTCGAGTCGTACTTCGACGCGCTCACGACCTACCGCAGCGGCGACCCGACGCCCATCGTCGAACGGTTCGCCGACGCCGCGTTCGCGTCGGTCGACAACGGGCGACGTCTTGCCGACGACCTCGTCGCCCTCCGCCAGGATTGGGCGCAGCGAATCCGCGCCCGCCGCGATGCGGCGGCGTGGCGGCTCACCGATGTGGTCGTGCGGCACCCCGTCGTCAACGCGTCGCTGGTCGCGCGAGAACTGGGCGTGGGCCAGAACAACGCCTATCGGGCCATCGAGCCGCTCGTCGCGGCCGAGGTGCTGGTCGAGTTCACGAACAACAAGCGCGACCGCCTGTGGCGAGCCCCCGAAGTGCTCGCCGCGCTCGACGCGTTCGCTGCCCGAGCCGGCCGTCGGGGCCGCCCGAGCGCCTGACGGCCGTCAGGGGAAACGTCGTCCCAGCCAGTCGGCCACGACGGCCAGCGCCTCGCGCCGGTGGCCCTCCAGGTAGTGGGGGGCGCCCTTCAGTTCCACGTAGGTGACGTCGTCGGCGCCGGCGTTGGCGACGATCTCCTTGGCCTGCCACACCCGGATCTCGGTGTCGGCGGTGGGGTGGACCAGGATGGTGGGCACCTTCACCTGGGGCATCGTGTCGGCCAACTTGGCGTGGCTCGACAGCCCCGACCAGGTGCTCAGCCAGCCGCGGGCCGTCATGGTGCGGGCCAGGCCGCCGCGGCCGTAGTTGGCGTCGAACGGGTCGGGGAAGGCGAACAGGCTGCCCATGGGACGCTCGTCGGGGTCGATCGACAGGTCCAGGTACGCCGGGTCGGCCAGCGTGCGGTAGATGGTCATGTACTTGGTGAACACGGCCCGGCGGCGGAATTCGCGCCAGGTGGCCGGATCGCTCGACCTCGCGTCGTCGCCACCCAGCGCACGCAGCCGCTTCGCTGCGTCGACCGAGTCGGCGATGGACGCCTTGGCGATGGCGTCCAGCCGGGCCACCCGCTCCACCTGGGCGGCGCGGTAGCGGACCACCCACTCGGGGTCGTACGTGCAGGGCTCGGGCCAGGGGCGCCACCCGTTGTCGGGGTTGTACATGTCCAGTTCGGGCACCGTGCTGAACGGGTCGTTCTCGTCGGCCACGCTCGGGTCGATGACCTGGTTCATGAACACGCCCTCGCCGGGGTGGGCGGCCATGCCGATCCAGCCGTCGCCGATGCCCAGTTCGGCGTGGGCCATGGCCATCAGGCTGCCGCCGCCAGAGTTGCCGAGGAGCACCACCGACTCGGCGCCGCGGCGGATCATCTCGTCGTAGGCGGTCTTCACGTCGACGATGCAGCTCTCGTGCAGGCAGTCGGTGTCGTTGTTCTGGTAGCGGGTGCCGAATCCGAACACCGCGTAGCCGGCCGCGGCGAGCAGCGGGCAGGCGTAGTGCACGCTGAAGTCGCCGCGAGGATGGCTGAGGATGACGGCGGTCTTCCACGGCTTGCCGTTCGGCGGCGTCCACAGCAACCCGCGCACCAGCGCACCGTCGGGGCTGACCAGGCGGATGGACTCGCGCGGGATCTCGACCCCGGGGTCGTCCTCGGCGAGCGGCCAGTAGTTCAGGCCGAACGGTCGCTCGCCACCCAGGTGAACGTCGAGGTCCTGCATGGCCGCACGTTACGCCGCTCCCCCACACCCGCCGAGACCCGGACGCACCGGCCTGTCACGACAGGTCGAGCACATAGCAGTCGTCAGCACGGACGAAGCCCATGCGCTCGAGGTAGGTGTGGTGCGCGTCGGCGCCCGGGGCGGTGACCAGGCGGTCGATGCCGAGCTTGCGGAACACGCCCGCGCCCTTGCCGTACAGCCAGGTGGAGATCTGGCTGTCGCGGTACGGCTTGGTGACATGGTCGAGCAGCACGTGCAGGTCACTGCCCTCCTGGCGGCCGATCAACGCACCGGCCGGCAGGCCGTCGCGCATGAGCAGCAGCGCCACCAGGTCGTCGACCGGGTCGGGCAGTTGGAAGTCGGGCTGGAAGCGTCGGATGTCGGCCAGGTGGAAGCGCAGGAAGTCGGACAGGTACGG
>CBHWEI010000302.1:0-4516 GCA_966112835.1 uncultured Acidimicrobiaceae bacterium
TTACCCCGTGCTGGCCGTGCTCGACCCCGACGACATCGCCCACCTCGCCCAGGCCTCACCCGGCACGCAGCTCACGTTCCGCCCGTCACGCAGAACCTGAGCGCCGGAACCGCCCGTCACGCAGAACTCAAGTTCGGGAGGAACGGGCCAGGTGGGCCTCGACCGCGGCGAGCCACTCGGCCCGGTGCGTCAGTTGCGGCGAGTGGTACGCGCCGTCGATGACCGTCAGCCGGCCATCCGGCACGGCGGCTGCGAGCTCGGGGGCCTGGTCGACGAAGGGGTGGTCGTTCGAGCCGACGATCACCGTCACCGGAACCGACACCTCTGCCAACCGCGTGCGTACCCACGAGAGGTCGCTGTTGAACAGGTCGTTGCCCAGCGCCTTCATCGCGAACGGGTCGAACGCTGCAGCCATCTGCGCCTTGACGGCCTGCCACTCGGCAGTGGTGGCGGCAGTGATGAGAGCATCCTCAGGGCCGGCCATGGCCGACAGGTCGGGTAGGCCGCCGGCGGGGTCGAAGACCGCCATGAACGCGGCCATCATCTCGGCCATCTGCGGGTCGAGCGGACGGAACGACCAGCCGCTGGTGTCCATGAGGATGAGCGACTTCACCAGGTCCGGACGGGCGAGGGTGACGCGGATGGACACGGCGCCACCCATCGAATGGCCGAGCAGGTCGACCGGGCCCACCTCGGCGTCGAGCAGGGCGATGAGGTCGTCGCCGATGCGCTCGATGGAGTAGGCGTCGAGGCGGCCGAGCTTCTGCGAGCGTCCGTGGCCGCGGTGGTCCACCGACGCCACCGAGCGACTGGTGGCCAACTCCTCGGCGACGAGTGCCCAGTCGTGGGACGAGCCCGAGTAGCCGTGGCACAGGAAGAAGGGGAGTGCGCCATCGCCGCCCGCCCCCCATCGGTCCCAGGCAAGGGTGACGTCGTCGACGGAGAAGGTTCGGGAGAGCTCGGTGATCACCCCCGGATCCTAGAACGCCTCGTCCCGAGCAGGGCACGAGCACTCTGCGTCACACGTCGGAGCGACGTCCACGTGGTCATCGATGTGACACAGACGGGGTTGCGCCGCGACGGTCGCTGAACGTTGCGCTACGGTGCGCGCATGGAGCGGCGCATCTTCGGGCTCGAGAACGAGTACGGGGTCACCTGCACGCTCCGCGGCCAGCGCCGGCTCAGCCCCGACGAGGTGGCCCGCTACCTGTTCCGCAAGGTGGTCAGCTGGGGACGCAGCAGCAACGTGTTCCTGCAGAACGGCGCCCGCCTGTACCTGGACGTGGGCTCGCACCCCGAGTACGCCACCCCCGAATGCGACAGCCTGTACGACCTGGTGGTGCACGACAAGGCCGGCGAACGCATCCTGGAGGGGCTGCTGCAGTCGGCCGAGCAGCGGCTGCGCGAAGAAGGCATCCGCGGCACCATCTACCTGTTCAAGAACAACACCGACAGCGCCGGCAACAGCTACGGCTGCCACGAGAACTACCTCACCAGCCGCACCGACGACCTGGGCCACTACGCCGAGGTGCTCATCCCGTTCCTCGTCAGCCGGCAGATCTTCACCGGCTCGGGCAAGGTGCTGCAGACCGCGCGCGGTGCCATGTTCTCGATGGCCCAACGTGCCGAGCACATCTGGGAAGGCGTCAGCAGCGCCACCACGCGCAGCCGGCCCATCATCAACACCCGCGATGAACCGCACTCCGACGCCGAGCGCTACCGGCGCCTGCATGTCATCGTCGGCGACAGCAACATGAGCGAGTACACCACGTTCGTGAAGGTCGGCTCGGCGGCGTGCATGTTGCGCATGCTGGAAGACCCCAGCGTCGTCCTACGCGACATGACGCTCGAGAACCCCATCCGCGCCATCCGCGACATCAGCCACGACATCACCTGCCGGCGGAAGGTGCGCCTGGCGAACGGACGCGAAGTCAGCGCGCTCGACATCCAGCGCGAGTACCTGGACCGGGCGCTGCGCTACGCCGACACGAAGGGCCTCCCGCCGCTCGAGCAGAAGGCGCTCGACATGTGGGAGCACTGCATCAGCACCATCGAGAACGACCCGCTGAAGCTGGACCGCGAGGTCGACTGGGTCATCAAGTACCGGTTGCTCGAGGCGTTCAGGGCGCGGCACGAGCTGCCGTTGGGCGACGCGCGCGTGCAGCTGCTCGACCTGCAGTACCACGACATCTCGCGGGACCGCAGCCCGTTCTACAAGCTGCAGGACCGCGGGCTCATCGAGCGCATGTGCCTCGACGCCGACATCGACGCCGCGGTCGACATCCCGCCGCAGACCACCCGCGCTCGCCTGCGCGGCGAGTTCATCAAGCGGGCGAAGGAACGCAAGCGCGACTACACGGTCGACTGGGTGCACCTGAAGCTCAACGACCAGGCCCAGCGCACGGTGCTGTGCAAGGACCCGTTCCGCAGCCGCGACGAACGGGTCGAGAAGCTCATTGCCTCGCTCTGACGCCCCTCCGGCGGACATGACGGGTAGCGTGACCGCCGATGACCGATCAGTTGCTCGACGAAGCGTCAGATCCCCAGCCCCCTGAAGACGCCCCGAAGAAGAAGGGCAATGCGTGGGCCGAGTGGATCATCGTCATCGTCGTCGCGGTCACCGCGGCGCTGGTGGTACGGGCATTCGTGCTGCAACAGTTCGCCGTGTCGGGCCACTCGATGGACACGACGCTGCACGACGGCGACCGGGTTCTCGTCAACAAGCTCAGCTATCGCATGCACGACCCCAACCGCGGCGACGTGGTGGTGCTGAAGACCATCGAGGGCGCCGGCGAGCGCGACCTCATCAAGCGGGTCATCGGCCTGCCCGGTGAGACCATCGAGTACCGCAACTGCGTGCTGTACATCAACGGCCGCGAGCTCATCGAGCCCTACCTCGACCCCACGGTGGCCACGCCCACCTCGTGCGGCGGCGACCAGAGCAAGCTCACCGTTCCCGAGAACCACGTGTTCGTGATGGGCGACAACCGCGGCGGGTCGAAGGACAGCCGCGACATCGGCCCTGTGGATTACCAGGACCTGCTGGGTCGGGCGTTCGTCATCATCTGGCCCACCCGCGACTGGACCTGGCTCTAGACCACCGGCGGCGGCGCACCCAGCGTGGTGCGGTACGCGTCCATCATTCGATCCGGGTAGTCGCTGAACAGCCCGTCGATGCCCATCCAGAACGTGCGCTCCAACAGGTGCACCTCCTGGATGCCCCAGGCGAACGCCGTGCGCTGGAAGCGGTGGAACAGCGTCACCAGGCCACCGTTCCAGTCGGTGTGGTACAGGTTCACGCCGTCGATGCCCTCGTTGGCCAGGTTGGCGGCGCGCCGCTCGGGACCCTCCTTGATGCGGTCCAAGCGGGTGCTGTCGACCAGGCGGACGCCCTGGTCGCGAAGCGGGAGCAGTGTCTCGTACTGCGGGTGGCACAGCCACACCCGCGGCAGCAGGTCGGGGCCGGCCTCGCGGACGACGTCGACGATGCGCTGGCCGACGTCGGCGTCCTTCAGGTCGAGCGACAGGTGGTAGCCGGTGCCACAGCGGTCGATGAGCTCGGCCAGCTCGGGGATGTGCGCCGGCAGCTGGTCGCGGCGCAGCTGGCCGATGGGGGTGCGGCGGCCCAGGCGGCGGCCGATGACCCCGTCGTGGTCCAGCACGGGTACGCCGTCGGCGGTGAGCCACACGTCGCTCTCCAGGCCATTGGCACCCAGTTTCAGCGCCAACTGGAAGGCCTCCAGGGTGTTCTCGCGGGCATAGGCCCGCGCACCACGGTGCGCGAACCCGATGGGATCGGCCAGGAGCGACGGCAGGCGCGGTTGCACCTGGTCAGCCTGCCACGCGGGATCGGGCCGGGAGAATCATCTGCCCCGACACGATCACCACATTCGGCCGACAACTCCTAGACTCGCCGACGTGTTCAACATCCAGGGCAGCGAGATGATCTTCCTGCTGCTCGTCGCCCTCATCATCCTCGGACCCGAGAAGCTTCCCGACGCGATCCGGAAGTTCGGCCGGGCGTATGCCGAGTTCAAGAAGATGGCGAACGGCTTCCAGGGCGAGTTGCGTCAGGCGCTCGACGAGCCGATGCGTGAACTGAAGGACACCGCCGACATGATGCGCAACGCGGTGAACTTCGACGACGACCCGGCGCCCGTCGTGGCCGACGAGCCGGCGGCACCGCCCCCGCCCGTGAAGCGCGAGCAGGGCCTGAACTTCGGCAGCGCCAACCCGCGCCGCACCACGCCCGACGCCGACGCCGCTGCAGCAGCAACTGCGGCCGCCGCCGATGCGGAGGTACAGCGGCCCGCCGGCGTGAACTTCGGCAGCGCCAACCCGCGCCGCCCGCTGTCGGCCCGCGATCCGCTGGCCGCCGACATCATCGCCAAGGGCGCCGCGACCCCGCCGGCTGCCACCGAGCCAGCCACCACCACCGATCCCGTGGCCGAGCCGGCTGTCGCCGCCGACATCGCCGCACCGGCCGCCGAGCCCACCGCCCAGGCGGCCGCCGAGC
>CBHWEI010000303.1:0-4494 GCA_966112835.1 uncultured Acidimicrobiaceae bacterium
CGGGAGGACGACGCTCAGCTGTCGAAGCCGAGGCCGAAGCGGTCGAGGCCGCGCAGCCACATGTTGCGCTTGCCGGTCTTGTCCTCGTGGTCCAGCGACCAGCGCGTGGCCTGGATGCCGATGAACCGGAACGGTTCGGGCGGGAAGGGCAGCGGCTTGGTCTTCACGAACTCGGTCTCGGTGGCCTTGCTGCGCTTGCCGTCGAGCATGTCGAGCATGACCTCGGCGCCGAACCGGGTGGAGGCCACGCCCAGCCCGGTGTAGCCCACCGAGTAGGCGACGCGGCCCTGCATGCCGCGGCCCCAGAACACGCAGAACCGGCTGCACGTGTCGATGACGCCGCCCCACGCGTGGGTGAACTTCAACCCCTCGAGCTGCGGGAAGGTGTCGAAGAAGTGCTTGCTGAGCTTCGCCCACGTCTCGGGACGGGTCTCGAGCTCGGGGTTGATCTTGCCGCGCCAGTAGTAGATGACGTCGTAGCCGCCCCACAGGATGCGGTTGTCCTCGGTGAGTCGGTAGTAGTGGAACTGGTTGCTGATGTCGCTCAGGCCTTGGCGCAGCTTCCAGCCCACGCTCTCGAGCTGTGCGTTCGACAGCGGCTCGGTGACCATGCAGTAGTCGTACACGGGGGCGATGTAGTGGCCGATGCGCTTGAGCAACGGCTTCGCCGCGTTCGTGGCCAACGCCACCTTGCCGGCGCGGATGCGGCCGAGGGGAGTGGTGACCAGCACGCCCACGCCGTCCTTCTCGATGGACGTCGCCTTGGTGTCCTCGTAGATGCGGACGCCCAGCGACATGGCGGCGGCCTTCAGGCCCCAGGCCAGGCGGGCAGGGTCGACGATGGCGGCACGGTCCTTGCGCCACAGGCCACCGAGGTAGGTGGGCGAGTTCACCTGGGCGCGCATGGCGGCCTCGTCGAGCCACTCGACCTTCTGTCCCAGTGCGCGCAGTTGGGTGAAGTCGTCGCGCAGCTCGTCGAGGTAGCTGGGGGCGTGCTTCGTGGTGGCCACGTCGATGACGCCCGTGCGTTCGTAGTCGCAGTCGATCTTGTAACGGTTGATCGCGTCCTCGATGTCGTTGAGGTTCTTCAACCCCAACTCCTCCAGCAGCGGCAGTTCGTCGGGGAAGCGTTCCTGCCCGTTGGCCACGCCGTGGGTGAGGCTGCTCTCCATGAACCCGCCGTTGCGGCCGCTCGCCTGCGAGCCGACCTCGTGCGCGTCGATGAGCACGACGTCGCGGCTGGGGTCGCGCTCCTTGGCGATGATCGCCGTCCACAGCCCGTTGTAGCCGCCGCCGATGACGCACAGGTCGCAGCTCTCGGTGCGGACGAGCGTGGGGTTCGAGTCGGGCTCGTCGGCGTCCTCGTACCAGTACGGGTACGGGTCGGCGTCGGCGATCGCGTCGAGATGGAATTCTTGGATCGAGTCGTCGGAGATGTCGAACGACATGGGTCTCACCACCAGTCGGCGAGAGGTTAGCCGCGAGGCGGACGCCCGGCGGCGGCGGCGGTCAGAAGCCGTTCACCTGGATGGTGACCGTGCCGGTGGCGTCGCTGGGGCCGATCGGGGTGATCGTCACCTCGTGGACGCCCTCTGGCGTGACCAGGTCGAAGAACAGATACTCGGCGCCGCCGGCCGTGTCGTCGTTCACCTCGCCGCACTCGGCACAGTCGGGAGAGGCGATGGAGATGTCCTGCCCGGCGTCGGGGATGACCACGACGCTCATGCTGGTGACCGTCGAGTAGTCGGCTCCCAGCGTGACCGTGACCGGTCCGTTCGACAGGTCGGCGGTGACCGTCTCGCCCACCGACTCGGAGCCGCCGGTGATGGGCCCGAAGCCGCCGTCACCCTCCGTCACCGTCACCTCGTAGTCGTTCGAGTCGCCGTAACACTGCACGACCACGCGGGCGGGGCCGCCGGTGGTGACGTCGCCGTAGTCGGGCGTCCAACTCTGGTTGTCGCCCGAGCGGTACACCTGGGCGTAGCACTGCCCCTCGCTGTCACCGGTGTCGGCGACGTACGAGGTGTCGGCCTTCGCCGTGAACTCGTACACGGCGTACCCGACGGTGGGGTCGATGGTGCCTTTCAGAGCCTTGTCCACCTCGATGGGCGCCGCGTCGCCGTACACCTCCAGCCCGAGTGCGCCCAGGAACTTCTTGCCGTCGAACTGGTCCATGGCGCGCTGGGCCAGGCCGATGACCGTGCCCACGAGGCTCACCCGGTGGTTGCCATCCGCTTCGACCACGCGCATCACGAGGTCCTTCGGGTCGACCACGAACATGCCCAGGTTGCCGGCGTCGTCGAGGCAGTTGGGCTCGTCGTCGTCCATGGTCAGGCAGCCGTCGCGGTAGTCGGCGTGCTGCGTGGTGCCGTCGTCGTGGGCGATGGTGAGCGCAAGGTGGTTCAGTACCGCGCCGTCGCCCTCGGCCGTGGCCGCGACGTCGTCGACCGTCACCTGGAAGTCGCGGTCGGCCAACAGTTCGGCGGCAGCGTCGTGGAACACGCGCAGCACACGCGCCTCGCCCGGGCCGACCGTGTCGATGAGGGCATCCAGGTCCTGCGTCGCCGCGGCTCGCATGAACTCCTCGACCGCGCTCTTCGCGTCGGAGGTCTTCGTGGTGACCGGACCGGGATCGACCTTGGTGTAGTCGCCGGGCGGCAGGTCGTCGGACTTGGCGATGGCCTCCATGCCGGTGAGCATGGGGCTGACGTACCAACCGCCGTCGATCTGCACGACGATGAGCCGCAACGACAGGTCGGTGGAGTGCGTGCCATCGATGGCCGCGCCCACGGGGCCCGGCACGTCGGTGGCCTTCGCCGACACCGTGGCGTCGACGGTGATGGCCGAGGCGTGCGGCGCGAGGACCGTCTCGTCCAGGCCCTTCACGTCGACCTTCACGTCGATGCCCTGGTTCTGCCCCAGCCCCTGGATGCCCTGGTCCTTCGCCTTGTCCTTGATGCTGTTCACCAGTTGCGGCAGCCCGTTCACCTCGTCGGGGGCGAGCACCGTGAGCGCACCGACCACGTCCTCGTTGCTGATGGCGTCGGCCAGTTGGGTGACCGCGTCCTTCGCCGATCCGGCGCCGGCGCTGTCGCCGGATCGGCCAGCGAGCACCGCCACCATGGCCACCGCCGCGCCCACGCCGAGCACACCGGCGGCGATGGCCGCCACACGGCGGCCACGTCCGCCAGCCTGCGGGGCCGGCGGCGCGGCCTCGCCCGCGGCCGGGTCGACGGCAGTGTCCGCGACGGGCGGCTGGAAGACGGTCGGATCGGGCGGCAGGAAGTCGGTCATGTGGTGCGTGTCTCCTGATGGGCGCTGAACGGACGTGCCGCGGCGAGGGTGAGTGCGACGCCGCCGGCGACCGTCAGCCACGCAGCCGGTCCCCAACGGGTGATCGAGAATCGATGGGTGGCGACGAGGACGAGCATCGTCATGGTGACGAACAGGCCGAGGCCACCCCAGACATCGGCCAGCCAGGCCCGGCGCATGAGCGCGGTGGCCAGCACCAGGCAGCCCGAGAACGCGACGACCAGCAACGCGGTGCCGGCGATGGGCCCCCACCACGGCCGCAGGACACCGGTGCGCAGCCACGACGCCAGACGGATCCCCGGCAGGGTGGATCCGTTGCCGTGGCGCGTCCAGTGCGTGAACGACGTCGACAGCCAGGCGACACCGCCGACGATGGTCAGCCCGACGCGCAACGTCCCGCCCACTGCGCTGCAACCTAGTGCAATGCCGTGGGCGGGACGTTCGACGCGAGCGTGAGCTACTTGCTGGACTCCTCGAGCGCTCGGCGCACCAGCACCTTGGCCAGGTGCACGCGGTACTCGGGGCTGGCGTTCAGGTCGTTCTGCGGCTCGGCCTCGGCGGCGGCGAGCTGCGCCGCATCGGACACCGACGCACCCTGGGCCAATGCGGCCGACACGCTGGTGGCCAGAATGGGCGTGCTGCCCATGTTCACCAGGGCGACGCCTGAATCGCCGTTGCGGCGCCAAGCGGCGACACCGACGATTGCCCAGTCCTGGGCACGGCGGTTGAACTTCTGGAAGCTCCACCCGGCGCCGTTCATCTTCGGCACGCGGATCTCGGTGAGCATCTCGTCGGGCTCGAGGGCCGACTGCAGGAAGCCGTGGTAGAAGTCGGTGGCCGCGATCTCGCGGGTGCCGTTCGGCCCCTGCGCGATGTACGTCGCACCCAGCGCCAGCGTGGTGGCCGGCAGGTCGCTGGCCGAGTCGCTGTGGGCGATGGAACCACCGATGGTGCCGCGGTGGCGCACCTGCGGGTCGCCCACGTGGCTGGCGGCGTGCGCCAACAGCGGTACGTGCTCCTTCAGCACCGCGCTGTTCTCGACATCCATGTGCCGGGTGAGGGCACCGATGGCGATGTGGTCACCGGCGTCGCGGATGTAACTCAGGTCGCTGACGCGGCCGATGTCGACCAGCACGCTGGGGGCTGCGAGGCGCAGCTTCATCAGCGGGAGCAGGCTGTGGC
>CBHWEI010000304.1:0-4485 GCA_966112835.1 uncultured Acidimicrobiaceae bacterium
GCGAGAGTGAGCGGAGCGGGTCGAGTGCCCAGCGCCAGATGGTCATCCCGGTGTCGCGGTCCAGTTGGGACGTGAGCCGGATGCCGGCCTGCTGCGCCGCGAACCGGGCCTCGGCCGGATCAGCGTCGGCAGCCTCGGGGCTGCCCGGTTCGGGCGCGGGCCGGAGTTGTTCGAAGCGGGTGACCTCGCGGGTGAGGAACCGTCCGAACCGACCAGCAGAGCCGGCGGTGGCGACCGTGAGGAGCCGGGCGTGGTCGGCCGCGAGCAGATCGATCTCGTGGGGGAGCAGTCGCCGGACCGCGTCGCTCAAGCGGTCGAGATGTGAGATGGACACGTCGCCCGAAGCCAGTGCCGCGGCGAAGGTGGGGAAGCGGGCGGCGATGTCCGCACGCCGTTCAGCCCGAGAGACGCTCGCCACCGTGGTGTGCACGGTCTGGTCGTCGACGAGCTCGAGTGGCGACCGACCGTCAGCCCGGAACGCGGCGACGATGCGCAACCGCTGGGCCTCGGCCCAGGCGATCAAACGGTCGACCGCGTCGTGGGCGCCATCGAGTGACGGCGAGCCAAGGACGTGTTCGACCAGCCGGTGGGGCAGCGCGTGATCGACGATCGTGTCGTCGATGACGGCAATGTGTGCGGCCACGCGGGCCCTCCCTTCGCATCACGGACTCGCCCGAACCCACACCAAAAGGCGGTGGCAGGGGGATGAATCGGTCGGTTGACGATGCCCGAAGGCATCAATACGTCGGGGAAGACAGAACGAACACTAGTTCGACCAGGGGGCAAAGTCAACACTGCGGTGAGGAATTTCTCGATTGATGCAGCCGGGCGACGGAACCGCTGGTCGGGCGGCGTCATGATGGTGATGGTGGACCTGGGGCCGTGGCCGGTGACCGACGAAGCAGCGCTCGTCGCGTGCTACGACCAGTCCATCGCGCCGGTCTACCGGTATGCGAGCCGACTGACGGGCAACGACCGCGCCCGCACCGACGACCTCGTCCAGGAGGTCTATCTCGGCCTGGTCAGGGCGAGCAGGGATGGAGCGGTCCAGTCGGTCGGCCTCGGCTGGCTGTACGCGTCGGTGCGACACCGATTCCTGGACCGGCTGCGGCGTGAGGGCCGCGAGGAACGCCGGTTGCGCATGGTGGTGATGCCGATCGCGGACGAACGGATCGATGTGCCCGGCCTCGCCGACTTGCCCGACCGGGAGCGTGCCGCGCTGGTGCTCCGATATCTGGACGACTTCTCCGTGCCGGAGGTGGCCGACGAGATGGGCCTGTCCATCCACGCGACCGAGTCGCTCCTCGCGCGCGCCAGGCGCCGCATGCGAACACAGGAGGTGGGCGATGCCTGACACCGAAATCGAACGCCTGGCCGGCGACGGCCTCGAGCCCACGCCGCAGTTCGTCGAGTCGTTGCGCGAGCAACTCCGCGCCGAGTGGCACGGCGACACCGCCCTCGTGGCCGCCGCGCCACAGCGGCGTTCGTGGGCCGTCGCTGTGGGGATGCTGGTGGTCGCAGTTGCCGTCGCCGTGATGATCGTCCTGTTGGCGCTGCGCGGCACCGGGAACGGCACGATCGTCGTCGTTGACTCGACCGCACCGACCGTGCCGAGCACCACGCCGTCGACGACCCCTTCGACGGCCGTCGCATCGGGCATCACGGCCGGCCTCCCTGCGTCGGCGATCGAGCAGTTGTGGGTGATCACGTCGGTCGACGGCGATCCGGTGAACGGCCCGGACATGCCGACGTTCGTGCCGCACGGCGACGGAACGATCACGGGCTGGGATGGGTGCAACCGCTACGAGCTCGATGCGCAGGGAGGGGCGAGCACCGTCGCCGGGTGCCCGGACGGTGTGACGGCGATCGTCGGGGGAGGACCGTTCACGGTCGTCGGTGCGGGCGAGGTCCGCACGTCGCGCTTCACCGCGGTCGAGTTCGACGACCCGGCCGTGGCTGCCCGACCCGCGCCCCGCCTGAACCACGTGTACCGATTCGGTGAGCAGGACTCGTTCGAACTCCGCGCGGGCGGAACGATGACCATTCAGCAGAACGCGTGCGATCTGGACGTCGGCGGCACCTGGAGTGCAGACCCGAACTTCCTGCGGATCGACCTTCGGGTGAGCGTCGACTGTGCCGGGCTCGACCCGACCTTCCAGGCTTGGCTGGAGTCGTTGGACGGGGTCGACACGTTGTTCGCCGTCCACGGCGGCGAGGCCGCAGGGTTGTGGACGCGATCGGTCGATCGGGTGACGCGGATGAGTGTCGTGCCCACACTGGACGGCGTGCCGGCGGCCGCGACCGATGTGCAATGGGTGGTCATCGAGGTCGGTGGCGTGACGTACCTGCCGACGCACGACATCCCCTCGTTCACCATCGACGCGCGCGGCCAGGTGAACGGGTTCGACGGCTGCACGTACTACACCCTCGAGGTCGAAGGCCCGGAGAACTGCTCGGGCATCCAGCAGGTGCGGGTCACCGGCGGGCCATTCGAGCTGTCGCCCGACGGGCGGTTCCGTGCGGGCAGCATCGTGGCCGTGCCCTTCGTGCCGCCGACACCGACGCCCGCGGGGGCGGTGGTGGGGAACTGGGGCTTCGACACGACCAACTCGATCGTGCTGCAGGCCGACGGCCACTTCGTCGCGGGGAGCGCCGATTGCGCGGACTCCGGGACGTACGTCGACGTCGATGGGAGCCTGCAGCTGGAGCTGCAGACGCCGCGCCGCTGCCCCGGCAGCACCGAATTCGAGCAATGGGTCGGAACCCTTGCCGCCGCTGCGGGCGCGGTGGACGCCGAACTGCACACGGTTGACGGCGCCTCCGAGCTGTGGGTGACGTCGCTCGCCGGGGAGGTGACGCGACTGCCGCGGCGCTGAGTTACAGCGCGGCGGCGAGCTGGTCGAGCTGGGCCTGCAGCTCGGCGGGCAACGAATCGCCGAACTTGGCGAAGTGCTCGCGGATCTGCGGGATGGCGCCCTTCCAGCCGTCGGCGTCGACCTTCAACAGTTCGGCCAGGTCGGCCTCGCTGACGTCGAGGCCGGTGAGGTCGAGGTCGTCGGCCAGCGGCAGGTCGCCGATGGCGGTACGGGTGGCTCCGGCGGTGCCGGCCACACGCTCGAACACCCACTTCAACACGCGGCTGTTCTCGCCGTATCCGGGCCACAGGAAGCGGCCGTCCTCGTCGCGGCGGAACCAGTTGACGAAGAAGATCTTCGGCAGGTTCTCGGCCGGCGTGGCCTTGCCGACCCTCAGCCAGTGGGCAAAGTAGTCGGCCATGTTGTAGCCGCAGAACGGCAGCATGGCCATGGGGTCGAAGCGCAGCACCCCGGCGGCGCCCTGCTGGGCCGCGGTGGTCTCGCTGGCCATGATGCTGCCCAGGAACGTGCCGTGCTCCCAGTCGAAGGCCTGGGTGACCAGCGGCACCGTCGTGCGGCGGCGGCCGCCGAACAGGATGGCGCTGATGGGCACGCCGGCGGGGTCCTCCCACTCGGCGGCGATGGCCGGGCACTGCGAGGCGGGTGCCGTGAAGCGGGCGTTCGGGTGCGCGGCCGGCGTGTCGGTCTCGGGCGTCCAGGGGTTGCCCTTCCAGTCGGTGGCGCGAGCGGGCTTGTCGTCGCTCATGCCCTCCCACCACACGTCGCCGTCGCTGGTGAGCGCGGTGTTGGTGAAGATGCTGTTGCCCCACAGGCTGTGCATGGCGTTCGCGTTGGTGTCCCAGCCGGTGCCGGGGGCGACGCCGAAGAAGCCGGCCTCGGGGTTGATGGCGTACAGGCGGCCGTCGGCGCCGAACTTCATCCAGCAGATGTCGTCACCGATGGTCTCGGCCTTCCAGCCTGGGATGGTGGGGACGAGCATGGCCAGGTTGGTCTTGCCGCACGCGCTGGGGAACGCCGCCGCGATGTACTTGCTCTCGCCCTGCGGGTTGGTGAGCTTGAGGATGAGCATGTGCTCGGCCAGCCAGCCGTCGTCGCGGGCCATCACCGAGGCGATGCGCAGCGCGAAGCACTTCTTGCCGAGCAGGGCGTTGCCGCCGTAGCCCGATCCGAAGCTCCAGATCTCGCGGGTCTCGGGGAAGTGGACGATGTACTTGTTGTCGGGGTTGCACGGCCACGGCGAGTCGGCCTCGCCCGGCTGCAGGGGAGCGCCCACCGAGTGCAGGCACGGCACCCACTGGCCGTCGCCCAGCACCTCGAGCGCGCCCTGGCCCATGCGGGTCATGATGCGCATGTTGGTGGCCACGTAGGCCGAGTCGGTGAGCTGCACGCCGATGTGGGCGATGGGCGAACCGAGCGGGCCCATGCTGAACGGCACCACGTACATGGTGCGGCCCTTCATGCAGCCGGTGTACAGCGCGGTGAGCTCGGCGCGCATCTCGGACGGGGCGCGCCAGTTGTTGGTGGGGCCGGCGTCGGCCTCGCTCTCAGCGCAGATGAACGTGCGGTCCTCGACACGGGCGACGTCGCCCGGGTCGCTGTGCGCCCAGTA
>CBHWEI010000305.1:0-4482 GCA_966112835.1 uncultured Acidimicrobiaceae bacterium
GCCTCGCGATCGGCGACATCGACGTGATCGAGCTCAACGAGGCCTTCGCGAGCCAGGCGCTCGCGTGCCGGCGCGGGATCGGTGTCGCTGACGACGCAGCCCAGGTGAACCCGAACGGCGGTTCCATCGCGCTGGGCAGATCGTCGGGGCTCGGCGGGTTCAGCTGCATCCGAAGTCCTTCGGTGCCCGCAGCGACACCGTCACCGTTCCGGTGCCGATGTTGCCGGCCCCGTCCGAGGCGCTGGCGGTGATGGTCAGCGGCGTCTCACCCGCGGCCGGACCGTTGTTCGTGACGGTCAGCTTGAACCGGCTGCCGGCCACCGGCGTCAGCCCGGCGGTCTGCAGCGCGCCGCCTGCCGTCCAGTTGGCGACGATGGACCGCAGCGACACCGGCAGCGTGGGGTCGACGATGGTCACCGTCACCTCCAGCTCGGCCTCTGCGGCACAGCTGCCGGCGGGCGACACGTAGAGGTACGGGCGGTTCGGCGTGAGCGTCACCGTGGGCGGCGTGCGATCGGTGACGATCGTGGTCGAGGTGGTGCTCGTGGTGGTGCTGCTGGTGGACGGTGCACCCGGCAGCGTGGTGGGCGGCAGGGTGGTGGACGGCGCCGCGGTGGTGGCGGTGGCCGGGTTCACGTCGCACGACAGCTCGGGCAGCCCGCCGGTGCGCACGGTGGTGCCCAGTTGGGCGAGCGGCACCCACGCCGGACGGGTGGGGTCGTCGGGGTGGCGCACCACGCCCCAGCGGCCGTCGCTCACGCCGATGAGCCACACGGCGTCGCCGGGTTGCAGTTGGCCGATGCTCTGCGCACCATCCATCGGGCAGCTGAACAGATCGACCGCACCTGGCGCGGCGATGGCCTCCTTCTTCGGCGCGAACCGCGACACCAGGAACCAGCCCAACCCTGCGGCCAGCAGCGACACGACGACCAGGACGGCGACGGGCGGACCGCCCCGACGGCGGCTCATGCGCGGTCCTCGGGCAGTAGCACGGTCTCAGTTGAGCAGGTGGGGGCGTGTGAACGCACGCATCACCATCGGCTCAACGGGTGGTGTTCTCCAGTACTTGGAACATCTTCAGGTCGCTGTAGAAGTCGAGCGCGTAGTCGCCGCCCTCGCGACCGATCCCGCTGATGCCGCAGCCACCGAACGGTGCGGTGAGGTCGCGGACCAGGAAGCAGTTGGTCCACACGGTGCCGGCGCGCACGGCGCGACCCATGCGCTCGGCCCGCTCCTGCGAGCCGGTGTAGACGATGGCCGACAACCCGTATGGCGTGCTGTTGGCCAGGGCGACGGCCTCGGCCTCGTCGGCGAAGGTCTGGAACGTGAGCACCGGGCCGAACACCTCGTGCTGGACCACTTCGCTGTCGTTGCTGCGCGGCTCGATGAGCGTGGGCTCGTACCACAGGCCGTCGTCGCCACCGAGGGGCGACTTCGCACCACCGCGGAGGATGGTGTCGCCGGCGGCACGGGCGCGGTCGACGAACCCGGCCACGCGTGCGGCGTGGTCGGGGTGGATCATCGGGCTGATGGTGGTGGCGGCGTCGCGTGAGTCGCCCAACACGTGCGCGTCGGCGAAGCGGTGGAACAGCTCGAGGAACGGTTCGCGCACCGACTCCTCCACCAGCAGGCGGGTGCCCGCCAGGCACACCTGGCCCGAGTCGTCGTACTGCCCGGCGGCTTTCTTCGCGGCAGCCTCCAGGTCGCTGTCGGCGAACACGACGAACGGCCCCTTGCCGCCCAACTCGGCCGTGAACGGCACGATGTTCTCGGCCGCCGAACGGCCGATGTGCTTCGCCGTCTCGGGCGAGCCGGTGAAGCTGATGCGGCGCAGGCGCGGGTCGCTCACCAGCGCGGCACCCACCTCTTCGCCGATGCCCTGCACCACGTTGAACACGCCGGGAGGCATGCCGGCCTCGTGGCACAGGTCGGCCAGCAGGCTGCAGCTGAGCGGGCTCCACTCGGCCGGCTTCAGGATGACCGTGTTGCCCGCGGCCAACGCGGGCGCGCACTTCCAGGTGCTCAGCATGAACGGCGCGTTCCACGGGGTGATGACCACGGTGGGACCGGCGGGCATGCGCATGACGCGGTTGGCGGTGCCGTTCGACGACCACACCCGTTCGTCGTACTGCTCGGCCAGGTCGGCGTAGGCGCGGAAGTTGCGCGCCCCGCGCGACAGCACACGCAGCCGCAGGCTCTCCTCCAGCATCGCCATGTCCAGGCACTCGACCGCGGCCAACGACGGCACGTACTGGTCGATCAGGTCGGCGACGCGACGCATGATGTCGCCGCGGGCCTTCACACCCATGGCCGCCCACTCGGGGAACGCGTCCACTGCGGCGCGCACGGCCAGGTCGGCAGTGTCGGCGTCGCCGCGAGCCACGTCGGCCAGCTTCACCGACCAGTCGAGCGGTGAGCGGTCCTCGAACGTGCTGGGCGAGGCGATGCGACGGCCGCCGATGTAGTGGTCGGTGCCCACCGGCACGCCGCCCACGTCGACGCGGTTGCCGTCGCGGACGGGCCAGGGAAGCTCGGTGCTCATTGCCCGAAGCCCTCGGGCAGCTTTGGGTGCACCCGCGGGAACGGCAGTTCGCTGCGATCGGTGTTGTTCGGCCGCCGCTGGCCGCGCAACGGCCAGTCGCCGCCGAGGGCGGTGCTGAGCACCTCTTCGGTCTCGGTGGGCTGCGCGCCCACCTCGTCGCTCACGGGCGCGGGGCCCTCCACGATGTGGTTGGTGAGCGCGCCAAGCCCTTCCACCTCGACGGTGACCACGTCGCCCGGTTGCACCGGGCGGCTCATCGCCGGCGTGCCCGACAGGATGATGTCGCCGGGCACGAGCGTGATGAGGCGGGCGATGTCGGCCACCAGGTAGTGCATGTCCCACGCCATCTCGTCGGTGCTGCCGTCCTGGCGCACCACGCCGTTCACGGAGGTGGTGATGCGCTTGCCGTGGAAGTCCCAGTCGGTGATGAGGCCCGGGCCGATGGGGCACAGCGTGTCGGCGCCCTTCACGCGCAGCATCGAGCCGCTGTCGGTGTCGCGGAAGTCGTGCAGGCCGTAGTCGTTGGCGACCGTGTACCCGGCGATGTAGTAGCCCGCCTCGGCGTGGCTGACGTTGCGGCAGGTGCGGCCGATGACGATGGCCACCTCGCCCTCGTAGTTCAACCACTTGCAGTTCGACGGCCGCACCACCGCGGCGCGGTGCGAGCTCAGGGCGCTGACCGGCTTGTGGAAGTAGGTCGGTGCCGGCGGCAGCGACACGCCGAACTCCTGCACGCGGCTGACGTGGTTCAGGTGGCAGCAGATGATCTTCGACGGCTCGACGGGTGGCAGATGCACGGCGTCGTCGACGGCGACGGTGCGACCGTCGCGTGCGACCAGCTGGTCGCCGTCGCGCTGCACGATGGTGGGGTACCCCTCGAGGAGGATCCTGCGGATGTCGGACACGGTGTTCCCTTCCCCCGTCCTGAGGTCGTTTGGACCCAAACTATAGTGTCGACCCATGACTGCGATGAACGGGTTCATCTTCCCTCGCACCGCGCTGGGTGGAGCGTCGATGCTGCCCCCCATGCCGTGGCACTACAGCGGCGACCTGATCACGGTCGAGTACCGCACCGATCCTTCGCGCGTGGCCGAGCTGCTGCCCGACCCGCTCACGCTGGTGCCCGACGAACAGGACCCCGGTGCCGTGGCGATGATCTTCGCCGACTGGCAGAGCTGCGGCGACGACTACAGCGAGCTCATGGACCCGGTGCGGTCGCAGTACAAGGAGGCGTTCGTCGTCGTCCGCTGCATGTACAAGGGCACCATCTACAGCCGCTGCGTGTACATCTGGGTCGACAAGGACTTCGCGCTCGTGCGCGGCCACTTCCAGGGGTACCCGAAGAAGCTCGGCAGCATCTGGCAGACCCGCCCGGTCGCCGTCGGCAAGGCCGGCCCGCGCATCGCCGCCGGCGGCAAGTTCGCCGGCACCGTCGCCTACCACGACCGCCGTATCGTCAACGCCTACGTCACCATGCGCGAGCCCAGCGACGGCAACGGCTTCGTCAACGGCCACCCGATGGTGCACTCGCGGTACATGCCGCGCATCGAGGGCGACGGCACCGACTCCTACGCCGAACTGGTCACCATGAGCGGCCGCGACGTCGAGCTGGGCCCGGCCTGGCGCGGCGAGGCCGACATCGAGCTGTTCCCCAGCCCGGTGGAGGAGTTCGCTCGCCTGGAGGTGCGCGAGATCATCGGCGGCTACTTCCGACAGGTGGGCACCACGTTCGCCGGCGGCACCACGTTGGAGGCGCAATGAGCTCCGGTCCTGATCTCGCCCTCGACGGCGGCACCACCTTCGGTCGCGACGACCTCGACATCGTCGACCCCGATTCGTACCTGCACGGCTTCCCGCACGCGACGTTCAAGCGGCTGCGCGACCACGACCCGGTCAGCTGGTGGCCCGAGCACGACGGCGGCCAGGGCTTCTGGGCCATC
>CBHWEI010000306.1:0-4434 GCA_966112835.1 uncultured Acidimicrobiaceae bacterium
ACGGCCACGCGGCCCGCGCCGGCACGGCCGCGCGCGTCGGCGAGCGCCCGTGCGGCGCCGCCGGCACCGAGCAGGCACACCGAGCGGTCGACGACCGACACCCCGGCGGCCGTGAGCGAGCCGATGAACCCGGCGCCGTCGGTGCTGCAGCCGAGCAGCGTGCCGTCGTCCCTGGGGACCACCGTGTTCACGCTGTCGAGCGCCGCAGCGGCTGGGTCGAGCTCGTCGACGCAGCGGGCCACCGCTTCCTTGTGCGGCATGGTGACCGACAGCCCGCCCAGGTCGAGTGCACGCATCGCGTCGATGGCGCGCTGGGCCTCGCCACCGGCCACCGGGAAGGCGACGTACACCCAGTCGACCCCCAGCTGCTGGAAGGCCGCGTTGTGCAACGCCGGCGACAGGCTGTGGCGGACGGGCAGGCCGATGACCGCGGCGACCCGCGTGCTGCCGGTGATCACAGCAGGCCCAGTTCCTGGGCCCGCTTCACGTTCGCGTTGTGCTGCTCGACGGTGGCCGCGAAGGCGTGGCGTCCGTCGGCGTCGGCGATGACGTAGAACAGGTACAGGCAGGGCTTGTCGCGCGGGATGGGCGCGCACAGCGGGTCGCCCAGCGACGGGTTGGCCGCCGGGTGCAACGCCGCCTGGATGCTGGCCCGTCCGGGGTTGGCGATGGGCGTGGGCGGCAGGCCGGCGTGCAGGTACGTGTTGTACGGCGTGTCGATCTTCTTCAGCTCGCTGAACGGCAGGCTCGCGTCCTGCCCGTAGAACAGCGACGCGTCGATCTGCAACGGCATCTGCAGGAAAAGGCGGTTGTAGATGACGCGGGCGATCTTGGCCCGGTCCTCGGGCACCTTGGCCTCGCGTTCGATGAGGCTGGCGATGATGAGGATCTGGTACGGCTCGAAGCCGGTGTCCTTCTTCGCCGTGTCGAGGCCTTCCTGGCTGCCGACGCGCTGCATGAGGTCGACCATGCGCTGCACCACCTGGGCCTCGGACTCGCCGTTCGACACCTGATAGGTGTCGGGGAACAGCAGGCCTTCCAAGCTGTTCACGCCCTTGGGCTGGTAGGGGCTGCGGATCTGGCCGTCGGTGGACGCCACGCCGAACGCGCTGGCCGACAGGCGCGGCACCTTCTGCTCGAGGCGCGCGCCCATCTTGGCGTAGGTGAAGCCCTCGGGGAACGTGACCTTGGTGTAGGTCTGCGAGGGCGGGATGCGCAGCGTGCGCATGATGTTGCCCATGTGATCGTCGGGGCGCAGCTGGTAGTAGCCGGGCGTCAACTCGAGGCCGCCGTGGTGGTCGACGTACCAGCGGAACACCCACGCCTTGGTGACGAGGCCTTCGTCCTCCAGTCGCTCGCTGATGGTCTCGACCGTGTCGTCGGCGTTCACCGTGAACGTGACGGGGTCGCCCGGGTCGCCGGGCGGGTTCACCTGACGCGTGTACCAGAGGCCCACCACGCCGACGACCACCACCAGGGCGAACACCACGAACATGGCGACCCACACGAACCACTTGAACGGCTTGCGATGGCCGGGCGGGCGTTCCACCACGAGCGCATCGGTGATGTCGGGGTCGTCCCAGGGGTCGTGCTTCCAGTGGCGCTCGTCGACCATGCTCATGAGCGGGCCGCCCTGCCGTCGAGCCAGTGCTGCAGCAGCACCGCGGCGGCCACCTTGTCGACGACCTTGCGGCGCGCCTTCGCGTCCATGCCTGCCTCGATCATCGCCCGATCGGCGGTGACCGTGGTTCGACGTTCGTCGGAGGTGTGGACGGGCACGTTGACGACGTTAGCCAACGCCTCGGCTTCGCGGACGGCAGCCTTCGCGGCCGGGCCGAGCGTGCCGTTCATGTTCAACGGCAGGCCCACGACGACGGCGACGGCCTCTTCCTCCTCCACCAGCTTGGCGATGACCTGGTGGTCGCGGGCCACCGAGCCCGAGCGTTGGACGACGGTGAGCGGCGACGCGATGGTGCCGCTGCGGTCGCTGACGGCGATGCCGATGCGCTTGCTGCCGAGGTCGACGCCGAGAACCCGCATGGGTCAGCCCCTGGCTGCGGCCTCCGCGATGCGCAGCGCCTCGTCGAGCCCGTCGGGGTTCTTGCCGCCGGCCGTGGCGATGTCGCCCTTGCCGCCACCACCGCCGCCCACGGCCTTCGCCGCGTCGCGGATGAGGTCGCCGGCCACTTTGCCGGACGACGGTAGGACCGCGGCCACGAGTGACACGCCACCCGAGTCGCTGATGCCGCCGAGCACGACCGCGTCGACACCCTGCTGGCGTACGGCGATGGCGTGCGCGCGCTGGCCGCGGGGCGACTGGCCGTCGAGGGGGTTGCCGCGGACGGCGCCGACCGCTGCGGCCGCCAGTTCGGCGGCGCGACCGGTGGCGAGCTTGCCGCGCAACACCTTCAGCTCGTCCTGCAGGGTCTTGATCTCGTCGATGCGGCGCTGCACGCCGCCGACCAGGTCGTCGGTGCTGGTGCCCACCAAACGGGCGACCTCGGCCACCGCTTCGGCATCGCGCTGCAGCAGCGCGACCGTGTTGGCGCCGGTGGTGGCCTCGATGCGGCGCAGGTTGCTGCCGATGGAGCTCTCGCTGACCACCTTGATGGCGCCGATGTCGCCGGCGGCGCGCACGTGGGTGCCGCCGCACAGCTCGATGGAGTTGCCGACCTCGAGCACGCGGACGATGTCGCCGTACTTGTCGCCGAAGAAGGCGATGGCGCCGAGCGACTCGGCTTCGTCCTTCGTCGTCTCGAACACGCGGGCCGGCGCGTTGGCCAGGGTCTCGGCGTTGGCGATGGCCTCGATGCGGCGGATCTCGTCGGCCGTGACGGCCGCATAGTGCGAGAAGTCGAAGCGCAGACGGTCGGGGCCGACCAGCGAACCGGCCTGCTTCACGTGCTCGCCCAGCACCTTGCGCAGCGCGTAGTGCAGCAGGTGGGTGCCGGTGTGGTTGCGGCGGATGGCGGCGCGGCGGTCGGTGTCGATGGCCGCGGTGGCCACCGAGCCGGCGGTGATGGTGCCCGCAGTGACCACGGCGACGTGGCGACGCAGACCCGGCAGGGCGTAGGTGGTGTCGAGCACCTCGGCCACGCCCTCGGTGGTGGTGATGGTGCCGGTGTCGCCCACCTGGCCGCCGGCCTCGGCGTAGAACGGGGTGCGGTCGAGGAAGATCTCGACGGTGTCGCGGCCGTCGTCGGTGGGGTTGCCGGCCACGACGGCCAGCACACGCGCCTCGGCGGTGTCGTCGGTGTAGCCGACGAACTCGGTGATGCCGAACTGCTCGACGATCTCGCGGTAGCCGTCGAGCTGGTCGTCGTCTGCCGCCTTGCCCTTGCGGGCGGCCTTGGCACGTTCGCGCTGCTGGGCCATCTCGGCGTTGAAGCCGGCGGTGTCCACCTGCACGCCGCGCTCGCCGGCGATCTCCTCGGTGAGCTCGAGCGGGAAGCCGTACGTGTCGTGCAGCAGGAACGCAGTGCTGCCGGCCAGGCCGTGGCTCTGGTCGACGAGCTCGTCCTCCAGGATGGTGAGGCCCGTCTTCAGCGTCTGGCGGAACCGCTCTTCTTCGCGGGCCAGCACGTTGATGATGAAGTCGTGGTTCTTCACGACGTCGGGGTAGGCGTTGCCCATCACGCTGACAGCGGTTTCTGCCAACGACGGCATCACCAGCTTCTCGGTGCCGAGCAGGTACGCGTATCGGACGGCGCGGCGGATGATGCGGCGCAGCACGTAGCCGCGGCCCTCGTTGCTGGGGAACACGCCGTCGCTGACGAGCATGGCGCTGCTGCGCGCGTGCTCGGCCAGCACGCGCATGGCGAAGCTGTTGCGATCGTCGTAGTCGCCGGGGACGTAGGTCTTGCCGGTGAGGCTGCACGCGTTCTCGATGAGCGGCTGCATGAGGTCGGTCTCCCACACGGAGTCGACGCCCTGCAGCAGGCAGAGGATGCGCTCGAGGCCGGCACCGGTGTCGATGCTGGGCTTGGGCAGCGGGGACCGGCTGCCGTCGGGCGCCTGGTTGTACTGCATGAAGACCAGGTTCCAGAACTCCATGAACCGGTCGCCGTGCGGGTCGTTCAAGGGGCCGCCGTCGGGACCGAAGGCCGGGCCGCGGTCGATGTGGATCTCGGAGCACGGGCCGCACGGGCCGGTGTCGCCCATCTGCCAGAAGTTGTCCTTGTCGCCCAGGCGCTGGATGCGGTCCATGGGGACGCCGACCTGCTCGTGCCACATGGCCTCGGCTTCGTCGTCGCTCTCGTGGACGGTGATCCACAGGCGGTCGCCGTCGAATCCCCAGCCCTCGGTGACCAGTTCCCAGCTCCACGGGATGGCGTCGCTCTTGAAGTAGTCGCCGAAGCTGAAGTTGCCGAGCATCTCGAAGAACACGAGGTGGCGCTTGGTGCGGCCGACGTCGTCGAGGTCGTTGTGCTTGCC
>CBHWEI010000307.1:0-4419 GCA_966112835.1 uncultured Acidimicrobiaceae bacterium
CGGCTTGCCACTCTCGACCTGGTGGGGTGGGTGCGCTTATGCCGGCCCCAACCGCAACCTGAAGCCGATTTGGGAAGAATCGCAACCAGAAGCCGATTTGGGGAGAATCGCAACCAGAAGCCCTGGGGGGTGCGGTCAGGCCATGCTGGCGGCGAGGGCTTGCTGCTGCTTCAGCCAGCGGGTGGCATCGTCGATGCTCATCGGGCGGGCGATGTGGAAGCCCTGGGCCCACGGGCAGCCGAGCTCCTTCAGCAGCGTCAGCTTCTGCTCGGTGTCGACACCTTCGGCGATGACCTTCAGCCCCAGCGAATCGCCCAGGCGCAGCAGCAGTTCGACGATGGTGCGGTCGAGGTGGTCGTCGACCATGCCCGACACGAAGACCTGGTCGATCTTCAACGCGTCGACCGTCAGGCGGTGCAGGTAGCTCATGGACGAGTAGCCCGTGCCGAAGTCGTCGATGGCCACGTTCACGCCCTGGGCGCGCAGGTCGTCGACCACCACGATGCTGCGGAACACGTCGCTCATCAGGTGGGTCTCGGTGATCTCCAGGTCCAGCAGGCCGGGGTCGACCTGAGCCCGCGTGCACAGTTCGTCGAGCATGGGCGCCAGGTTGCCTTCCACGATGTGGCGGCCCGACACGTTCACGGCCAGGCGCAGCCCCGACGTGATGGGGTCGATGCGCCAGTCGCGCAGCACGGCGACGGCCTGCTCGAGGACCCACGTCTCGAGGTCGACGATGACGCCGGTCTGCTCGGCGATGGGGATGAACTCGGCCGGGCCGATCTGCTCCATGCCGGGACGGTTCCAGCGCAGCAGCACCTCGGCGCCGATGGGGTGCGAGGTGGCGACGTCGATGATGGGCTGCAGCGCCAGCGAGAACTGCCGGTCGGCCAGGCCCTGGCGCATGGTGAGTGCGATCTCGGCGCGCTCCTCGATGGCGTGCGCCAGCTTCGAGTCGTACGCCTCCACGCGGCCGCGGCCGCGCTCCTTGGCGTGGTACACGGCGGTGTCGGCCTGGGCGATGCACGACAGCGGGTCGCGGTGCCCGTCGACCAGCGACACGCCGGCGCTGGCCGACAGCGTGAAGATGGTGCCGGTGCTGCCGGTGACCGGGCGGCTGATGACGTCGATGAGGTCGTGCGCGGTGCGGGTGACGGCGTCGAGGCTGGCGGCCTGCTCGACGAGGACCAGGAACTCGTCGCCACCGATGCGGGCGACCATCGCTCCGGGGCACACGTCGCGCACGCGGTCGGCGATCTCGACCAGGATGCGGTCGCCCTCGGCGTGGCCCTGTGTGTCGTTCACGCTCTTGAAACCGTCGAGGTCGAGGAAGATGATGGCGCCCGGCTGCTCGGACTGGCGGGCGTTCATGGCCAGGATGGCCAGGTGCTCGAGTGCCGCGGTGCGGTTGGCCAGGCCGGTGAGCGAATCGGTTCGGGCCTGCAGGTTGGCGGCGGCCTCGGACGCGTGCAGCTGGGCGGTGACCGTGGCCAACTGGCTGACCGAGCGGCGCACGGTGTCGCCCAACGGCCCGGGCAGCGAGTGGTCGACCTTCGTCTCGCCGCGGGCCAGCCGGTCCAGTTGCGACTCGTAGGACTGCAGCGTGCTGACCATGTCGTTGAAGGCGCGGGTGACGACGCGCAGGTCGGTGGGTCCGCTGGGCTTCACGGCCTCGATGTTCAGATCACCCTTCTGCACGCGACGCGACTGGCGCATCAGGCGCGACAGCGGCCGCAGGATGGAGCGCATGAGCAGCACGAGCAGCACCAGGCTGACCAGTGCGGTGAGCGCCATGATGCCCACAGCGATCCATCGAGCCTGCGCGGCCTCGTGGCGGATGTCGTCGGCGATGGTCATCTCGGCATCGAAGAAGCGGTGGCCGTACTCCTGGATCGCGAGCAGCCGTTCCATGGAGATGCCGACGGTGCCCACGACCAGCTGCACCTGGTCGGGCTCGGTGACGACGTAGGGCGACGCGTCGGCGGCGGCCGTGACCACTTCGACGAACGGCGTGCGGCTGGCCTGGAGGGTGGTGAACTCGACCCCGGAGCGCAGCGTCTCGAGCTCGGCACTGCGGTCGGCCGGCAGCACCTGTTGGAAGCGGTCGAGCGAGGCGGTGAGCGCACCCTCGGCGTCGACCATCTGAATGACGTGGTCCTCTGGCTTGCCCGTGATGCCGGCCATCATCGTGTGCCACAGCTCGTCGCTGCCGTACTGCAGCACCGCGACCATCTGCTCGGTCTCGGTGCCGATGGTGAGCAGCTCGGCGGTGGTGGCCGCTTCGCGCAGGTTGTGCGCGGCGGTGTCGTTCAGCCGGATGATCTCGGTGCGCAGCTCCGCCCACGCCTTGTCGATGGCGTTCGCGTCGAGCTCGTCGCCCGACTTCCACTCGTCTCGGAGCGGCTTCAGCAACGACGTGACCGTGCTGACGTCGACGCCCATGTCGTCGAGCGTGGCGAGTTCCTTGTCGAGCGTCTTCACGCTCTGGTTGCGAAGGGTGAGGAAGCTGTCGACCGCTGGGCGGCCCATGGTGTCCATCGACGTGCGGGTGGTGCCCAGCGCCTCACCGCGGGCCACGCCGGCCTCGACCGTGAGCTCGATGGCCATGGGCACGATGAGGTTCGCGGTGTGGTGGAACACGTCGAGGCGTTCGCCCACGACGGTGGCCGAATCGGCCTTGCGGCGCTCGTCGCGGGCGTCACGGAACGTGAGGTACTGCAGCGCGATCATGGGCACCAGGACCACGAGCAGGACGCGGAAGGTGAGCGACCTCGGGCCGAAGCGCCCGACTCGCGACGAGTCCCGATCTCGTTCCACCACGTCAAGCTACTCCTTTCAATGGCTCCGGCCCAGGGCAGAGTTGTAGGTTGCACACCATGAGTGAGGAAGCAGTCACCCCTGTCGACGTGAAGCCCCGAAGCCGCGATGTCACCGATGGCGCGCAGAAGGCGCCGGCGCGCGCCATGCTCCGCGCCGTCGGCATGACCGACGCCGACTGGGTGAAGCCGCAGGTGGGCATCGCCAATGCGTGGAACGAAGTCACCCCGTGCAACATGACCCTGCGCAAGCTGGCCGAGCACGCCAAGGACGGTGTGCGCGCCACGGGCGGCTTCCCCATGGAGTTCGGCACCATCACCGTCAGCGACGGCATCAGCATGGGTCACGAAGGCATGCGTGCGTCGCTGGTCAGCCGTGAGGTCATCACCGACTCGGTCGAGACCGTCATGCACGGCGAGCGCCTCGACGGGTTCATCGGTCTGGCCGGTTGCGACAAGAGCATCCCGGCCATGCTCATGGCCGCCGCCCGCCTCGACCTGCCCAGTGTGTTCGTCTACAACGGCAGCATCATGCCCGGCCACCACAACGGCAAGGCGCTCGACATCACCAGCGTGTTCGAGGCCGTGGGCGCGCACGCCGCCGGCACCATCGACGACGCCGAGTTGCTCGCCATCGAGGAGAAGGCCTGCCCGGGCGAGGGTGCGTGCGGTGGCATGTTCACCGCCAACACCATGAGCTCCATCGCCGAGGCCATCGGCATGTCGCTGCCCGGCACGGCGTCGCCGCCGGCCATCGACGGCCGCCGCGAGAGCGATGCGCGCATGGCCGGCGAGGCCGTCGTGAACCTGCTGCGCCTGGGCATCACGCCGCGCATGATCATGACGAAGGAGGCGTTCCTGAACGCCATCGCCGTCACCTCGGCACTGGGCGGCAGCACCAACGCCGTGCTGCACCTGTTGGCCATCGCCAACGAGGCCGGTGTCGACCTCGAGCTCGAGGACTTCAACCGCGTCGCCGCCAAGGTGCCGCACATCGCCGACATGAAGCCCGGCGGCCAGTTCCACATGAGTGACCTCGACCGCGTGGGTGGTGTGCCCGTGGTGCTGAAGATGCTGCTCGACGCCGGCCTGCTGTACGGCGACTGCCTCACCGTCACCGGCAAGACCATGGCCGAGAACCTCGCCGACATCGACCCGCCCGCGCCCGACGGCGTGGTGGTGCACCCGCTCGACGCGCCCATCCACAGCGAGGGCGGCATCGTCATCCTCACCGGGTCGCTCGCACCGAAGGGCGCCGTCGTGAAGGTGGCCGGCCTCACCCAGGAGCAGAAGGAGTTCACCGGCACCGCCCGCGTGTTCGACGGCGAGGACGGTGCGATGGAGGCCATCCTCTCGGGTTCCATCCAGCCCGGCACGGTGCTGGTCATCCGCTACGAGGGCCCCAAGGGTGGGCCGGGCATGCGCGAGATGCTGGCCATCACCGGTGCGCTGAAGGGCGTCGGCCGCGGCGCCGACTGCGCCCTCATCACAGACGGTCGCTTCAGCGGCGGCACGTGGGGCTTCTGCATCGGTCACGTGGCGCCCGAGGCCGTCGACGGTGGCCCCATCGCGTTCGTGCGCGACGGCGACCAGATCCGCATCG
>CBHWEI010000308.1:0-4355 GCA_966112835.1 uncultured Acidimicrobiaceae bacterium
GCGATCCAGTCGAGCGTGCCGCCGGCCACGTTGATGGCCTCGACACCCTGCTGGGCCAGGAACTCGCAGGCCCGCATGCTGCGCGCTCCGCTGCGGCACACGACGTAGACGTCGCCGTCGTGCTGGAACGCGTCGACGTGGTCGGGCACCGTGCCCAGTGCCACGTGTACTGCGCCCGGCACGTGGCCGCTCTCGTATTCGTCGGTCTCACGCACGTCGACGACCACTGCGCCGGCAGCCAGGGCTGCCTCGAGTTCCGCCGTGCTCACTTCCCGGATGGACATGGGTTCACAACCTAGTCGGAAGGTCCTCGGGGACATTGACGTTCGTGACATCTTGACGATTCACGAACACTTCCGTCGTGGGCAGTTCCGCAAGGACGGCATGCAGTCGGCGTTCGTCGCGGGCCAATGCTGCCGCCACCGTCGGCGACGCAGCGGGACGCCACGCCACGCACAGTGGCTGGAGGCGGTCGGTGCGACCCACCGCCGCGAGCGGCCCGTGACCACCGGGCTCGGTGGCATCTGCGGCGTCGAGTGCCTGCACGAGCTGATGCACCGTCGCCGAGGTGAGGAACGGCAGGTCGCACGCCACGACCACCACGACCTCGGCTTGGGGGAAGGCCTGCAACGCGGCGAGCACGCCCGCCACCGGCCCGGCGCCCTGGTGCGGGTCGTCGATGACGTGCAGACCCAACGCCTCGAGCGCGCCGCGGTCGCCGCCGATGGCCGCCACCGACGTGCACCCGCCCAGCTGCAGGGCCGCGGCCACGCGCTGCGCCATGGGCACACCGTCGACGGGGATGAGGGCCTTGTCGCGACCCATCCGCACGCTGCGGCCGCCGCACAGCACCGCACCGGCGATCATGGGGATCAGCCCGGCACGCCCGACGGGTCGAGCTGGCCGAGGAACAGCGAGATGCGCTCGGCCTCGTCGGCCTCGCCGATCTGCGCGGCCATCTCGCCCAGGCCCAGCAGGCAACCGAGGAAGCCGTGGTTCGACTCATCGGCCCAGCGCACGTAGCCCGAGCCGCGCCAGCCGTTGGCGCGCAGCGCGTCGAGCCCGCGGTGGTAACCCACGCGGTAGGCGGCGTAGCGCTCGATGGTGTCGCGGCCGTGGTCGCCGAGCGCCTTCCAGGCGATGAGCGAACGCGGATGCGCAGCCACCAGTGCGGCGATGCGGGCGCGCACCTCGTCGGCCGGCGCGCTCAGCGCCTGCTGCAGCTCGTGACGCACGGCGGCGTCCTCCAACGGCAGGACGGTGCGGGGCGGGCCCTGCGGGGTGAGATGGATGGGTTGGTCGCTCACTTCGCACACCCTACGGCCTATGGTTCGCAGCATGATTGCCCTGTCGGTCGATTCCGCCAAGAACCTCGCCATCGGTGTGGCCGTCGTGTTCCTCGCCCTGTCGGTGGTGTCGGCCATCGTGGTGAAGAAGGTCGTCACCAAGATCATCCTCATCGTGCTGCTGGCGGGTCTGGCCCTGGGGGCGTACACGCAGCGCAAGAGCCTGCAGGACTGCGTCGAGAAGGGTCAGCAGGAGATCACCTCCGGCAGCGCCGGCGCCGGCTCCATCACCTGCAACTTCTTCGGCACCGACGTCACCGTCCCCGCCCCCTGAACGGCCCGCGCCCATCAGGCGCAGCGACTCACCCGTGGATGCGGGTGGACCAGGCGGGGCTGCATCGGGCGAGCAGTGGCTCGACCAGTTGATGGCAGAAGTCGGCCGGGTGGCTGGTGGGCGCATCGTGACGACAGCCCTCCAGCGTGATGAGCTCGGACCCGGCGATCAGCTCGGCCATGCGCGCCATGCCGGTCTGGTGGTGCGCGGCGCCCTTGCTTCCCCGCCCGATGGCCACGGGCACGTGCACGTCCTCCGGGTGCCACGGCGCGTTGGCACGAAGGTCGCCCAACTCACCGACCAGCGCGGCGCCCTCGGCACGGCGGACGGCCCGCGTGCGCTCGGGCAGCTCGTCCCAACGGCGGTCGCCGATGAGGCGGCGCATGAACACCTCGGCCGCCACCTCGGTGCCGTCCTGCGAGGCGACCGCGACCGAGCCGGCGGTGGTGCCAGGCCACCACGGCTCCCACGACATGGGCGTCTCGTACACCACCACGCCCTCCACCAACTCGGGGTGGCGGGTGGCGGTGGCGAGCGCGACGTTGCCGCCGTAGCTGTGGCCCACCAGCACGGCGCGGCGACCGTGCAGCAGCCCCACCAGGTCGTGCACCTGGCCGTCCATGTCGAACGGGCCATCGTGCGGGTTCGAACGGCCGTACCCACGCCGGTCGTAGCGGAGCACGCGGTATCGGTCGTCGAGCTTGCGGCTCAGGCGCAGCATGCCCGCGGCCCGGTCCATCGTGCCGTGCACCACCACCACGAGTGGCGCGTCGGGGTCGCCGGCCTCCTCGCTCCAGATGCTGCGGTGAGAGGTCGAGTCGGTGGTCACGAGATGCGGACGATACGGAGCACGTCGGTGGCCGCACCACTCGGACGGTCCGGTGCACCGGCGAGCACCAGCACCGTCTCGCCTTCGGACACCTGCCCCTGCTGCACGGCACGCTCGACCGCGTGCCACACCAACTCGTCGGTGGTGCCGAACCGCGGCAGCTCCATGGCGCGCACACCCCACGACAGTTGCAGTGCACGCACCACACCGGGGTCGTGCGACACGGCGATGAGGCGGCATTGCGGACGGAAGCGAGCCATCGCCAATGCGGTGCGCCCGCTGCGGGTGCAGCAGATGATCGCGTCGGCGGCGGCGTCCTCGGCCGCCAGGCTGGCCGCGTGGGTGATGGCCAGGGTGATGCGGTGCGGCCCCTCGGGCCAGCTCAGTCGTTGCTGCCGCCCCAACCGCGCAGCCCACTGGCGGTAGCTCGCCTCGATCTCGGCGCGCCCCGCGATGCGGTTCATGGTCTCGACCACGGCAACCGGGTCGACACCGACGGCGGTCTCGGCCGACAGCATGAGCGCGTCGGTGCCGTCGAACACGGCGTTGGCGATGTCGCTGACCTCGGCACGCGTCGGCGAGGGCGAGGTGATCATGCTCTCCATCATCTGCGTGGCGGTGATGACCGGTACGGCGGCTTCGACGCACTGGCGGACGATGCGCTTCTGCAGGTGCGGGACGTCCTCCAACGGGCACTCGATGCCCAGGTCGCCACGGGCCACCATCACCGCGTCGGCCTCGGCGATGATCTCCTCAAGGTCGGCGATGGCGCCCATGGTCTCGATCTTCGCCACGAGCCGCGCCGTGTGCGGGGCGATGGCCTCGCGCATGACGCGCAGGTCGTGTGCCGACCGCACGAACGACACGGCCAGGAAGTCGGCACCGGCTTCGGCCATGGCCGCACCCAGCACGAGATCGTCGTCGGTGGGGGTCGACAGCCGCAACCGCTCCGACGGCAGGTGCACCCCGGGGCGCCCCTGCACGCGGCCGCCGGTGAGCACACGGCAGTGCACCAGCCCGCCGGCCACCGCTTCGACCTGCAGCGAGATGGCGCCGTCGCCCAGCACGATGCGGTCGTCGGCGATGAGGTCGTCGAGCAGCGACGGGTAGTCGACGCTCAGGTGCTCGGCCGAGCTCGGCCCGTCGCCCGGCGCCATGGTGAGCGTGGCGCCGCCCGCCAGTTCTGCGCCGCCCTCGGGGAACGCGCCGGAACGCACCTTCGGGCCGGGCAGGTCGGCCAGCACGGCCACCTCCAGGCCCGTGCGCGCCGAGGCGGCGCGCACCTCGGCCAGCACCTCCAGGTGCCCGGCCAACGATCCGTGGCTGAGGTTCAGGCGCACCACGTCGGCACCGGCGCGCAACAGTGCATCGAGCACGTCGGGGGCGGTGCTCGCAGGGCCCAAGGTGGCCACGATCTTCGTTCGGGTGGTCATTTCTGCTTGTCTTGTCGGAATGGAGCTGCTGCTGATCCGTCATGGTCTACCAGTTCGTCGCGAACTGGTGGACGGCATCGCCGATCCCGAGTTGTCGACCGCGGGCCTGGCCCAGGCCGAGCATCTCGCCGACTACCTCGCAAGCGAGCCGCTCGACGCCGTGTACGCCAGCCCGTTGCGCCGTGCGTTCCAGACGGCTCAGCCCATGGCCACCCGCCGCGGGCTGGACATCGGCATCGTCGACGGCGTTGCGGAGTGGGACCGCAACAGCAACGAGTACATCCCCATCGAAGAGCTGAAGGCCGCCAACGACCCGCGCTACCACGAGCTGATGCGTGGAGAGTGGACATCGCAGGAGGAGACTGCGGAGCAGTTCAGCGCGCGGGTGATCGCGGCGCTCGACGAGTTGATCGAACGACACGCCGGGCAGCGCATCGCCGTGTCGTGCCACGGCGGCACCATCAACGCCTACC
>CBHWEI010000309.1:0-4351 GCA_966112835.1 uncultured Acidimicrobiaceae bacterium
GCCACGGTCGCCAGCCTGCTGGCCGAGGGCACCGAGGGTGCGTATCGCAAGCTGCTCGAGCTCGAGCCGGGCAACGAGGATGCCATCGTCGGCCTGGCCGAGCTGCTCGTCGAGCGCGGCGAGAACGACCAGGCACTGCAGTTCCTGGCGCGCATCCCCGAGAGCGATCGCACCCGTCTGGTGGCCGCCAAGGCGCGCACGCACCTGGCCCCCGACGACGACCACGACGCCACGCTCACCGCATTGCTCGACAAGGTGAAGGACGACGAGGACGCCCGTCAGCAGTACGTCGACATCCTCGAGCTCATGGGCCCGGACGACCCGCGCACCGCGGCGTACCGCAAGAAGCTCACCGCCCGCCTGTTCTGACCGCCAGGTCAGACGTCGGGCCCACGGGTCAGGCGTACAGCGCGAACAGCTCGCCGATGGCCTTCGCCTGGCCGCCGGTGGTGCTGCTCATGACGGCGATGGGCAGCACGCCCGTGGCCGCCCACGCGTCGAGGCGCTCGCGCACCTCGCCGGCCGAGCCGCTGATGGTGCAGTCGTCGAGCCACGCGTCGGTCATCAGTTCGGGCAACCGGTCGCGGTCACCCGCGGCCAGTGCTTCCTCGATGGCCACCATCTCGGCCTCGTAGCCCGCCTGCTTCCAGTAGTTGCGGTAGTTCGGCAGCGACACGTAGCCCGACAGCGTGCGCCGGTGGATGGCCCGCGCCGCGTCCTTGTCCGCGTCGATGACCGTCGGCACCATGTTCGCCAGGAAGAACTCGCCGCGGCGTTCCTGCGGCACGCGCGCCACCTGCGCGGGCATGTGCGACAACGACGCGTTGGCCCAGATGGCACCGTCGGCCACCGACAGGGCCAGGTCGAGCATCTTGTTGCGCAGGGTGGCCAGCCACACCGGGGGCAGCGCGCCAGCGGCGCGTTCCGACGCGCGCAGGCCGCCGACATAGCGCTCCATGTCGGCCAGGGGCCGTCCGGTGTCGATGCCCAGGCGCTCCATCGCCGGCGCGTGGCTGACACCCAGGCCCAGCCGGAACCGGCCACCGCTGACCTCGGCGATGTGGCCGGCGGTGATGGCCACCTCGGTCGCGTGCGAGTGGTAGATCGGCTGGATGCTCGTCCAGAACGGGATGCGCGTGGTGACGTGCGCGAGCGACCCGCACAGCGCGAGGTTGCCGTTCACGCCGGGGCTGGCGAGCCCGGCGAAGCCGAGCCGGTCGGCCTCGGCCGCGAGCTCGAGGATGGTGCCGCGCTTGCCGGGCACACCGATGACGCTGACGGCGGGGAGTCCTGTGGGGTCGACCATGGGGCGAACCTAGCCCGGAGGGTCCGCTAGCGTCGGCCCGATGTCCGACGCGCCTGCCTCCCGCCGTCGGCTGCTGCGTGTGGGCATGGTGGTGCCGTACAGCCTGTCCATCCCCGGTGGCGTGCAGGCGCAGGCCATGGGGCTGACGCGGCAACTGCGGCGCATGGGCATCGAGGCCCGGGTGCTGGGGCCGTGCGACGGGCCGCCGCCCGCCACGTTCGTCACGCCGCTGGGCAACAGTCTGCCCACCGCGGCCAACGGGTCCATGGCGCCGCTCGCACCCGACCCCGCCGCGGCGCTGCGCACCATGCGGGTGCTGTTCGAGGAGCAGTTCGACGTGCTGCACCTGCACGAGCCGTTCGCACCCGGCCCGCCGATGACCTCCATGCTGTTGCACCCCGCGCCGGTGGTGGCCACCTTCCACGCCGCGGGCGAGAGCGCCAGCTACCAGTACCTGTCGTCGCCCATCAAGGCCGCGGCCAAGAACATCGCCCACCGTGTGGCCGTGTCGAAGGACGCCAAGGCGTTGGTCGAGGCGTCCATCGGCGGCGAGTACGAGGTGCTGTTCAACGGCGTCGAGCTGGACGAGTACCGCGCCTCGGCCAGGTGGCCCACCGACGGGCCCACCATCTTCTTCTGCGGTCGGCACGAGGAACGCAAGGGCCTCGACGTGCTCATCGCCGCCATGGCCGAGCTGGGCCCCGACGTCAGCCTGTGGGTGGCCAGCAACGGGCCCGACACGGCGCGGCTGCAGGCGGCCACCGCCTCGGACCCGCGCATCCAGTGGCTGGGCCGCCTGAGCGACGATGAGAAGATCGCCCGGCTGAAGGGGGCCGACGTGTTCTGCGCGCCGTCGCTGCGCGGCGAATCGTTCGGGGTGGTGCTCATCGAGGCCATGGCGGCCGGCACGTGCATTGTCGCCAGCTCGCTCGACGGCTACCGAAACGTGGCCACCCACGACGTCGACGCGCTGCTCGTCGAACCCGGCGACGTGCGCGGCCTGGCCGTGGCGCTGGACCGGGCGATCACCGATCGGGCCCTGTCGGGACGGCTCATCGAGGCCGGTGAACGGCGTGCCGACGACTTCTCGATGACCACGCTGGCCTGCCGGTATGCCGAGATCTACCGCGCCGTGGCCGACAGCGCCACCGAGCCGAAGGCCATCTCGCCGTGGTTGCTGTCCCCCCGGCTGCGCCGGCGCAACCGTATGATGGCCTGATCAGGCGTCCCCGGCGCCCCAACCCCTTTCGGAGTCATCATGTGGTGGATCATCGCACTGGTGGTCGTCGTGCTACTGGTGCTGCTCTTCATCGGCAGCTACAACGGCCTCGTCCGCAGCCGCAACCAGGTCGACAACGCCTGGTCGCAGATCGACGTGCAGCTCAAGCGGCGCATCGACCTCATCCCCAACCTGGTCGAGACGGTGAAGGGCTACGCAGCCCACGAGAAGAGCACGCTCGAAGCGGTCGTCAACGCCCGTAACGCGGCCATCGCCGCACCGGCCACGCCGGCCGGTCAGGCGGCCGCCGACAACCAGCTCACCGGCGCCCTGCGTCAGCTGTTCGCGCTCAGCGAGGCGTACCCCGACCTGAAGGCCAACCAGAACTTCCTGGCCCTGCAGGAAGAGCTCACCGCCACCGAGGGCCGCGTGGCCTACGCGCGGCAGTTCTACAACGACAGCGTGCTGAGCTACAACAACAAGCGCCAGGCGTTCCCGACGGTGCTCATCGCGAACATGTTCAACTTCACCCAGCGCGAGTACTTCGAAGCCGACCCGGCCTCCCGCGAAGTGCCGAAGGTGCAGTTCTGACCGCATCATGTTCGAACTGATCCGTTCCAACAAGCGCCGCAGCATCGCGCTCATCGCCGGCTTCGTCGTCGTCCTCAGCCTGGTGGGCGCGTCGGTCGGCGTGCTGCTCGGCTACGGCGCGCAGGGCACCATCATCGCCCTGGTCATCTCCGGTGCCATGGCGTTCGCGTCGTACTGGAAGGCCGACGCCATCGCGCTGTCGGTCAGCCGTGCCCGCCCGGCCGACCCGCAGCAGTACCAGCGCCTGCACAACCTGGTCGAGGGCCTGTGCATCGCCGGCGGCCTGCCCAAGCCACGCATCTACATCGTCGACGACCCGGCCCCCAACGCGTTCGCCACGGGCCGCGACCCGAAGCACGCGGCCATCGCCGTCACCAGTGGCCTGCTCGAGAAGATGAACCGCGTCGAGCTGGAGGGCGTCCTCGCCCACGAGCTGTCGCACATCCGCAACTACGACATCCTCGTCAGCACGCTCGCCGTCACGCTGGTGGGCGCGGTGGCGTTGCTCACCCAGTTCGGCGTGCGGGCCATGTGGTGGAACGGCGGCCGGGTGTCGCGCCAGGGCGATCGCGACGGCGGCGTCAACCCCATCGCCATCCTGGGCATCGGCTTCCTCATCCTGTCGCCCATCATCGCCAAGGCCATGCAGGCTGCGGTCAGCCGTCGTCGCGAGACGCTGGCCGACGTGTCGGCCTGCCAGATGACCCGCTACCCACCGGGCCTCATCTCGGCGCTCGAGAAGCTGCGCGACGACACCACGGTCACCCACTCGTCCACCACCGCCACGGCGCACATGTGGATCGAGCAGCCCATGTCCGGTGTAGGCGACCAGGGGAAGATGGGCATGTGGAACAAGATGTTCGACACCCACCCGCCGCTCGAGGAACGCATCGCCCTGTTGAGGGAGCTCTGATGCGTCGCCTCGCCGCCCTGCTCGTGGCCGCCGTCGTGGCGGCCGGCTGCAGCGGTGGTGATGGGTCCGGCGCCGACACCACGGCGCCGCCCACATCGGCCGACACCACCGCGGTACCCGACACCACGGTGCCGCCCGAGACCACCGAAGCGGCCACCAGCACCACCGAGGCCGCCGGCCCGGTGTACCCGCTGACGGGGCTACCGGTCACCGACCCCGCCGCCGCGGCCCGCCCGGCGCTGGTGGTGAAGATCGACAACAACAAGGCGGCCCGGCCGCAGAGCGGCCTGAACGAGGCCGACATCGTCATCGAGGAGATCGT
>CBHWEI010000310.1:0-4315 GCA_966112835.1 uncultured Acidimicrobiaceae bacterium
TGGGGCCGTTCGGCTCTGGGCGGCCGTCGACCGGGCGGGTGTTGGGCGTGCGGGTGACGTCGGGGCCGCCGGCGGTGGTGGGCGTGGTCTCGCCGGTGTTGCCGTTCGGGTCGCCCGGCGTCGCCTGCTGCTCGGCCACGCCGGTGAACTGCGACGTGTCGCCGTTGCCGCGCTGCGGCGTGGGCTCGAACGCCACCCAACCGATGCCGTCGAACCACACCTCGGGCCAGGCGTGGGCGTGGCGGCCGAACACGTGGTACAGCCCGTCGCTGCCCAGCTGCCCAGGCGTGTAGCCCACGGCCACCCGGGTGGGCAGGCCGATGTAGCGGGCCATCACCGCGAACGTGCCGGCGAACTGCTGGCAGAAGCCCTCACGATCGCGGAGGAACACGTCGATGGCGTTGTTGCTGTCGTCGAGCTGCACGTTGGTGTTGTAGGTGAAGTTCTCGCGGAACCAGTTCTGCAGCGCCACCGCGCGGTCGAACGGCGTCGTCGCGTTCGCCGTGACCTCGCGGGCCAGGTTGCGCGCGCTCTCGGGCACACCCGGCGGCAGGTAGTAGTAGATCGGGTCGGCACCGGTGACCGTGGCGGCCGCAAGGTCGCCCGGGCCTGGCTTCGACAGCACGGCCACCACGTCGATGACGTCGCCCGGGCTCAACCCGTTCTGCACGATGAGGCTCTCGGTCTGGCCGGCCCACAGCACGTCCTCGGGGCTCACCTGCGCGGGCGTGTACGCGGACGGCACGAACTTGCCACCCATCTTCGAGATCGTGAAGCGCTGCCGCACGGTGGTGCCGTTCAGCTCGCCCGTGCGGTCACCCAACTCGCGGATTCCTTCCTTCACCGGCCGCCACTCGTTGCCGTTGAAGTCGGGCAGGCTGGTGAGCCGCCAGTAGTGGCCGCCGTCCGACGACGCCACGGTGAACAGTTCGCTGTTGCCGCGCTTGGTGAGCCGGGCGCGGATGTCGACCAGCGGGCTGAGCACCTCGGTCTCGCCGCCGCGGCGGTTCTTGGTGTCGATGAGCGCCTTCTCGCCGGCGCCCGGCAGGCGCGGGCCCACCGCGTACGCGGCCACCGCGCTGACGCCCACCAGCAGCGCCATGGCGGGCAGGGCGGCGGCCAGGGACACGCGTCGCGAGCCCATCCAACCGCCCTCCTGGTCGGCCTGGCTGAACCGCAGGGTGGCCACCGTGAGCAGTGCCATGCCGATCCACAGCGCCGCCACCATGATGCGGTTGCGGTCGGCACCGAGGGCGGACGTGAACACGAACAGCACGCCCGACGGGACGATGGCCTCGATGCGGCCCATGGCCCGGAACGCGAACGTGTCGCTGAGGATGACCACCAGCCCGATCACCGCTGCCGTGGCCGTGACGAAGCTGCCCTCCACCGGTGCCACGGCCGTGGCGAACTGGTCGAGCACCACGCGCAGGTCGGCGCGCATGAGCTCGAACGTGCGGCCGCTCGGGAACACGAACGCCATCGTGTCGCGGTAGTAGATGATGCTGAGCAGCAGCAGCAACGCCACCCCCAGTACGGGCAGGGCCACCCACAGGGGAGCGCGGGCCACGCGCAGCACGAACGACAGCACGTGCATGCCGATGGCGAGCACCAGCATGGGCTGCAGGTAGTCCCACCCGGGGAAGATGCGGCAGAGGGCGATGACCGTGGCGCACGTGAGCATCGCCAGCGCGATGGTGGCCACCGGACGGGCGTCGTCGACGCGGGTGGGGGAACTGGTGGTCGTGGCGCTCACACCGTCACCACCTGGTTGCCCAGCACCAGCTGGTTCCAGCCGTGCTGCAGCGCCGACAGCGACGTGCCGTCGACCGTGAACCGGGCCCGGCCCGCCGGGGCGCTGGTGGTGGTGATGAGCACCAGGCTCTCGTCGGGGGCGACGTTGTCGCGGGCGAGTGCAGCCGCGGGCGACTCGGCATTGCCGGTGACGAGCACCAGCAGGCCCATGCCGTCGCTGTGCGTCCGGCCCGCCGCGGCGTGGTCCACCACGTGCTGGCCGGGCTCGACCGTGGCCAGCCAGCGCAGCGAGTCGTGGGCCACTTCCGGGCCACGCAGGTCGATGCCCGGCGCCACCAGCCGCGTGTTCACCCCGAGTGCGATGGCGCCGGCCACCACGCTGGCGGCGGCGATGATGGCCCGTTCGAACGAATCGGGGTCGTACTGGTCGCGCTGCGTGTCGAGCACCACCACACAGCGGTGCACACCCTCCACCGCGGTCTCGCGGACGATGAGCTCGCCGACGCGGGCCGACGACTTCCAGTTGATGCGGCGCAGGTCGTCGCCCGGCACGTATTCGCGTTGCGAGTGGAACTCGTTGCCGGTCTGCCCCCACGACTTCATGCGCAGGTGCTCGCCCAGGCGGCCGTTGCTGGTGAGGCCGGGGAAGGCGAGCGGGATGCGCTCGGGCACCACCAGCACCTCGCCCGAACCGGCCAGCACGTCGGTGCGTGAGCACAGGCCCAGCGGGTCGGAGCGCTCGGCGCGTAACGGTCCGATGCGCAGCACGCCGCGGTTGGCCGAGGGCACGCGGTACGCGGCCGTGGCGGCCTCGCCGGGCGGCAGGGGAGCGAGCTGCATCGGGGCGCCACCGCGGCTGCCGACCGGCTCCCACAGGCGCAGTCGCGGTGCTCGGCGGTGCGAGTGGTTCGCCACCTGGATGTCGACGCGGGCGGGCTCGCCCACCGACACCATCGACGGGCGGGCGATGCGGCGTACCTCCAACAAGGGCAGGCGGCGGTTCACCAGCGCCAAAGCCACCAGCAGCACGGCGAGCATCGCGGTGCCCAGCACGTACAGCTCGATGAGCCCGAACAGGCGCGCCACCACCAGCGTCGCCACCGCCGCCACGAGGGTGGTCCAGCCGTGGCGAGTGGGCATCAGCGTCCCGCCGGGACTCGGACGGCGTTGAAGAGGTCGGTCACGACCGCGTCGGCCGTCAGGCCGCGGGCGCCTGCGTCGGGCCGCAGCACCATGCGGTGTGCGAGCACCGGCACGCTCACCGCCTTCACGTCGTCGGGGATGGCGTAGTCGCGGCCGCGGGCGGCGGCGTGGGCGCGGGTGGCGCGGGCGAGTTGCAGCGTGGCGCGGGGCGACAGGCCCAGCAGCAGGCCGGGGTGCGAACGGCTGGTCTCGGCCAGGTCCACCATGTAGCCCTTCAACGGGTCGGCCACGTGCACCGTGCGCACCGCCTGGCACATGCGCACCACTTCCGACGCGCTCACCACGGGGCGCAGGTCGTGCAGCGCGTCGGCGGCGCCGTTCGAATCCAGGATCTGCAGCTCGGCCGCACGGCCGGGGTAGCCCAGCGACAGCCGCATGAGGAACCGGTCGAGCTGGCTCTCGGGCAGCCGGTAGGTGCCCTCCTGCTCGACGGGGTTCTGCGTCGCCGCCACCATGAACGGTGCGGGCAGCTCGTGGCTGACGCCGTCGGCGCTCACCTGCCGTTCCTCCATGGCTTCGAGCAACGCCGACTGGGTCTTCGGCGAGGCACGGTTGATCTCGTCGGCCAGCACGATGTTGGCGAACATGGGGCCGGGCTGGAACACGAACGACTCGCTGGCCCGCTGGAAGACGCTCACGCCCACCAGGTCGGCCGGCAGCAGGTCGGGCGTGAACTGCACGCGCTTCCACGTGCAGTCGATGGACGCCGCCAGCGCCTTGGCCAGGCTGGTCTTGCCCACGCCCGGCACGTCCTCGATGAGCAGATGGCCCTCGGCGAGTAGGCACATGACCGCGAGGTCGATGGCTTCACGCTTGCCGTGCACCACCGACCCGATGTTGCTGGTGATCGCGTCGAAGAGCTGAGCGAACGTCGGGCTGGGCGGAATCGGGGCGGCCGTCACGGGCGACAGGGTAGACGCATCCGCGGACGGTGCTGTGTCGGGAGTCGATGTTGTGGCTACGGTCGTCCGGGTGAGCACCTGCTATCTCGCCATCGACGTCGGAGGGACGAAGCTCGCAGTGGGCATCGTGTCCGACGCGGGTGAGGTGCTCGTGCGCGACCGTGTGGCCACCCCGAACCGCGACGTGTGGCCCGCGCTGTCGCGTGTGGTGCTGCGCGTGCTCGCTGCGGCACCCACACCGCCGGTGGCCGTCGGTGTCGGCTGTGGCGGCCCCATGAACCCGGCGACGGGCACCGTCTCGCCGCTGCACATCCCGTCGTGGAAGGACTTCCCGCTCGCCGCCGAGGTCGAGACGCTCACCCAACTGCCCACCGTGCTCGACAACAACGCCAAGGCCGTCGCCCTTGGCGAGGCGTGGTGCGGCGCAGCCGTGGGCGTCACCGACTTCGTGGCGC
>CBHWEI010000311.1:0-4304 GCA_966112835.1 uncultured Acidimicrobiaceae bacterium
ACACCATAAAACATTCCTGCCGGCGGCCCGGCTGGGGGGGGGCCCCCCTGCCTGTACCAACACGCTCGGCATCACCACCGGCGTCACGAACCACAACACTCGCCACCCGGTGGTCACGGCCAGTTGGGCCACCACCATGCACCGCCTCACGGGTGGGCGGTTCGCGCTCGGCCTGGGCCGCGGCATCGACCGCCTCTTCGACGCCTACGGCATGCCGCGGATCACCACCGCGCAGATGGAGGACTTCGCCGGCCTCATGCGCCGGCTGTGGCGCGGTGAGGTGGTGGTGGGCCACGACGGGCCGGCGGGGAAGTGGCCGGTGCTCGCGCTCGACCCCGAGTTCGACGAGGACATCCCGCTGCTGATGAGTGCGTTCGGACCGCAGAGCCTGCGCCTGGCCGGCCGCGCGTATGACGCGGTGCTGCTGCACACGTTCTTCACCGACGAGACGCTGCAGCGCTGCGTCGACACGGTGCGGTCGAGCGCCGAGCAGGCCGGCCGCGACCCGGCGAAGGTGCGGGTGTGGAGTTGCTTCGCCGTGGTCGGCGATTGGCTGCCCGAGGACGTGCGGCTGAAGAAGACGGTCGGCCGCATGGCGACCTACCTGCAGGGGTACGGCGACCTGATGGTGCGCACCAACGGGTGGGACCCCGCGGTGCTCGAGCGGTTCCGTGCCGACCCGTTCGTGGCCGGCTTCCGGGGCGCGATCGACGGCAAGGCCACCACGGCCGAGCTCGAGCACGTGGCCACGCTCATCCCCGACGAGTGGCTCGCTGCCGCTGCCACCGGCACCCCCGAGCAGTGCGCACAGGCCGTCCTCCACCAGCTGGAGCTCGGCGCCGACAGCGTCATCCTGCACGGCGCGGCGCCGGACGAACTGGCGCCGGTGGTGGCCGCGTACCGCGACATCCGCCCCACCGGCCGCTTCGACCACCTCGTCGCCAACCCCGGCGGCTGATCGCGGGCGTCCCCCCCGGGCACGTGCCGCGAGGGGGCACGGTTGGAATGTTCGCCGTGGCTGCGCCATCCTGTCGGCCATGTTCCTGGCGTACCACGAGATGAAGCGGGCCAAGGTCCGCTTCGGCCTGTTGGCCGGTGCGGTCGGGCTGCTCGTGTTCCTCATCCTGTTCCAGCAGGCGCTGCTGGGCGGGCTCATCAACCAGTTCGTCGGCGCGCTGAAGCACCAGTCGGCCGACGTGCTCGTGTACAGCGACCGGGCCCGCAAGAACATCGAGGCGTCGTTCATCTTCCCCGACCAGCTGGCGCAGGTGCAGCAGCTCGACGGCATCGCCGCCGCGTCGCCGTTGGGCGAGGGCACCTTCACCGTGCTCGCCGGCGGCGAGCAGCGCAACGCCGTGCTGTTCGGGTACGAGGTCGGCCAGCCCGGCCAGCCGACGAACGTGGTCGAAGGGCGCATGGCCGACAGCGACACCGAAGCGGTGGCCAGCGAGAAGGACCGCGCCGACGGGTTCGACATCGGCGACGTGGTGCAGGTGATGCCCGACGGCGTGAAGGTCACCATCGTCGGCCTGGCACGCGACTCGAACTTCTCGGTCACGCCCGTGCTGTTCGTGCACTACCCCACGTTCGAGTCGGCGAAGAAGACCAAGAACCCCGACGCGCAGTACATCGTGCCCTCGGCCATCGCCGTTGCGGTGGGGCCGGGCAACACGCCCGAAGAGGTGGTCGCGCGCATCAACGCGAAGGTCGACGGCGTCGAGGCGCTCACGCGCCAGCAGGCCGTCGATGGCGCGCCCGGCGTCAGCAGCGTGCGCGCCAGCTTCGCCATCATCCTGGGTCTCTTCTACCTGGTGGTCCCGTTGGTGACGGGCCTGTTCTTCCTCATCGTCACGTTCCAGAAAGCGTCGGCGCTCACGTTGCTGCGGGCCATCGGCGCCCGTGCCAGCACGTTGGTGGTGGCGCTACTGGTGCAGGTGGTCGCCATCATGCTGGTCGGCTCGGTCATCGCCTTCGGCCTGTACGCGGTGTCGCTGCAGGGCGTGAAGAACCTGGGCGTGCACGTCGAGATCATGCCGGTGGTGGCGACGTCGCTCGTGGTGCTCGCACTCGCGTTGCTCACGTCGCTCATCGCCATTCGCCGGGTGCTGCGCATCGATCCGCTGTCGGCCACCACGGGCGCGGGGGTGCAGGTGTGAAGCTGCCCCTGAAGGAGATGCGCCGCCGGCCCAGCCGGTTCGTCGTGGCCACCGTGGTGCTGTCGTTCCTGGCGACACTGCTCATGTTCCTGGGCGGCCTGCTCGACGGGCTGTACCTCGGTTCCACCGGCGCCATCCGTTCGCAGCGGGCCGACGCAGTGGTGTTCTCACAGAGCGCGCTCGACTCGTTCCTGCGCAGTCGCATCACGCCCGATGAGCGCGCCAAGGTCGAGGCCGCGCCGGGTGTGGAGAAGGTCGGCGGGTTGGGCTTCGTGCTGCTCGGTGCCACGGTGCCGGCGCAGAAGGACCTGGTCGACGTCGCGGTGGCCGGTTACGAGATCCCCCCGAAGGGTGTGCCCGAACCGCCGGCCGACTTCCAGGGCATCGCCGACACTCGGCTGGAGGACCAGGGCGTCCGCAAGGGCGACACCATCCTGGTGGGGCCGGCGTCGGTGCCCATCACCGTCACCGGCTTCGTCGACGACACCAGCTACCTCCTGCAGGGGTCGCTGTGGGTGAACCTCACCACCTGGCGCGAGGTGCAGAACCAGAACAGGCCCGACGCGGCGGTGGGCGACGACATCGTGCAGGCGTTGGTGGTGCAGGGCACGGGCGACCTGCCCACGGCCATCGACGCGGCCACCGCCGGCACCACGCACACGCTGACGCTCGACGACACCGTGCTCGCCATCCCCGGCGTGAAGCAGCAGCGCGACACGTTCAACCAGATCATCTACACCACCCTCGCCGTGGTGCTCGCCGTGGTCGGCCTGTTCTTCAGCCTGCTCACGCTCGAGCGGTTGGGCCTGTACGGCGTGCTGAAGGCCATCGGTGCAACCACCCGGCGGCTGTTCGCAGGTGTGGTGCTGCAGGCGGTCATCGTGGCGGTGGTTGCATTCGTCATCGGGTCGCTGCTGTCCATCGCCGCTGCGGCAGCGTTGCCGGCAGCCGTGCCGTTGCAGCTCACCCCGGCCCGCTTCCTGTCCACGTTCATCGGGCTGCTGGTCGCCGCGGTGCTGGGCAGCGCCATCTCGCTGCGCCGGGTCACCAAGGTCGACCCCGCTTCGGCCATCGGGAACGCGTCGTGATCGCGTTCTCGCCGCTTCGTCCGTTCACCAGAAAGGTGATGCCATGACGGTCCTCGACATGCGCGACGTCCGCAAGGTCTACAACAGTGGTGGTGACGACATCGTCGCCCTCGACCACGCCACCGTGCAGGTGGACCACGGCGAGATCGTGGCGTTGCTCGGCCCGTCGGGTTCGGGCAAGACCACGCTGCTCTCCATCGCCGGCGGACTGCTCACCCCCACCGAGGGGTCGGTGGTGGTGGGCGGCCACGACATCTCCGACTACGACGCGAAGCAGCTCACCGACTTCCGCCGCGAGAACGTGGGGTTCGTGTTCCAGTCGGTGAACCTGGTGCCGTTCCTGACCGCCGAGGAGAACCTGCTGGTGGTCGACGAGCTCGGCGGCGGCAAGGGTGGCAAGGAGGCCAAGGCGCGGGCGCGCCAGCTGCTCGACGAGCTGGGCCTGGGCCACCGTCTGAAGAACCTGCCCGGTCAGCTCAGCGGTGGCGAGCGCCAGCGCGTGGCCATCGGCCGTGCGCTGTTCAACAACCCCAAGCTGGTGCTGTTCGACGAGCCGACCTCCGCGCTCGACACCAAGATCGGTGAGCAGGTGATGGAGCTCATCCGCAGCGAGATGAAGTCGCGCGACACCGCGGCCATCATCGTCACCCACGACACGCGCATGACCCACTACGCCGACCGCACGGTGCACATCGTCGACGGCCGGCTGGAAGCCGGCACCGTCAGCGCCTGACCGTCAGTACATGGGGCGGCGGCGGGCCGGGTCCTGGCGGAAGTAGTCGCGCAGCACGCCGTAGAGCGCGGCGTTCTCGTCGCGCAGTGCGGCCGGTCGTGTGAAGAACACCTCGGTGGCGACGGCGAAGAACTCGCTGGGGTTGGTGGCCGCGTACTGGCGCAGCACCGAGGGCTCCTCGTTGCGGCGCAGCGTCTGCAACGACTGCGTGCACACGCGCACCCAGTCGTCGAGTGCCATGTCGCCGTCGATGGGTGGGGTGCCGTCGCTGATGCCGTCGAGCATGTCCAGCCGGTGGGCGAACTCGTGCAGCAGCACGCTCTCGCC
>CBHWEI010000312.1:0-4294 GCA_966112835.1 uncultured Acidimicrobiaceae bacterium
GCAGCGCCTTCGGGAACTGCTCCATCATGCCGAACGAGTACTGCAGCTCCTGGCGATCCGACGCCTCGGGAACCACGATGCGGTCGAGCGTCCACACCGAGTCGTAGTCCAGTTCCTCGGCGAGCGCGGTGAGGTCGGCCAGCTCCTGCACCGTCACGTGGTCGCGGAAGTTGGGCAGATACAGAGCGAGTTTCATGACAGGTCCCCTCGTGTCGTGGACCGCGCCGACCCCCTGTCGGCGCGATTGGTCGAACCGTAGAGACGGACCCTCGGGCGGTCCTCAACCGATGCTCAACTCTTCATCAACGAGTACATTCACGGCCGTGGAGGGGGCTCGCACGGTCTTGGTCGTCGATGACGACGACGGCGTCCGCACGGCCGTCGCCTGGGCGCTCGAGGCCGACGGGTTCGCCGTGCTGGCCGTCGACAACGGCCTGGCCGCCATGGATGCCATCGAGTCGGCGTCACCCGTGCTGGCCGTGTTGGACCTGTCGCTCCCCGGCATGGGTGGGCTCGACATCATCCGCCGCGTACGGTCCGACGAGGCCCGCGCCGGCAGCTGGAAGCTGCCCATCATCGTGCTCTCCGGCCGCGACAGCGAGACCGACCGCATCGTCGGCCTGGACCTGGGCGCCGACGACTACCTGGTGAAGCCGTTCTCGCCGGGTGAGCTGGCCGCCCGTGCCCGATCGTTGCTGCGCCGCAGCGGGCACCTCGGCACCAGCGGCACGGCACCGTTCACGCCCACCGGCGTGGGCGTGGAGGTGGACCGCGACTCGCGCAGCGTGTGGGTGGACGGTGCGCTGGTGGAGCTGGCGGCGAAGGAGTTCGACCTGCTGGCCTACCTGGTCGAGCACCCTCGCCGCGCGTGCCGCCGCGAGGAACTGCTGCACGCGGTGTGGTCCAGCGAGTCGGGCTGGCAGAGCGAGTCGACCGTCACCGAGCACGTGTACCGCCTGCGCCTGAAGATCGAACCCGACCCGCAGCACCCGAAGTGGCTGCGCACCGTCCGTGCCGTGGGGTACCGATGGGAGGGCTGAGCCTGCTGACCGGCGACGAGGCAACGGCCGTGCTCGACCACCACACGGAGGTGATGGAAGCACTGGCCGCGGGCACGCCGTTGGGTCCGGTGCTGGACCTGGTGGTGCGAGCGCTGGAGGAGCTGATGCCGAGCAGCCGCTGCAGCATCCTGCTGCTCGACGAGGCGGGCCGCCTGCGCCACGGGTCGGCCCCCACGTTGCCGGCGGAGTACAGCGCCGCCATCGACGGGCTCGAGCCCGGCCCGTTCGCCGGTTCGTGCGGCACGGCCGTGCACCTGGGCAAGCCGGTCATCGCGGTCGACGTCGAGGTCGACCCGCGGTGGAAGCAGTTCCGCGACCTGGCGGCCGAGCACGGATTGCGTTCGTGCTGGTCCAGCCCCATCTGGTCGCGCGGCCAGATCGTGGGCACCTTCGCGGTGTACCACGACGTGCCGTACGAGCCGTACCGCCGCGACAGCGAGTTGGTGCGCCGCTTCGCACACCTGGCGTCGCTGGCGGTCGAGCACGACCGCACGTCGCACGAGCGCGAAGCCCGCCACCGCGCCGACCTGGCCCGCCAGACGGCCGAGCGCGCCAACCACGCCAAGTCGCAGTTCGTCGCCTCGCTCAGCCACGAACTGCGCACGCCCCTGCAGGCCATCACCGGGTTCACCGAGAACCTGCAGACGCTCGACCTGTCGCCGGAGCAGCGCCACGACGCGCTCGACAGCATCGCCGCGGCGTCGGCGCACATCCTGGCCATCGTCGACGACGTGCTCGACCTGGCCAGAGTCGAGGCGGGCGCGATGCCCATCGACGTCACCGAGTTCGACGTGCAGCCCGTGGTGGCCGAGGCGGTCGACCTCATCCAACCGTTGGCGGCGAAGCGCGGCGTGTCGGTGGACCACGGCGGACAGACCGCACTGGTGCGCAGCGACCGGCGCCGGTTGCGTCAGGTCGTGCTGAATCTGCTGGCGAACGCGGTGCGGTTCTCGCCGCCCCACAGCGCCGTGCGCGTGCTCACCGAGTTGGCGGGGGGCGACGTGTGCATCCACGTCACCGACCAGGGGCCCGGCATCCCGCCCGAGCTGCTGGCGCGCCTGTTCGTGCCGTTCGACCGGCTGGGGGCCGATGCCGGCCGCGAGGGCGGCGCAGGCCTGGGGCTGGTGCTCGCCCGCCGCCTCACCGAGGCCATGGACGGCACGCTGGAGTTGTCGAGCGTGGTCGGCACCGGCACGCACGTGACGGTGAGGCTCGCCGCGGCTACTCCCCCGCCGCCAGCCGCTCGCGCAGCTCGCGCTTGAGCACCTTGCCGTAGTTGTTGGTGGGCAGCGACTCGAGGAAGTGGTACTCCTTCGGCCGTTTGAAGCGGGCGATGCGTTCGAGGCATGCCTGGTCGAGGTCGGCGGTGGACGGTGCCGGCACGCCGTCGGCGGCCACCACGAACGCCACCACCGCTTCGCCCCACTCGGGATCGGGGCGACCCACCACGGACACGGCCTTCACGCCGGGGTGCTGGAGCAGCGCCTCCTCCACCTCGCGCGGGTAGATGTTCATGCCACCGCTGATGATGAGGTCCTTCGAACGGTCGCGCAGGGTGAGGAAACCCTCGTCGTCGAAGCTGCCCATGTCGCCCGTGTGCAGCCAGCCCCCGCGCAGCGTCTCGGCACTGGCCTCGGGCTGGTTCCAGTAGCCGGCCATCACCACGTCGCCACGCACCACCACCTCGCCAATCTCACCGACGGGCAACGGCGCGCCGTCGTCACCGATGACACGCACTTCCACGTCGGTGCGGGGCATGCCCACGCTCTGCATGTGATCCGGCCAGCGCGGGTGGTCGCGCTCGGCATGGTCGGCCTTCGACAGCGCGGTGATGGTCATGGGGGTCTCACCCTGGCCGTAGATCTGGGCGAGGCGAGGGCCGAGCGCGGCGAGTGCCTCTTGCAGATCGGCCAGGTACATGGGAGCGCCGCCGTAGATGATGGTCTTCAGGTTCGACAGGTCGGCACGCGCGAAGGTGGCGTCGGCGGCGAGGCGCTTCACCATGATGGGTGCGGCGAAGAACGACATGCCCGGCCAGTGCGGCAGCAGCGAAGCGATCTCGGCCGGGTCGGCCCCGCCCGAGTGCGGGATGACGCTGACCGCGCCGCGGGCCACGTGCGGCAGGCCGTACAGGCCCGACCCGTGCGAGATGGGCGCGGCGTGCAGCACGCTGTCGTTCGGCGACACCTCGTCGATGTCGGCGAAGTAGCTGAGGGACATCATCAACAGGTTGCGGTTCGTCAGCGTGGCGCCCTTCGGCCGGCCGGTGGTGCCGCTCGTGTAGAACAGCCAGGCCGGGTCGTCGCCCGAACGGTCGACGATGGCCATCGGCGGCGAGGCGGTGAGCGCGCTCCACGCGGCGCCCAGTGCCACCACGGCCGCCTTCAACGAGGCGACCTGGCCCACGAGCGACTCGACGTCGTCGGCGTGGTCGTCGTCGGTGAGCACCACCGACGTGCCGCTGTGCTCGAGGATGTAGGCGATCTCTTCGCGGTGCAGGCGGGCGTTCACCGGCACGGCGACCAGGCCCGCGTGCCAGATGCCGAACAGCGCCTCGAGGTACTCGGGGCGGTTGCGCATGACGATGGCCACCCGGTCACCGTCGACGAGTCGGTACGTGCCGCGCAGCCCAGCGCCCACCGCTGCCGAGGTGGCAGCAAACTGCGCCCACGTGGCGTGGACGCGTTCGCCTTCGGCCAGAGCGGGCGATTCGGGACGGCGGTGGCCGTGGCGGACGACCCATTCGGAGAGATTCACGGCTCACACAGTAAGCACGGCCACCCACGACGTTCCACAGCGGGCGGGTCTACCATCACCGCTCATGCGACTGTCCGACGACGAGGCGCTGGCACGTCTGACGACGCACGATCACGGCGTGCTGGCCACCGTGCACGCCACCCGCGGCGCCGATGCCGTGCCGTGCGTGTACGCCGTGGTGGACCGGTTCCTCGGCGTCCCCGTGGACCGGGTGAAGCCGAAGGCATCCCTGCGGTTGCAGCGCGAGGCGAACCTGGACGGCGATCCGCGGGCCACGCTGCTGGTGGACCACTGGGACCGCGACGACTGGTCGCAGCTGTGGTGGGTGCGCGCCGAGCTGGTCCGCCTGGCCGACGGCGACCCCGACGTGGCGGCCGCCGTCAGCGGACTCGCCGAGGCGCGGGGGGCCCGGGAGCCCCCCAACCGCGACCGGCCGGGCGGGGCGCGGGGGGGGTGGGGGGGGGGGGGGGGCGGGG
>CBHWEI010000313.1:0-4216 GCA_966112835.1 uncultured Acidimicrobiaceae bacterium
GGCTGGTGGTGGGAACGGCGGCACTCTGTGCAGTGCTGTCGGCCGGCGTCTCGTACGGCGTGGTGCAGATGACGAAGGACGACGCCGGCAACGGTGTGTCCATCATCTCCACCGGGAACGGCGGCAGCAGCGCCACCGGTACCGCCGACGGCTTCGACATCTACTCGTTGCTCGACCAGGTCGAGCCCGCGGTCACCGCCATCGAGCTGGGCAGCCGCAACGGCAACACCGTCACCCCCATCGCCGCCGGTTCGGGCGTGGTCATCTCCAAGGACGGCCTCATGCTCACCAACGCGCACGTGGTCGACGCCACCGACTCGACCGGAGCGCCCGTCGCCGATCCGGTGTACACGGTGAAGATGCACGACGGCACGGTCCGCGAGGCCAAGGTGCTGGGCGCCAGCGTCGACTACGACGTGGCCCTGCTGCAGCTGGACGACACGAGCAACCTCACTCCCCTCCCGCTGGCCGACGCCACCACCTTCAAGGTGGGCGACCGCGTGGTCGCCATCGGCAACGCGCTGGACCTGGGCGACTCGCCGACGGTCACCACCGGCATCATCTCTGCCCTCGACCGCACGCTGCAGGAGAGCTCCACCATCACGTTGCGCGGCCTCATCCAGACCGACGCCGCCATCAACCACGGCAACTCCGGCGGTGCGCTGGTGAACAGCCGCGGCGAGCTGGTCGGCATCAACTCGGCAGGCATCCCCGACGCCCAGAACATCGGCTTCGCCATCTCGGTCGGCACCATCCAGCCGCTGCTGGAGGACCTGAAGGCCGGCAAGCCCATCTCGGCCGCTCCCATCGGCTACATCGGCGTGAACCTGTCGGAGACCCCCGACGGCATCACCATCGTCACCGTGCAGCCCGACACACCCGCCTCGAAGGCCGGGCTGCAGGAGGGCGACGTCATCACCAAGGTGAACGACAAGGCCGTCTCCACTGCCGAGCAGCTGTCGTCGCTGCTGCAGTCGCTGGCCCCCGGCACCAAGGTGTCCATCACCGTCTCCCGCAACGGCGCCGAGAAGGTGTTCGACCTGACGCTGGCACAACGTCCCACCAACTGAGCGGGTCCTCCCCATCCCCGCTCCAGCGCCGCCGGCCCTGGATGTCGCACCCCGCCGCGACATCCGGGCCGGCGTTTCGCGTTCCGGCCCTTGCGGACGGCAGCCAGGCCCGTCACGCAGGAACTCGAGTTCGGGAGGAAGGGTCAGCTCTGCGTGCGGTGGTCGGCCGGCGGTTCGGCGGGCGCCTCGGCCCTGCGGAACGCCTGCTCGACCTCGGTGAAGGTGAGCGTCGGCTCGTCGTGCCCGATGATCTCGGCGTCGGGCAGGCGGGCGGAACGACGGTACGACGTGCCGTTCGCGCCGGCACTGAAGCGCTTGAAGAACATCACCACGACGATGGTCCACAGGTACATGCCGCCGAAGATCTTCATGATGACCGCGGCCAGCTGCTGGTCATCGAGCGGGCTCATCCCCCACACGCGCACGGGCTGGCGGCCGTAGTGCGAGTACACCACGCCATCGGCGAACGTGAGCCACGCGGCGGGGATGGTGGGCACCACGCTCATGAGGAACAGGTAGATCATCTTCCCGCCCGAGCCCATCTGCAGCTCGGGCAGCGGGCCCACGACCGGCATCCACATGAGCACGGCGGTGACCACCACCAGCAGGTGCAGGCCGAAGTGCAGCGCGCCGTTGGTGGTGCTGGCGTTCACCACGGCGGGGGTGTGCAGCACCATGACGACCAGGTTGAAGATGACACCGGCGACGACGGGCTTGGAGAAGAAGCGCACCACCCGGTACGTGGCGGCGTTGCCCACCAGGGCGCGCAGCAGCCACTCGGGCGTGGCCAGCAGCACCAGCGGCGGCAGCACGTAGCTGAGCGCGAAGTGCTGCAGCATGTGCATGCTGTACAGGTAGCCCTCACCGATCTGGTGCACCGGCCAGGTACTGGCCACGAACAGCACGGTCATGGCCGCCACGAAGCAGATCTTCTGCTTGCGGGTGACCACCGGTTCGCCGGGCGCAACGGCACTGGGGCCGATGTTGCGCACCATGTAGACGTACGCCCCGATCAGGAACGCGACGAGGAGGTAGACCTCGGGGTTCGGTTCGAACCGCCACGGATCGGCGAACGCCGACGCGGCCAGCATGGCGTCAGCGACGGAAGAACTGGAACGTCGAGAGGAACACGAGGTACACGAAGACGGCCAGGCCGAGCCCCGTGTAGAACATCCAGCTGAAGATGCGGCTGTCGAACTTCAGGTGCATGAAGATGGACGCGATCATGAAGAACTTGATGGCCATCATGATCAACAGCGCCGGCACGACGGCGCGATCGAGGTTGCCGTCGAACCAGTCGCCCCACCAGTAGGTGGACGTCTCGAGCGCGGTCACGAACGCGAGGATCAGCGCGATCTTGACGAAGTAGGCGTCCTTGGGCACGTGGTGGTCGTGCGCGTGATGGTGCTCGACGACCTCGGCGTGTGCTGCGGGTTCGATGTGCTCGGTGGTGCTGCTCATGATGCGAACCTCAGGACGGGATCAGGTAGACGAGGGTGAAGATGATGACCCACACCACGTCGACGAAGTGCCAGTAGAGACCGACCAGCTCGACCACCTCGGCCTTGTCGCCGGTGAAGCGGTCGCGCTTGGAGATGGCGACGAGCACGAGCAGCATGATGATGCCGAGCGTCACGTGCACACCGTGGAAACCGGTGAGCGTGTAGAAGCTGGAACCGAACAGGCTGGTCGTGAAGCCCAGGCCCTCGTGGTAGAACGCGGTGAACTCGTACACCTGGCCACCGACGAACAGCGCACCCAGCAGCGCGGTGACGACCAGCCACAGGTTCGTGTTGCGGTCGTCCTTGCGCTTGGCCGAGTTCACGGCCAGCACCATGGTGAGCGAGCTCATCAGCAGGATGAACGAGCTGACCGAGGTGAGCGGGATGTCGAAGATCTGGTCCGGGCCGGGGCCGTTCTCGTGACGGCCGCGGTACAGCATGTAGGTGGAGATGAGGCCACCGAACAGCAAGCACTCGCTGCCCAGGAACAGCCACATGGCCAGCTTGTTGTTGCTGAGGCCCGTGCTGGTGACGTGGGCCCCGTGGTCGTCGTGGTCGTCGTGACCGTCTGCGTGGTCCACTTCGTGGACGGCGATGTCAGCCAAGGGTCGCCAACTCCTTCGTCGAGTCCCCACCGGTCGGCGGGTCGTAATCGCTGTCGTCCGCGACGGACGGCTCGAGGCACCAGCCGAAGACGGCCAGCAACACGACGGCCGTACCGACGACCGAGAGCAGCAGGTTGAAGATCACGCCGTAGGCGATGATCGGCAGGCCAGCGGCCAGGATGATGGGCCAGTACGAGGGCGACGGCAGGTGGATGTGGTGATCCGCGTTCGCCTCTTCCTCGGCCAGGATCTCTTCCGCGGTCTTCACCTTCACCAGGCGAGGACCGTTCTCGGTGTCGACCTCTTCGTACTTGCGGTGGAAGAACTCGTCGAGCGCGTGCACCGTGGGGATGCGGTCGAAGTTGTGCTCCTTCGGCGGGCTGGCGGTGATCCACTCGAGCGTGCGTGCATCCCACGGATCGAGCGGCGCCTTCACCTTCCGCTTGGCCGTGATGCCGATGTTGATGACGAACAGCAGCACGCCCGTGCCGATGACGAACGCACCGAGCGAGGCGATCTTGTTCCAGAACGCCATGTCGAAGAAGCCCTCACCGGTGAGCTTGTCGGGCCACACCACCATGCGGCGGGGCTGTCCCTGCAGGCCGAGGATGTGCATCGGGCCGAACGTGAGGTTCACGCCGAAGAACATCAGCCAGAAGTTCCACTTGCCCAGGCGCTCGCTCAGCATCTGACCGAACATCTTCGGCCACCAGAAGTAGAAGCCGGCGAACAGGCCCATGACCGCACCACCCACGATGACGTAGTGGAAGTGGGCGACGATGTGGTACGTGTCGGTCTGCTGCGTGTCGCTGGGCGCCACGGCGTGGGTGACGCCGGACAGACCACCGATGGTGAACAGCACGATGACGCCGATGGCGAAGAGCATGGCCGTCGTGTACTGCAACTTGCCGCCCCACAGGGTGAGCGTCCAGTTGACGATCTTCACACCGGTGGGGATGGCGATGAGCATGGTGGCCACCGAGAACACCGCGACCGACACCGGGCCGAGGCCGCTGGCGAACATGTGGTGGGCCCACAC
>CBHWEI010000314.1:0-4214 GCA_966112835.1 uncultured Acidimicrobiaceae bacterium
CGTTTGTTCCCGGAAACCGGGAACAAACGCAACCAGAAGCTGATTTGGGAGGAATCGCAACCAGAATCCGGTGCGAGAAGGCCGAGACGCCGGGCCGTGTCGCGTTCGTGGGTCAGTCGTGGGTGGTGATGGTGACCGGGACGGCCTGCAGGCGGCGGAGCTCGTCGGCAGGGATGTGACAGCGCATGAAGTGGCCGGGCTCGACCTCCTGCAGCTCGGGCTCCACCGTCTCGCAGGTGCCCTGGATGGCACGCTGGCATCGAGGGTGGAACACGCACCCGGTCGGCGGGTTCGCCGGGCTGGGGATCTCGCCGGTGAGCCGGATGCGGTTGCGCTCCTCGCCGTCCACGCTGGGGATGGCCGACAGCAAGGCCTCGGTGTAGGGGTGGTTGGGGCCGGCGAACACGGCGTCCGTCGGGCCCAGCTCTTGGATGCGCCCGAGGTACATCACCGCGATGCGGTCGGCCAGGTAGCGCACCACGCCCATGTCGTGGCTGATGAACACGTAGCTGGTGCGGTTCTCGACCTGCAGGTCGGCGAGCAGGTTCAGGATGGCGGCCTGCACCGACACGTCGAGTGCGCTGGTCGGCTCGTCGCAGACCACGATGCGCGGGTCACCGGCGAACGCACGGGCGATGGCCACACGCTGCTTCAGACCGCCCGACAGCTGGCGGGGCTTCAGGTCGAGGTGACGCGGGGTGAGGCGCAGGTGAGCGGCCAGCGCCTCGACACGGGTGTTGGCCTCGTCGCCCTTGATGCCGGTGAGCTTCTCGACACTGCGGATGAGGATGCGCCGCACCGTCCAACTGCGGTTCAACGCCGAGTCGGGGTTCTGGAAGATCATCTGCATCGAGCGCTTCTGATCTGCCGAGCGGCTCATGGTGTTGGGTGCCACGACGCTGCCGTCGAGCGACACCGAACCGCCGAGGTCGGCGCTCTCGATGCCCAGCAGGGTCTTGGCCAGGGTCGACTTGCCGGAACCCGACTCGCCGACGATGCCCAGGGTCTCACCCTCGGACAGCCGTAGGTCCACGTCGACCAGGGCCGGCACCGCATGGTTTCGCTGGCGGAAGGTCTTCGACACGTTGGACAGCTCGAGCACGTCCTTGTCGGACGACGACGCAGCGAGCATGGTGATGTCGACCGCGGGCGGCTCTTCCTTCATCTCGGAGATGCGGTCCACGTGATGACACCTCGACGAGCGGCCCTCGCTGACCGGGGTGAGCGGTGGCGGAGTGGTGCGGCACAGGTCGGTGGCCAGCGCGCAACGGTCGAGGAACACACACGTCGGCAGGTCGCTGCCGATGAGCGGCAGGATGCCCGGAATGGTGGTGAGGGCACGCTCGGTCTTGCGCACGCCACGGCGGGGTAGGGCGCGCAGTAGGCCCACCGTGTACGGGTGCTGCGGCGAGTCGAACACCTCGGCGCTGGGCCCCTCTTCCACGATGCGACCGGCGTACATGACGCCCACCCGGTCGCACAGCGAACGGATGATGCCCAGGTTGTGGGCGATGAGCAGCACGGCGGCGTCGCTCTCCTGGCGAAGCACGCGCACCAGGTCGAGCACCTCGGCCTCGACGGTGGCGTCGAGGCCCGTGGTGGGCTCGTCGAGCACCAGCAGCTTGGGGTCACAGGCCAACGCCATGGCGATGACCACGCGTTGCTGCATGCCGCCCGACAGCTGGAACGGGTAGCGGTCCATCACCCGAGCCGGATCGGCGATGCGCACCTTGCGCAGCGCGGCGAGCGCCGACTCGCGGGCCTGTTCCTTGTTCTGACCGAGCAAGGTGAAGCTCTCGATGAGCTGCTTGCCGACGCGCAGGGTGGGGTTCATGGCCTGGGCGGGGTCCTGATACACCATCGATGCGTCGTGTGCCCGGAACTTGCGCAGGCGCTCGCTGGACATGGCGGTCACGTCCTGGCCGTCGACCCGCACCTGGCCGCCGACGATGCGGCCGTTGCGCGGCAGGTAGCGCAGCGCGGCGTACGCCGTGGTGCTCTTGCCGCATCCGGACTCGCCCACCAAGCCGTACGCCTCGCCCGGTGCGATGGAGAAGCTCACGCCACGCAGCACTTCACGCGGGATGCCACGGACGTCGTACACGACCTCCAGGTCGGTGACGGACAGCGCTGCGGGCGCGTCGACCGCGGTACCGCCGAGTGCCGGGCTGTTGTCTGCTGCGTTGGTCATGACGCCTCCAGGACCGACTGCACCGCGTCGGCGATGAGATTGACGGCGATCACCAGGCTGGCGATGGCCAGCGCCGGGAACAGGGTGGTCCACCAGATGCCTGCGCTGATCGAGTTGTAACCCTCGCTCACCTGGGCACCCCAGTCGGGTGAGGGCGGGGGCGGACCGGCACCGAGGAACGACAGCGTCGAGATGGCGAACACCGCGTAGCCGATGCGCACGGTCAGCTCGACGATGATCGGTCCGGACACGTTCGGCAACACTTCGCGGAACATGATGAACAGCTTCGACTCACCACGCAGCCTGGCCGACGTGACGTAGTCGAGATCTCGTTCGGCGAGCACCGCAGAGCGCACGGTACGAGCCACGACCGGGGTGAACAGCACCGACACCACGCCGAGCACGACCCACGCCGAGTTGCCGAGTGTGGTGATGGCCAGCAGCGCGATGAGCACCACCGGAAGAGCCAGGAAGGCCTCGACGATGCGGCTGAGGATGAGGTCGACGCGACGCCCGAGATAGCCCATCATCATGCCCAGGATCACCCCGAAGATCACGCCGAGGAGAGCCGCCGGCGGGGCGATCTTGAGCACATCACGTGCGCCGGCCATGACGCGGGACAGGACGTCACGTCCGGTCTTGTCGGTGCCGAACCAGAAGTCGCTGCTCGGCGAGAGATGCGGCTTCGCACGGAAGTCGAGCGGGTCGTGCGGGGTGATCGACTCGCCGAAGATCGCGCACACCACCCAGAACACGGCGATGATGTTGCCGATGATGAAGGACGGACGGCGACGGATGAGCCGCCAGTTCTCGCGGCGGGCCTGCTTGCGTTCGCTGACACCGATCGCCTGGGTGGACGAGGGCATCAGCACGTCGGCACCAGGCGTGGAGATCAGTTCCTCCACCTGCACGTGCTGCGGTTCGGGGTTGCTCACTGCGACACCTCCAGGCGGACGCGCGGGTTGAGTGCGGCGATCATCAGGTCGGCCGCGAGCGTGGAGAACATGTAGACGATGCCGACCAGCAACACCGCGCCCTGCAACACCGGGATGTCGTGGTTACCCACCGCGAGCAGCATGGTGGAACCGAGCCCGGCGTAGTTGAACACCCGCTCGACACCGATGATCCCGCCGAACAGGTAGCCGATCTGCACACTGATGACGGTGATCGTCGGTGCGAGTGCGTTGCGCAGCAGGTGACGCCGCATGACCTGACGCGACGACAGGCCCTTCATGGCGGCCGTTCGGGCATAGTCGGCGTGCTGTGCGCCGATGACGCCGGCACGAGTCATGCGGGCGATGTATCCGAAGTAGGTGATGGCCATCGCGAGCGCCGGCACCCACAGGTAGTGGATCTGCTCGACGATGCCCGCACCGTCCGGTGGGTTGGCGAACACCTTGCCCAGTTTCCAGTGCACGCAGAACAACGCGAGCAGCACTGCCGCCGACACGAACTCGGGGATGGACGAGGTGCCGAGGCCGAGGTTGACGATCGCACGATCGGTGAGCTTGTCCTGTTTTCGGGCGGCGATGATGCCCGCGAGGATCGACACCGGGATGGTCATGATGAACGCCAAGAGGGCGAGCTTGCCGGAGCGCCACAGTGCGGGAAGGATGATGTCGTTCACCTTCGTCCCGGGGAACGCATACGAGTCACCGAAGTCGAGCGTGAAGACGTTCTTCATCGACCTCGCGTACTGCTGGATGATCGGATCATCGAGTCCGAGCTTGTGATTGAACTCGTCGACCTGTTCCTGCGGCGCGAACGGCCCGAGGATCTGACGACCGACGTTGCCGGGCAACACGCTCACGATGATGAACACGATGGTGGCGAGCAGCCACAACGTGATCACCGCGGAACCGAGACGGCGCAGCAGATACCGACCCATTCATCCTCCTTCGGGCGTCGTCCCCCAACACCCCCTAGAAAAGGCGGTCGGGGGGGGGGGGGGGGGGGGGCGGCCCCCGCGAGGCCACCAACGCCCGCCCCCGCGCGGCGGGCCGCGCCCGCCGCGCCGGGGGGG
>CBHWEI010000315.1:0-4183 GCA_966112835.1 uncultured Acidimicrobiaceae bacterium
TGATGGGCGACCTGAACGTGGGCCACCGCGAGCTCGACATCAAGAACTGGAAGGGCAACCTGAAGAAGGCCGGCTTCCTGCCCGAGGAACGGGCGTGGTTCGACGATCTGTTCGCCGACGGATGGGTCGACGTGGTGCGCGCGGCCGCCGGCGACGTGGCCGGGCCGTACTCGTGGTGGTCGTGGCGCGGCAAGGCGTTCGACGTGGACAGTGGCTGGCGCATCGACTACCACATCGCCAGCACGGATCTTGCCGCTACGGCGACCGCCGTGGGTGTGGACCGCGCCCCCACGTATGCCGAACGCTGGAGCGACCACGCGCCGGTCGTGGCCACCTACCTGGTCTGATGCAGACGAAAACCTGACAACTCGATCTGCACACATTTGCACACAGGTCGTGTACGTTGTCCCCGCGGCGTCCGTGCGGCCGGCCGCCCGGGACCATTGGGGGTGCCGTTCGATGGACAGTCTGCGCACCGCTCGCCTCACCCGCGCCGACCTCGCTGCGGCCCTGGAAGAGGCAGCCACCTCCGATCCCAACGTGGCCCGCGTGCTGGCGGCGTGCGAGGCATGGGAAGCCGGCTACCTGGCCTCGCTCATGACACGCGCCGAAGAGATGGTCGCGCACGACGATCAGCCCGGTTCACCGCACGAGCGCGCCCTGTCGGTCATCGATCGGGCCATCCGCCACGACAACCCGTTCCTGCGCGTGCATCGGTCGGGCGTGCAGCCCACCGTCGAGGCCGTCGAAGCAATGCTGGCCATGCTGCATCAGCAGGCCTCGTTCCACGACGTGGCGGCCGAGCTCGAGCGGCGCGCCATGCGCCGCACCGCCCCGACGGACTGACGGACTGACGGACTGCCGCTCAGCCGGCGGTGCCGCTCGAGAACGTCGAGCGCGGGATGCTGATGAACGTGGCCTTCGACCGCACCAGCACGGCGCCGTCGTGCGACAGCTCGCCGGTCATGTACAGCTTGCGACCCTCGCGGTGGTCCATGCGCACCCGGCACTCCAGCGGCACGCCGATGGGCACGCCCGCCTCGTAGCGGATGGACAGCTCGCCGGTGAACGCGGCCTCGCCGACGATGTTCAGCACGAAGCCGTACACGTCGTCGAACAGCGCGGCAACGACGCCGCCGTGGCTGCGGCCGGGTGCACCTTCGTGGGCGGCCCGTAGCGCGAGCGTGGCGACGATCTCGTCGCCCTCGCGGCGCACGCGGATGTCCAGCCCCCACGGGCTGCCACGCCCCGAGACGGGACGTTCGTCGTAGCTGGTGATGTCGACACCCTCTTCGGGCGGGTCGGCCCACTCGCCTTCGGTGCGGCCCGGTCGCGAGCGCTGCGCTCCGGCGTTCAGTTCCTGCACCAGCTCGTCGAGCGTGGTGGAGATACGGTCGATGAGCTCGACCGACGCCTGCCGACCCACGAGCGCGTGGCCGATGTCGCGGATGGATTTTCCGGCCCACGCGCGCGCATCGGCCTCTCGGTCGGGGAGGTCGGGTTGATCGACGTGGACCAGCGGGTCGACGTGTGACTCCATCAACGCTCCATCAGCGCGAGAGCATCTCGACGACGAGCGTGCGGATGTGCTCGCGTGCCACCGGCAGCATGTCGCGCACGCTCTTCTGCCGCGTCGGCAGGTGGTTGCCGCCCTTCCAGACCGACACGCCGAGCGTGATCCATCCGATGACGGCGGCCGTGAGGCCCACCTCGGTGCCGTCGGGGGTCCAGTGCGGGTCGTCGGCCTTCAGATGCGTGCGTGCGTCGAGCACCAGCAGCTGCAGGTTGGCGAAGTTGCGCATGCCGGCGGTGCCCAGCCGGTCTTCCAGCTCGGGGTCGAGCGTGGTGCGCCCGAGCGCGGCGTCGGGGAAGTCGAGTGCCGCGGCCAGGCCGGAGTGCTCGGCGGTCCACTCGATCTGCCGGTCGATCCACGCGAACAGCCGGTCGACGGGGTCGGGCCCGGCAGTGGCCACGGCCTCCATGAGCAGGTCGACGTACTGCTCGTACGCCACCACCATGGCTTCGGCGATGAGCCCTTCACGGGTGCCGAAGTGGTAGTTCACCAGGGCTTTGGAGATGCCCAGCTCGCGGCAGATCTCCTGTGGCTGGACCCCTGCGGGACCGTACTTGGAGAGGTGTTCGATGGCGGCGGTGACGAGGGTGTCGCGCGCCGTGAAGCGGGATCGGGTTCGCTGAGGCACGTGTCCACCGTACCCAATCGAGCGATCAAATACGAAACGATGCAGTCCGAAATACCGTTCCTGCGGTCACAACCCCAGCGACTTGGCGATGATGGTCTTCATCACCTCGCTGGTGCCGCCGTAGATGGTGGTCACCCTCGAGTCGGCATAGGCCCTGGCAATGGGGTACTCGAGCATGTAGCCGTATCCGCCGAACAACTGCAGGCACTCGTGCACCGACTTCAGCTGCAGCTCCGTGCACCAGTACTTGGCCTGCGCGGCCTCGGCCGGGGTGAGCTCGCCGGCGTTCAACTTCACGACGCACTGGTCCACGTAGGCCTGCGCCACCTCCACTGCGGTCTTCACCTCGGCCAGCGTGAACTTGCTGTTCTGGAACGCCGCGATGGGCTGACCGAACGCGGTGCGCTCCTTCACGTAGTCCACGGTCCAGCCGAGCGCGGCGCGAGCGGTGGCCACACCGCTGACCGCGATGGACAGCCGCTCCTGGGCCAGGTTCGCGGTGAGGTAGGTGAAGCCCTTGCCCTCTTCGCCCAGCAGGTTCGCCACGGGCACGCGCACGTCGGTGAAGAACAGCTCGGCGGTGTCCTGGCTGTGCATGCCGATCTTCTCCAGGTTGCGGCCGCGCTCGAACCCGGCCATGCCCCGCTCGACCACCAGCAGCGACACGCCGGCGTGGCGTGCGGTGGGGTCGGTCTTCGCCGCGACGATGACGAGGTCGCTGTTGATGCCGTTGGTGATGAACGTCTTCGAACCGTTCAGCACGTACTCGTCGCCGTCGCGAACCGCGGTGGTGGCGATGCCGGCCAGGTCGCTGCCCGTGCCCGGCTCGGTCATCGCGATGGCGGTGACCAGTTCGCCCGAGGCGATGCCCGGCAGCCAGCGCTGCGCCTGCTCGTCGTTGCAGTACTCGATGAAGTACGGCGTGGTGATGTCGTTGTGCAGGGTCAGGCCCAGGCCCGCGCCACCGATGCCGGCGGCGGCGAGCTCCTCGGCCAGGATCATGTTGAAGCGGAAGTCGCGCGAGCCACCGCCGCCGTACTGCTCGGGCACGGCCATGCCGAGGAACCCGTACTGGCCGGCCGCGCCGTACAGCTCGTGGGGGGCGATGCCGTCGGCCTCCCACTGCAGGTAGAGGGGCGTGATCTCCTTGGCGATGAACGCCTTGAACGAGTCACGGAACGCCTGATGGTCGTCGTTGAAGAGTGTGCGCACCTCCGCACGTTACGTTGGCGACCGAGGAGGGACCATGTTCGTGGAAGTGACCGAGGGCGGCTGCGTGGTGCGCGAGGCGACGGATCTGAAGGGCCTGGCCGTGCACGTGGCCGACACCGCGCATCTGGCGGCGTTGGGTGCGTTGGGGACGGTCGACGAGGGCGGCGAGCACGTGTGGCTGTCGGTCGCCGAGCTGCGCTCCGCCGCGGCAGCCACCCTGCCCGACGACGAGCGAGCCGCCTGGACCGACAGCTATGACGGCATGATCGCCTACGCCCTGTCGAAGGGCTGGGGCTCGCCCGACGGTCACGCCGTGAGGGCCCACATCGCCCGAACTTGAGTTCTGCGTGACGAGCGGGTGAGGGGCAAGATCACCGCATGGACCACGCCACGCTGCGCGACGAATTCCCATCGACCGACGCCGCAGTCCACTTCGACCACGCCTCGGTGGGTCCTGTCTCGCGGCGCACGGCGGAGGTGATCACACGCGTCGCCACCGAGTACGCCGCCGTCGGTTTCCAGAACTCCTGGCGTGACGACATGGAGCTCGTTCGCCGGCAGGTCGCCGAGCTGGTCGGCTCCTCTCCCCCCAACATCGCGTTCACCCAGAACACGTCGACAGGGTTGTCGATCGCGGCGAACGGCATCGACTGGCGCGAGGGCGACAACGTGGTGCTGCCCGAGCGCGAGTTCCCGTCGAACTACTACCCGTGGATGAACCTGCGACGCCGCGGTGTCGGCCTGCGGACCGTTCCCGCGCCTCTGGGCCA
>CBHWEI010000316.1:0-4149 GCA_966112835.1 uncultured Acidimicrobiaceae bacterium
GCCGTCGACGGTGGCCCCATCGCGTTCGTGCGCGACGGCGACCAGATCCGCATCGACGTGCACGAGCTGACGCTCGACCTGCTCGTCGACGACGGGGAGATCGCGAAGCGTCGTGCGTCGTGGTCGCCGAACCCGCCGCGCTACACGACGGGTGTGCTCGGCAAGTACGCCAAGCTCGTGCAGGGCGCCGAGACCGGCGCCATCACCAACACGCTGTAGTCCAGGTCAGGCGCGGACGGCGGCGCGGGTGAAGCGCATCACGCCGTCCTCCACCGGGTCCTTGGCGAACATCTTCTTGTCGCGGCTGTAGTTCTGCGGGTTGATCCACGGCTCGCGGTCGCCCTGGCGCGGCATGCGGTCCATCATCCGCTCCATGTACCCGGCCGAGAAGTCCTGGATCCACGGCATGGCCGGCATGCCGGCATCGGTGGACCGCAGGCGCGGCGTGCACTGCTCGGTGCCGGTGTCGGCCATGTGGTTCAGCAGGCGGCACACGTACTGGCAGATCAGGTCGGCGCGCAGCGTCCACGACGCGTTGATGTAGCCGAACGACGACGCCAGGTTCGGCACGTCGCTGTACATGAAGCCCTTGTACGTCCACGTGGTGGAGAAGTCGACCGGCATGCCGTCGACCTCCACCATCACCTCGCCCAACGTCACCAGGTTCAGGCCGGTGGCGGTGACCACGATGTCGGCCTGCAGCTCGTCGCCCGACTTCAGGCGGATGCCGGTGGCCGTGAACGTCTCGATGTGGTCGGTGACCACCGACGCCTTGCCGTCGCGGATGGACTGGAACAGGTCGCCGTTCGGCACCAGACACAGGCGCTGGTCCCACGGGTTGTAGGGCGGGGTGAAGTGCGTGTCGACGTCGACGTCGGGCAGTTCCTTGCGCACCTTGTCGAGCAGGTACTTCTTCACCGCGGCCGGCTTGGTGCGGGTGCGCTGGTACAGCACCTGCTGCATCACCACGTTCTTCTTGCGGGTGATGGCGTATGCGGCCTTCGCCGGCATGACCTTGCGCAGTGTGTTGGCGACCACGTCGCGGTCGGGCCCGGCGGCGACGTAGGTGGGCGTGCGCTGCAGCATGGTGACGTGCTCGGCCGTGGTGGCCATCGCGGGCACCAGCGTCATGGCGGTGGCGCCGGAACCGATGACCACCACCCGCTTGCCCGCGTAGTCCAGGTCCTCGGGCCACTGCTGCGGGTGGACCACCGTGCCGTTGTACTGGTCGATGCCGGCGAATCCGGGCGTGTAGCCCTCGCGGTACGAGTAGTAGCCCGAGCACATGAACAGGAAGTTGGCCGTGAACGTGACCGGACGGCCGTCGTGCTCGGCGCTGACGGTCCAGCGCGCGTCGGCGGTGCTCCACTCGGCGCGGCGCACCAGGTGCCGGAAGTGGATGTGCGGCGCCAGCCCGTACTCGGCCACCGTCTCGCGCAGGTAGGACATGATGCTCGGGCCGTCGGCGATGGACTTCTCGGCGGTCCACGGCTTGAAGTTGAAGCCGAGCGTGTGCATGTCGCTGTCGCTGCGCACGCCGGGGTAGCGGAACAGGTCCCATGTACCACCGATGTCGGCGCGCCCCTCGAGGATGGCGTACGTGCGGTTCGGGCTCTCCATCTGCAGGTGGCACGCGGCGGCGATGCCGCTGATGCCGGCACCGACGATGAGGACATCGACATGCGGGGTCGTGGTCATCTCGTCAGCCTAGGGTCGCAGCCGGTGGTGGCCCGTAGACGGAGCGGGTTGTACGCCGTTGGTCCTGCATCCTTTTCTCACGAGGTGTGCGGCGCGAACGCCCAGCGTGTGGGCCATGACGTGCTCGTCCCGCAGTTGTCGAAGATCTGGAAAAGATGCGTGCGCACAAGGTCTTCGCGCTGACCATCCGTGGTACAACGACACCCGAGGCAACTCCTGGCGGGAGCGCTCCCAACCGAAACACCTGTCCCGAAAAGGTGGCTCCAGCCATGAACCTCAAGCGCTTCGCAGCGGCATCCGCCGTTGCCCTCTCCATGTTCGCCGTCATCCCGGCAGCGACCAGCTCGGCGAAGGGAGGCAGCAGCACCGGCACCGTGTCCGCACCCTGTGGCACGCTCACGTCGGCTGCCGTGTCGCCCACCGTCACCCTGTCCGCCACCACGGGCGGCTACACCGCCAGCCCGCTGAACGTGAGCGGCGCCCTGAAGAACTGCTCGTCGTTCATCCAGCGGTACTGGGTGGACTTCAGCGAGCCGTCCCGTCCGGCGTCCGGCGGTCTGAACATGCCGGTGGTCACCTGCACCACCAACTACCGGCTCATCCTCGCCGACTACGTGAGCTCGGGCTCCAGCCTCGGCTTCGCCGGGTCGACGAGCATCACTCCCATCCCGGTCACCGATCCGGCGACCTGCGTCGGCACGCACACCGTGCGGGTCGACCTGAAGAGCCGTACCGACGGTCGCCTGCTCAGCACGCTCTTCGTGACGTACAACGTCGTGAAGAAATAGACCCTGGGACAGGGGCGGGGCGCGACCAGCACCCGATTGCCGGTCGCGCCCCGCAGACCTCCGCCGCCTGTGGAACCCCGAGTGGTGCTCGCCCTCGGTGAAAGTGGTCTGGCTAGGTGAAGATGATCTGGCCGCCGGCGGCCATGTCGTAGAAGTCGCCGACGGTGATGATCTCCTGGATCTGCTCGACGAAGTCGTCCTTGCTGAGACCGAACATGTCGACCGACGCCTTGCAGGCGTACATGCCGCAGCCGGTGTCGCCGATCATCTCGATGAACTCGGGAATGGGCGGGATGTCGAGCTTGTCCATGGTCTTGGACATCATGTGCGTGGCGAGCCCGCTCATGCCCGGGAGGCCGCCGATGAGCGTGGGGATGTGCATCGCCGGGTTGCCGACGGTGGCCACCTTGATGTGCTCGATGCGCTTCTTGTTCACGGCGTCGAGGCCGAAGAACGTGAAGAACAGGTTGGCCTCCATGCCCTCGGCGCGTGCGCCGTTCGCCATGATCAGCGCCGGGTAGATGCCCTCGAGCGAGCCCTTCGACACGATGATCGAGACCTTCGTGATCTTGCCGGTGTCGCTCATGATCAGATGCATCCCTTCGGCTTCGGAATGCCCGCGATGCGGGCAGCCATCTTGGCGGGTCCCTTCGGGAACAGCAGGTAGAGGTCCTTCACGCTGACCCCCGAGGTCTTGCCGAGCACGCGGACCGTGGGGCCCGTGCCCTTCTCGAAGTACTCCTTGCGCATGAAGTCGAGGACCTGCCAGTGCTGGTCGGTCATCTCGTCGATGCCGTCGGACTTGGCCAGTTCGACCGCGATGTCACGCGTCCATTGCGTCGGATCGACGAAGAAGCCTTCGTCGTTCACTTCGACGGGGACGCCGGCGTAGGTGGCGGTGGTCATGCCTGTACCTCTTCTTTGTTCGGGATGTGCTTTCCGGCCTTCGGCATGTCGGCGCCGATGCCGGGGATGTCTCGGCCCTGCAGCAGGGCGTGCCAGTAGACCCACTGGAACATCAACTTGCCCAGGTGGTTCATGCGGCTCTCCTTCAGCAGGGGCATGCCCACCGCTGCAGGGAAGTGACCGGTGACGGGTTCGGTCTCGTAGTTGAAGTCGATCAGCAGCGCCTTGCCGAAGCCCGTCTCGATGAAGCAGTTGGCGTGGCCGTCGAACGTGCTGTCCAGCTCGCGTCCTTCGACGAAGCGGATGATGTTCTCGACCAGCACCTCGCCCTCGAAGTGGGTGACCGAACCGGCCTTCGACGCCGGCACGTTGGTGGCGTCGCCGATGGCGAACACGTTCGCCTTGGCGACGGTCTGCAGGGTGCGCTTGTCGGTGGGGACGAAGTTCAGGTCGTCGCCCAGGCCCTCGCTGCGGCCGACGTAGTCGGCGCCGCTGTGCATGGGGATGACCACTGCCAGGTCGAACGGCACCTCGCGACCGTCGTAACCGACGAGCTTGTTGCCCTCGTCGTCGCAGACCACTTCACCGGTGTTGAACTCGGTGACCAGGCGGATGCCCTTCTCCTCCAGCAGGGCCGACAGCGTGGCCGATGCGACCGGCTTGGTGAACGCGCCGTCGAGCGGCGTGGCGTAGACCAGGTCGACCTTGTCGCGGATGCCGCGCTCGGTGAAGTACCAGTCGGCCAGGAAGCAGAACT
>CBHWEI010000317.1:0-4143 GCA_966112835.1 uncultured Acidimicrobiaceae bacterium
GGTGTAGCCCTGGGTGGGCACCTCCTCGATGCGCAGTGTCAGCACCCACCCACCGGCGATGGCGAGCCCGGAGTACGAGCCTTCGGACGGGCCGATGGGCAGGTCGTTCCACGTCGCGCCACCGTCGTGGGTGGACCACCACCCACCCTCGCCCATCAGCCATCCGTTCTGGGTGTCGGCGAAGTGGACGTGGTCGAGCATCGCCATGTTCGGAGGTCCGTCGGCGATGACCCAACCGCTGGGCACCGTGCGCGCCAACTCGCGGGCGCCACCCTCGACCTCGACAATGGCCCAGCCATCGGTGGCGGTGCCGTACGAGATGGAGTCGACGTAGGTGACGCCGCTCAACGGCACCAGGGTGTGCGGGAACTGCGTGGTCGTGGTCGCGGCAGTGGTGTCCGTGGTCTCCGGCGTGCTCGAGGGCGGGGCGGTCGTGTCCGGAGTGGCGATCGTCGTCGGTTCGGTGGCGGGCACGGACGTGTCGGCCTGGTCGTCGCGGGTGAGCACCACCACGCCGATCAGCACCGCGGCGGCGGCTGCGACGAGCGCGGCGGCCACCCATGCGGGCCGGCGGTGGGGCAGCGCGGTCACCGGGGTGACGCCGGCCTTGATGTCGGCCAGGTCGGCTGCGGCGTCGGAGGTACGGCGGGCGTCGGCGCGCAGCGAGTCGCGCAGCGCGGTCAATTCGGCGTCCAGGCGGGCGTCGCCCGCGTCGTGGCCGGCGGCGTCGGGGTCGGGGCGGTCGTTCATCGGTTCGGCTCCATTGCTCGGGCCAGCGTCGTCCGGGCCTGGTGAAGGGTGGCCTTCACGGTGCCCACGGCCACGCCCATCGCCTCGGCCACCTGCTCCACGGGCAGGTCGTCGAGGTAGTGCAGGACCACGGCGGTCCGCTGGCGGGTGGGGAGCTGCCGGATGGCCGCGAGCAGCGGCGAGTCCGACGGCGGCGTGTCCTCGTGCCAACCCTCGCCGGCGGCGGCCGCATCGTGACGTCGACGGTGCGAGTCGCGGCGGCCTTCGTCGGTGAGCAGGTTCACCAGCACCCGACGCACCCACGCGCCGGGGTGCTCCATCCGCTGCACCTTCGGCCAGTCGCGGTAGGCGCGGCCGAAGGCTTCCTGGGTGGCGTCACGCGCTCGTTCCCGGTCACTCGTCATCGCCCGCGCACAGGCCAGCAGGCGGCTGTGGTGGGCGAGGAAGAACTCGTCGAAGTCGATGGCGTCCCTCGGTTCGGTGACGAGGCTGGAGAGGATCACGCCTCTCAGACGGATGGCCGTGCCGAAAGGTTTAGCCGCGCCAGACGCGGCTGAGCAGGTACTCGCCCAGACCCTTGGCCTGTGCGTCGAACGCAGTGCTGCTCGCGACGCCCTCGCCGAGCAGCCCGACGATGACGAAGTTCAGCGCGTGGATGTTCGGCAGCTCGACGCGCCGCACCTCCAGACCTGCGGCTTCGGGCAGCATCGTCTGCACGCGCTGCGGCGTGAGGTTCGCCGCGAGCCAGGCGTAGCCGGCCGCGTCGCGGGCCCAGATGCCCACGTTGGCGTTGCCGCCCTTGTCGCCCGAGCGGGCGGCGAAGTGGGTGCCGAGCGGTTCGCCGACGGCCGGGCCCACCGGCGCCGTGTCGGCCGGCACGGTGTCGGCGGGGGCCGCCTCGGCGGGGGTCGGAGTGCTCACTCGCACCCCGGGTGCGAGTGGGGACTCGGATGGCGGTGTGGCACTCGGGTGGGGGTGTGGCACTCGGATGGTGGTGCCGTCCCACAGCACGACTCGCTCGTCCACCTCGGCCACGTCGACCAGGGCCGGCCAGTACACGCCGTACGACTGGGCGTCGCCGGGCGCGCCGGTGGCGAAAAAGCCGGGGTAGTTGGCCAGCGCCAGCTCGATGCACGCCGAGCTGAAGCCGCGGCCGGCCAGCCGGTCGTCGGTGCTCTTCACGGTGACGTGCAGGCGGCCCGACGCCTCTTCCTGCGTGCGGGCGTCGCTGGGTGCGGGCACGAAGCGCACGTCGACCTCGTCGAACCGCTCCTTGCCGCCCAACCGGGTGAACAATGCCTGCTCCACCCACGCCGCCTTCTCGGCCTGGCGCAGCCCGGTGAGCACGAACGACATGCGGCTACGGAACCCGCCCTCCAGGTTCAGGCACACCTTCGCCGTGGACGGTGCCGGTGAGCCCTTCACACCGCTGATGCGTACGCGGTCGGCACCCTGCTGTTCGACATGGATGGAGCTGAAGTGGGTGATCACGTCGGGGTTGGCGTAGGCCTCGCCGCCGATCTCGTAGAGCAGCTGCGCGGTGACCGTGCCGACGTTCACCACACCGCCGGTGCCCGGGTGCTTGGTGATGACCGACGAACCGTCGGCCTCGACCTCGGCGATGGGAAATCCGAGCGGCTTGCCCGGGTCGGGGATCTCGTGGAACCACGCGTAATTGCCACCCGTGGCCTGCGTGCCGCACTCGATGACGTGTCCGGCCACGACTGCACCGGCCAGTTGGTCCCAGTCGTCGACGGCCCAGTCGTGCCACCACGCGGCCGGCCCCACCACGATGGCGGCGTCGGTCACTCGACCGCACACCACCACATCGGCGCCGGCCTTCAGCGCGGCGGCGATGCCCCAGCCACCCAGGTAGGCGTTGGCGGTGATGGGGTTGCCGGTGAGCGGCGCACCCGTGTCCAGGTGGGTGAGCTGGTCGCGCAGGCCGTCGACGCGGGGCAGCAGGTCGTCGCCCTCCACGTGGGCCACTTTCACGTCGATGCCCAGCTTGGCGGCGATGTCGCGCACCTTCTGCGCGCAGCCCGCGGGGTTCAGGCCGCCGGCGTTGGTGACCACCTTGATGCCGCGTTCCTTGCACGTGGCCAGCACCTGTTCCATCTGCATCAGGAACGTGCTCGCGTAGCCCAGCTCGGCGTTGCGCGAGCGCTGCTTGTGCAGGATGAGCATGGTCAGCTCGGCCAGCCAGTCGCCGGTGAGCACGTCGATATCGCCGTGCTCGTCGAGCGTGGCCTCCACCATCTCGCGTGCCGCGGACAACCGGTCCCCGAAGAACCCGCTGCAGTTGGCGATGCGCACCGGTCGCGCCCCGTTCATGTGGGGTCGACCTTCACGAGGGGTTGGCCGTGGTCCAGTTGCTGGCCGGCGGTGACGAACACCTCGGCCACCACGCCCGCAGCGGGTGCGACCACCTGGTGCTCCATCTTCATCGCCTCGATGGTGAGCAGCGGCTGACCGGCGGTCACGGTGTCGCCCACGGCCACCAGCAGGCGCACGACCTTGCCGGGCATCGGGGCGATGGTGGACCCGGCGCGGCCGGCGTCGTCGGGGTCGGCGAAGCGCGGCGGCACGGGCAGGGCGAACAGCCCGCCGGCCACGAACGCGGTGGTGCCCGCGGCGTCGTCGACCAGTGCGACCGCGACCCGCCCGAGTGCGTCGAGCCCGTGCTGGTCCACCGACACGGCTTCGCCGTCGACGGCCAGGTGCGTCAGCCGGTTCGCCCGGTCGAATGCGTACGTCACCGCATGGTCGCCGATGCGCTGCACCTGCGGGGTCGACGGGTTGTTGCGCCAGGCGACCGGGAACGGGTGCGCGGCGGCTGCGGCGCGCACCACGGCCAGGGCGGCGGCGGCAACCTGTAGCGCCGAGGGCTGCGGGCCGTCGCCCAGGTCCTGTCTGTCCAGCCAGCCGGTGTCGACGCCGGTGCCGTCGGGGTCGATGTCGCTCAGTCGGGCCATCAGGTCGACGAGCAGGGCGCGGTTGGTGACGGGGCCCAGGATGGTGGCGCGCTCGAGGGCGACCTTCAGCGTGCGGGCGGCGTCGGCACGGGTGGCGCCGTGGGCGATGACCTTGGCGACCATCGAGTCGTAGAAGGGCGACGCGACCGAGCCGCTCTCGATGGCCGAGTCCACCCGCAGCCCGTCGATGGCGGGGAACGAGACCGTATGGAATGCCCCTGAGCTGGGCAGGAACCCGCGATAGGGGTCCTCGGTGCACAGCCGCACCTCGATGGCGTGACCGGTCGACGGCACGCCGGCGAGCACTGCGTCGGGCAGCGGCGCGCCCTGGGCGACGGCCAGTTGCAGCGCCACCAGGTCCAGCCCGGTGACCATCTCGGTGACGGGGTGCTCGACCTGCAGGCGGGTGTTCATCTCG
>CBHWEI010000318.1:0-4141 GCA_966112835.1 uncultured Acidimicrobiaceae bacterium
GCTGGCCGAACCACTTGTTGCTCCACCACTTGTCGGCGCCCATGAACCGCATGCGCCGCCGGGTGACGCCCGACGAGATGGGCGTGTCGAGGATGCTGCGATGGGTGGGCGCGAGGATGAAGATGCCGTCGGTGGGCACGTTCTCGCGGCCCTCCACCTTCATGCGGCACCAGCTGAGGCAGAACCCGGTCACCAGGTTGCGGACGATGAAGTACGCGATGCGGTGCGACAGTGCGTTCGACTGGGCGAGCTCGGTGCGGATCTTGGTCATGCGTGCTCCAGGAGGCGGAGGATGTGGTCGAGGACCTGGTCGATGCCGAGCCCCGTGGTGTCGACGTAGGTCGAACCGTCGGCCTCGGTGAGGGGGCTGTCGGCTCGTGTCGAGTCGTAATGGTCGCGCGCGGCGATGGCTTGCTCGATCTCGTCGACGTCGCCACCCGCTTCGGCCACCCGCCGCTCGGCGCGGACACGCGGCGACGCGGTGAGGTACAGCTTCATCGCGGCGTCGGGGAACACCACCGAGCCGATGTCGCGACCTTCGATCACACCGCCGCCGCGCTCGGCCGCCCAGTGCTGCTGGCGGGCGCGCATCTCGGCCCGCACGCCACTGTTGGCGGCCACCTTGCTGACGTTCGCGGTGACCTCGGCCGTGCGGATGGCAGCAGTGGCGTCGACGCCGTCGACCACCACGCCACGTTCACTCACGTCGAGCTCGACCGACTCGGCCACGGCCTGAACGGCGTCGACGTCGTCCAGCGACACGCCGCGGCGCATGGCAGCGAACGTGACGGCGCGGTACATCGCACCCGTGTCGAGGTACTCCAGGCCCAGGCGCGCCGCGAGTGCGCGCGCGATGGTGCTCTTCCCGGCGCCGGCCGGGCCGTCGATGGCAATGACCCGCACTACCAGCTCGTTCCGACCGGCATGCCTTCGCTGTAGCCGGCCGCGCTCTGCACGCCGACGACCGCACGATCGTGGAACTCGGGGATGCTCGCCGCGCCCGCATAGGTGCACGAGGAACGGACACCGGCGACGATGTCGTCGATGATGTCCTCCACGCCGGGGCGCTCGGGGTCGAGGTACATGCGCGAGGTGCTGATGCCCTCTTCGAACAGCTCCTTGCGGGCACGCTCGAACGGGGTCTCGCTGCGGTTGCGGCTCTTCACGGCGCGGTTGCTGGCCATGCCGAAGCTCTCCTTGTACAGACGGCCGTCGGGCCCGCGCAGCGTGTCGGCAGCCGACTCGTACGTGCCGGCCAGCCACGAGCCGAACATCACGTTCGCCGCACCGGCGGCGAGCGCGAGTGCGACGTCGCGCGGGTGGCGCACGCCGCCGTCGGCCCAGATGACCTTGCCGTGCTTGGCAGCCTCGGCGGCGCAGTCGTACACCGCGCTGAACTGCGGGCGACCGACGCCGGTCATCATGCGCGTGGTGCACATGGCGCCGGGGCCGACACCGACCTTGACGACGTCGGCGCCGGCGTTGATGAGGTCGCGTGTGCCTTCGGCGGTGACCACGTTTCCGGCCACGATGGCCACGTCGGGCGCCACAGCGCGCACTTCCTCGATGGCACGCAACGTGCGCTGCTGGTGGCCGTGCGCCGTGTCGATGACCAGCACGTCGGCACCGAACGACAGCAGCGCCTTGGCCTTGGTGGCCGGGTCGCCGTTGATGCCGACCGCGGCGGCGACCATGAGGCGGCCCTGCGAGTCGACGGCCGGGGTGTAGATGGTGCTGCGCAGCGAGCCCTTGCGGGTGGCGCAGCCGATGAGGCGGCCGTCGCCGTCAACCACGGGCGCCATGCTCAGGCGCGCATCGCTGAGGTGGTCGTAGATGTCGGTGGGGTCGGCGCCGTCCTCGATGACGACGAGCTCGCGGCTCATCACGTTCTTCAGCTGGGTGAAGCGGTCGTAGCCGGCGGCGTCGTGCTCGGTGAAGATGCCGACGGGCAGGCCGTCGTCGTCGGTGACCACGACCGCGCCGTGCGCCCGCTTGTGGATGAGGCCCAGCGCGTCGCCCACCGTGTGGCTGTCGCCGAGGGTGATGGGCGTGTCGTACACGAGGTGGCGGGTCTTCACGTAGTCGATGACCGTCTCGGTGACGTCGAGCGGGATGTCCTGGGGCAGCACGGTGATGCCGCCGCGGCGGGCCACCGTCTCGGCCATGCGCCGGCCGGCCACCGCCGTCATGTTCGCCACGACCACCGGGATGGTGGTGCCGAGGCGGTCGGGGGTGCTGAGGTCGACGTCGAACCGTGACGGGACGTTCGACAGGCTGGGGACCATGAAGACATCGCTGTACGTCAGGTCGTACGGGGGTGTACCACCGAGGAACCGCATGGGTGCTTCCTTTGCTGCAACGGGAGACCCCCGCGAAGGGGCCGACCAAGGCTACCGTGGTCGTGTGGCAGCACCGGTGGTACTCGTGCACGGATGGGGTGGATCGTTCGAGTCCACGTGGCAGCGCAGCGGCTTCACCGAGCTGTTGAAGGACGCCGGGCGCGACGTGGTGGGAATCGACCTGCTCGGGCACGGCACCGCCCCCAAGCCGCACGACCCCGACGCCTACGCCGACCTGGGCGCCCGCGTGCTCGAGCTGCTGCCCGACGAGCCGGTCGACGCCGTCGGCTTCTCGTTGGGCGCCATGACCCTGCTGCGTGTGGCCGCCCAGCACCCCGAGCGCTTCCGGCGCCTGGTGGTTGCCGGCATCGGCAAGAACGTGGTCGACCCCGACGACGACAACACCGGCGAGCGGGTGGCCGCGGCCATCGAGGGCAACGCCCCCGACAGCGACACACACGCCCACGTGTTCGCCCAGTACGCGCACCAGCCGGGCAACGACCCGGTGGCGCTCGCGGCCATCATGCGTCGCCCGCGCTCCCCCATGTCGCCCGAGATGCTGGCCGGCGCCACGTGCCCGGTGCTGGTGGTCATCGGCGACAAGGACTTCGCCGGACCGGGCGAGCCGCTGGCCGAGGCGCTGCCCGACGCCCGCCTGGTGACGTTGCGCAACGTCGACCACTTCGCCACGCCCGAGGCGTTCGGCCTGTGGGACGCAGTGCTCGACTTCTTCGACGCGTCACTGTGACGCGGTCGCGCTGATGGACCCCGTCGACCGCGCCCTCGAGGTCATCCGCAACGGTGGCCTGGTGGCCATCCCCACCGAGACCGTCTACGGCCTGGCCGCCGACGCGTCGAACGAGGACGCGGTGCGGCGCATCTTCGCCGCCAAGGGACGGCCGGCGGACCACCCGCTCATCGTCCACATCGCCGCCGCCGAACAGCTGGCCGACTGGGCTGCCTCGGTGCCCGCCAGCGCGGCGGTGCTGGCCGAGACGTGCTGGCCCGGACCGCTGACCGTGCTGGTGCCGAGGGCTGCGCACGTGCTGCCGGTGGTCACCGGCGGTCGCGACACCGTGGGCGTGCGTGTGCCCGCGCACCCACTCACCACCGAACTGCTCGAGCGCTTCGGCGGCGGCCTCGCCGCGCCGTCGGCCAACCGCTTCGGCATGGTGTCGCCCACCACTGCGGACCACGTGCGCGCCGACCTGGGCGATGCGGTCGATTTCGTCCTCGACGGTGGCGCCTGCCCGGTGGGTGTGGAGAGCACCATCGTCGACTGCACCGTGTCGCCGGCGCAGATCCTGCGCCCCGGCGGCATCCCGTCGGAACAGGTGGACGAGTTGCTCGGCGGTGAGCTGGCACCGGCCAGCGGGCCCAGCCGCGCCTCGGGCATGCTCGCCTCGCACTACGCACCGAACGCGCGGGTGTTGCTGGCAGAGTCGCGTGCCGAAGCAGCCGTGTTGATGGCCGACCTGGAGCACGCCGAGCTCATCGACCGTTGCGACGACCTGGTCGACTACGCGCAGCAGTTGTACGCCGACCTGCGCCGCGTCGACGAGCGCGGCGTGGCCGTGGTGGTTGCCGTGTTGCCGCCAGCCGCAGGCCTGGGCCACGCCATCCGCGACCGCCTCGCCAAAGCCGCCGCCCACCGCTGACGGGGTGTGCTCTCCCGAACTTGAGTTCTGCCTGACGGAACGATCTGTCGGGGTGATCGGCGCGCGCCAGATATCACTGAAACCTATATGGAATATGGGTTTCCTGGTTGAGTGACCCATCGAACTGGTGTACGATCATCGGTA
>CBHWEI010000319.1:0-4110 GCA_966112835.1 uncultured Acidimicrobiaceae bacterium
GCACCCCCGACACGAGCACCCCCGACGCCGGCGCCGACATCAGCACCGTCGTCGACCTGCACCTGCAGGCCTACTGCGAGCCCGACGCCACCCGCCGCGCCGCCCTCGTCGCCCTGGCCTGGGCGGCCGACGGCCAACTCGTCGACCCTCCGTTCGACGGCACCGGCCACGACGGCATCGCCGCCATGGCCGACGTCGTGCTCACCCACTACCCGGCCCACACCTTCCGCCGCACCACCGCGGTCGACGCGCACCACACGTTCGCCCGCTACGGCTGGGCGCTCGAGGCGGCCGACGGCACCGTCGCGGTCACCGGCACCGACGTCGTCGAGCTGGACGCCGACGGCCGCCTGCAGCGCATCGTCGGCTTCTTCGGCGACCTGGCCTGACCTGGTCGGCCGCTGCACACAGGATCCGCCTGGCACGCGGGTCGATGACCGACGGGTAACATCGGCGCCCGAGGGGGCTTGCAGTGAATCTCGCGCACATCATCGACCCGCACCCGGCGGACCAGGTGGCCATCTTCAGCCGCGGCCGCCCCACCACCTACGGCACGCTGCGCGACCAGGTGGCCCACCTGCGTGGCGGTCTGGCCCGGCTGGGCCTGCAGTCCGGCGACCGTGTGGCGCTGCTGTGCAGCAACGGCCGCTACTTCGTCGACATGTACCTGGCCGCGCTGGGCATGGGCGTGGTGACGGTGCCGTTGAACCCGGCGAGCCCGGCCCCCGAGATCGAGCGTGAGCTGGTCACCGTCGACGCCAAGGTCGTGGTGGTCGAGCCCACTGCCGCCCACGCGTTCGCCCAGGTGGACCGTACTGCCGTGCCGTCGCTCACCACCGTGGTGGCCACCGAGGCCGACACGGTCGAGGGTGCCGACGTGTTGTTCGACGATCTGCTCACCGCCGACCCGGCCGACGTGATCGAGGTCGAGCCCGACCACCTGGCCGTGCTCATCTTCACCAGCGGCACCGCGGGCTCGCCCCGCGCCGCGATGCTGTCGCACGGCAACCTGCTGTCGAACATCGAGCAGAGCCGCTCCGACGGCGAGGGCGTGAACGCCACCGACGTGCTCTACGGCGTGCTGCCCATGTTCCACATCTTCGGCCTCAACGTGGTGCTCGGCCAGAGCCTGCACCGCGGCGCCACCGTGGTGCTCGTCCAACGCTTCGACCCGTCGACGGTGCTCGACACGGTGCAGGAGCGCGGCATCACCGTCATCCCCGGCGCGCCGCCGCTGTGGCTGGCCTTCAGCCACTTCGACGAGGCCCCGGCCAACAGCTTCGCCGGCGTGCGCCTGGCGCTCACCGGCGCGGCGAAGATGCCCGAGGAGGCCATGCGTCGCCTGCACGACCGATTCGGCATCACCCTGCTCGAGGGCTACGGCCTCACCGAGGCCGGCCCGGTGGTCACCTCGTCGGCCGGTCTCGCGCAGAAGGTCGGCTCGGTGGGCAAGGTGCTCGACGGCATGCAGGTGCGCCTGGTCGACGAGCACGGCGACGACGCCCTCCAGGGCGACGCCGGTGAGGTGTGGGTGAAGGGCCCCAACGTGTTCCAGGGGTACCTGCACGAGCAGGAGGCCACCGACAAGGTGCTCACCGCCGACGGCTGGCTGCGCACCGGCGACATCGCCGTCACCGACGACGACGGCTACCTGTTCCTGGTCGACCGGGCCAAGGACCTCATCATCGTCAGCGGGTTCAACGTGTACCCGGCCGAGGTGGAAGAGGTGCTGCTCGAGCATCCGGCGGTGAAGGAGGTCGGCGTGGTCGGCGTGCCGCACCCGCACACCGGCGAGGCCGTGAAGGCGTTCGTGGTGCTCGAGGCCGGCGCCACCGCGCACGAGGACACGCTGGTCACGTGGTGCCTCGACCACCTGGCCCGCTACAAGTGCCCCAGCAAGATCCTGTTCGTCGACGAGCTGCCCCGCAACGTCAGCGGCAAGCTCCTCCGCCGCTCCCTGGTCTGACCCCTTCCTCCCGAACTGAAGTTCTGCGTGACGCGCCTCCGGTCGTTGGCGCGGGTCATTCGAAGGAGTAGCGCACCAACCACGTGGTGAGCTCGTCGGGCGTGATGGCCCGGTAGCCGAACTTGGCGTACAGCCCGTGCGCGTCCTGGGTGCGCAAGGCCTGCTGGCGTACGCCGGCGATGGTCGGGTGCTCGATCGCGGCGCGCACCAAGAACGTTCCGGTGCCGCCACCGCGGTGCGCGTCGACCACGAAGACGTCGCTGAGGAACGCGAACGTGGCGCCATCGGTGACCTGGCGGCAGAACCCCACCTGCCCACCGTCCGGCGCGTACAACCCGAAGCACAGCGACCCGTCGATGGCCCGTTCCATCACCTCGCGGCTGCGCCCCAGCGCCCAGTACGACTCGTGGGCCAGCCAGTGCCACACGAACTCGCGGTCCAAGCGGGCCACGTCGTCGCTCACCACGTACCCGGCGTCGTTGCGCCACTCCATCCCCGACCCCTCTCGATGCGTCACGCAGAACTTAAGTTCTGCGTGACGGGTCAGGCGACCGAGCGCAGAGCCGGCTCGGCGCGGCGGCGGGGCGGGGCCGACGCCACCAGGAAGCCCACGAACAGCACGACGATGCCCACCAGCAGGGTGACGGCGAAGGCGCGGTCCTTTCCCAGACGGCCGGCCAGGGTGCCGCTGCCGCTGAGCACCAGGGTGCCCACGGCGATGAGCAGGTTGCCGGCCACCAGCCGGCCTGGGGCCAGCACGGTGCGCTGACCGCCGAGCGACGGGTTGCGGCCCCGCCACACCCGCCACGCGCTCCACAGAGCGCCGGCGATGATGACCACCGCGGCCACGCCCGAGCCGACGGCGGCGAGCACGCGGGGCGCCACGCCGAACACGTCCTTGCCCGTCGGGAACTCGTCGGGCAGCACCTCGCCCTTGGTGGGGGCGAAGCCGACCACGCCGACGGTGAGGCCGCTGAGGAACACCAGCCACCAGCGCGTGCGGTCGCCCACCTGCTGGCCGGCCAGCAGATACATGGTGCCGAGGGCCAGCCAGGGCACGTTCAGCACGGCGCCGGCCATGTAGAAGATGCGGAACGAGCCGACGCTCCACCCCGCGGCTTCCGACCACCACAGGGCGGCCGAACCGAGCGCGAACAGGGCCAAGGACACCGTCCAGGCCAGCTCGTGGGGGCGGCGACGGCGCTGCCAACGGTCGAGCGTGCTCAGGGCGAACGCCACGGCGACGAGCGTGGCGGCGGCAGCGAGCGCGGCGTTCATGCGCCGCAGACTACGAGTCGGACGTGGCGGATGACACGACGCTTCTCGCCGAACTCTCACCCTGCTGGCTTTGTGAACGTGTGCACGAGTGCCTAACGTGGTCCCCGATGTCACCCGAGCGCACTCGCCGCCGCATCCCCGACGCCACGGTGTCGCGCCTGCCGGTCTATCTGCGCATCCTGAGCGAGCAGGCCGGCGAGGGTGTCGAGAGCATCTCGTCGGAAGGGCTCGCCGAACTGGCCGGGGTGAACGCAGCCAAGGTGCGCAAGGACCTGTCGTACCTCGGCAGCTACGGCACCCGCGGCGTCGGCTACGAAGTGGCCTATCTGGTGTACCAGATCCGCCGCGAGCTCGGCCTCACCCACGACTGGCCGGTCGTCATCGTCGGCGCCGGCAACCTGGGCCAGGCCCTGGCCGGCTACGGCGGCTTCGGCGAGCGGGGCTTCCCCGTCGCCGGCATCGTCGACATCGACGAGTCGAAGGTCGGTTCGGTGCTGGGCGGCACGCGTGTGCGCCACATCGACGAGCTGCCCCAGATCGTGCAGACCCGCCGCGTCAACATCGGTGTCATCGCCACGCCCGGCGCTGCTGCGCAGGACGCGGCCGACCGCCTGGTGAAGGCCGGGGTCACCAGCATCCTCAACTTCGCCCCCGTCGTGCTGTCGGTGCCGCGGGCCATCGAAGTGCGCAAGGTCGACCTGGCGGTCGAGCTGCAGATCCTCAGCTACCACGAGCAACGCCGCGCCGGCGGAGCCATCCACGCCGTCCAGAACGGCACGGGTCGCTCGGCGAGCGCATAGGGTGGGGTTTCCATGAGCATCGTGGTCATCGGCGTCAACCACCGCACCGGTCCCATCTCGTTGCTC
>CBHWEI010000320.1:0-4108 GCA_966112835.1 uncultured Acidimicrobiaceae bacterium
AGATCAACGTCACGTCGCTGTGGCACCTGGGCAAGCTGATCGCCCCGTCGATGATCGCGAACGGCGACGGCAGCATCATCAACGTCGCCAGCATGTTCGGCCACGTCGGCTCGGCGCCGGTGAAGCAGGCCCACTACTGCGCGTCGAAGGGCGCGGTGGTGAACCTCACCCGCGAGCTCGCCGCGCAATGGGGCCGCAAGGGCATCCGCGTGAACGCGCTGTGCCCCGGCTGGTTCCGCAGCGAGATGACCGACGGCATGGAGTCCGACGAGGGCAGCCAACGGTTCATCGCCAGCATGTCGCCCATCCCGCGTATGGGCGACGAGCACGAACTGGATGCCGCGCTGCTGTTCCTGGCCGGCCCGGGCAGCACGTTCATGACCGGGCAGAGCGTCATCGTGGACGGCGGTTGGACGGCCCGCTGAGGCCGCCGATTAGGTTGTCGGCCCATGGGTGTCCTCGACAAGCTCGACCTGACGCAGCGCCTCGATCGCGACGAGTACGAGAAGCGGGTGCTGCGTGGGCAGCGGCGCTTCCTGCAACTGCGTCTCGCGTTGGGCGGGCAGATGGGTCCCGGCAAGATCGGCCCGGGCATTCTGGTCATCATGGAAGGGCCCGATGCGGCGGGCAAGGGTGGCGCCATCAAGATCATGGTGAACCACCTCGACCCCCGGCACTACCGGGTGGTCAGCTACGGGGCACCGAGCAAGCTCGAGAAGGACCATCACTTCCTGTGGCGCTTCTACACCGAGCTGCCCGGCCTGGGGCAGATGGCCGTGTTCGACCGCAGCTGGTACGGTCGCGTCCTCGTCGAGCGGCTGGAGGGCTTCGCCAGCCGTGAGGAGTGGCGTCGCGCCTACAAGGCCATCGTCGACTTCGAGGAGTCGCTGTGCCTCGAGAGCCTCATCCTGGTGAAGATGTACATGCACATCAGCGACGACGAGCAGCTCGCCCGGTTCAACAGCCGCGCCGGCGACCCGCTGAAGGCGTGGAAGCTCACCGAAGAGGACTGGCGCAACCGCGAGAAGAACCGCGACTACGAGAGTGCCGCGGAGGAGATGTTCTCGCGCACCGATCACAAGCTCGCCCCGTGGGACGTCATCGCCGGCGAGCAGAAGCGCTATGCCCGCGTGACCGCGCTCGAGACGCTCATCAAGCGGGTCGAGGAGGGCATGGTGCGCTGGGGCCTCGACGTGCCCGACGAACAGCTCGCGCTGCCGCCGAAGTAGCCCTCCCCCCTGTCACACAGCGGGGTGGCGGTGCTCCCACGGCCTGGCCGCCTCCAGTTGCGAGGCCACGCGGAACAGCACGTCCTCGCGCCCGTACGCCGCCACCAGCTGCACGCCCACCGGCAGGCCCTCGGGCGTCCAGTGCAGCGGCAGGCTGATGGCCGGCTGGCCGCTCGCGTTGAACGCCGGCGTGAACGCCACGTACTGCCCGGCCCGCATCATCGGCGCCATGGGTGCCTCGGGGTCGTCGTCGAACTCGCCGATCCGGGTGGGCGGCTCGGCCAGGGTGGGCGTCACCAGCAGGTCCCACCCGTCGGCCCACCACTGCTGCACGGCGCGGCGGAACTCGACGTTGGCGGCCAGCGCCATCGCGTAGTCCACGCCGGTGACGTTGCGGGCGAACACGGCCTGCGCCCGGTTGTGCAACTGCACCTCGTCGTCGGTGAGGTCGCGGCCCAACTGCGCGGCGATGCGAGCGATGGAGGTGGCCATGTTCGTGCTCCACAGGGCACCGAACCGGCGCCCGAACTCGGGGTTCGCCATGGCGGGCGGGAACGCGTGCTCGACGTGGTGCCCGAGCGACTCGAGCAGCGCCGCGGTGTCGCGGGCCGCCGTGGCGCACTCCGGGTGGATCTCGGGGCCGAACGGGTGGTGGTCGAGCAGACCGATGCGCAGCCGGCCGGCGGGTGCACCCAGCTCGTCGACATACGGGCGGGTGGGTGCGGGCGCCATCACCGTGTCGCCCACGCCGGGGCCGTGCACGGCGTCGAGCATGGCGGCGGTGTCCCGCAGGCTGCGGCTGACGCACAGCTCCACACCGAGGTTGCTCTCGTCGCGGAACGGGCCCAGGGTGATGCGGCCCTGCGACGGCTTCAGGCCCACCAGACCGCAGCACGACGCAGGGATGCGGATGCTGCCGCCGCCGTCGCTGGCATGGGCGATGGGCACCATGCCCGACGCCACGGCTGCGGCCGACCCGCCGCTGGAGCCGCCGGGCGAGTGATCGGTGTTCCACGGGTTACGGGTGGGACCCCACGCGGTGGGCTCGGTGGTGGGCAGGCTGCCGAACTCGGGGCTCGCCGTGCGACCGGCGGTGACCAGACCGGCCGCCTTGAAACGCGACACCAGCGTCGTGTCGGCCGGCGACAGCGGGGCGCTGTCCTTCAGCGCCTGGTTCCCGTTGCTCAACGTCTGCCCCTCGAAGTGGGACCACAGGTCCTTCAGCAGGAACGGCACGCCGCGGAACGGGCCGTCCGGCAGCGGGCCGTCGGCCACGCTGCGGGCATGGTCGAACCAGCGGATGTTCACGGCGTTCAGCGCAGGGTCGATGGCCTCGATGCGCTCGATGGCGGCGTCGAGCAGTTCACGGGGCGACGCCTGGCCCGAGCACACCAGCTCGGCCTGTGCAGTCGCGTCCAACCAGCGGGTCTCGTCGGCAAGAGAAGTCATGGGGTGCTGTGTAGCACCCACGGATAGGTTGAAATGACCTGTGCAGACCGCCGACCCAGCTTCCACCCCCGAACCCCCGGCGTTCTCCACCAGCGAGGTGCTCCGCTTCGGCAGCGTCCGCCCGCTGCTCATCTCGAACGCGATGCTGAACACCGGCGTCGCGCTCCAGGCCGCCGCGCTCGGAAAGCAGGCCTACGACATCACCGGCCGCGCCGCCGACCTGGGCTGGATCGGCCTGTGCGAGTTCCTGCCGGCCATGCTCCTCGTGCTGGTGACCGGCACGGTGGCCGACCGCTTCAACCGCAAGAAGGTGGCGTTGTTCGCCATCTCCGGCGAGGTGCTCTCGTCGCTGGCGCTGCTCGTCTACGCGCTGAACGACCCCACCGACGTTCGGCCCCTGTTCGTGATCGCGTTCATGTACGGCATCTCCCGTGCGTTCGCCGCGCCGGCCACGCGCACCATGCCGCCCATGGTCGCGCCCGACGGTGGGTTGCCGAAGGTGATCGCCCTGTACTCGGCCACGTGGACGGCCGCCACCATCGTCGGTCCGGCGGCCTCGGGCTTCCTGTACGCCGTCGACCCGTGGGTGGCCTACGCCACGTCGACCACGCTCATCGCCGCGTCGATGATCTACATCGCCCGGCTGCGCTTCGAACGGCAACCCGACCCGCCCGACCCCGACGAGAAGCCCAGCTTCCGCAGCGCCATCGAAGGTCTGCTGTTCATCCGCCGCACGCCCATCCTGTTCGCGGCCATCGCGCTCGACCTGTTCGCGGTGCTGTTCGGCGGCGCCGTTGCGTTGTTGCCCGCCATCGCCGAGGACCGCCTGGGCGTCGGCGACATCGCGTACGGCTGGCTGCGCGCCGCGCCCGGCATCGGTGCGGCCACCATGGCGCTGTTCCTGGCGGCCCGGCCCATCCAGCGTCACGTGGGCCGCGTGCTGTTGAGCGTGGTGGCGGTGTTCGGCGCCGCGACGGTGGTGCTCGGCGCCACGTCCCGGTTCGCCGTGGCGTTCGTCGCCCTGCTGGTGCTGGCCGCGGCCGACATGGTGAGCGTGTTCATCCGCGGCTCGCTGGTGCCGCTGGTGACGCCCGACGAGAAGCGTGGTCGCGTGATGGCGGTCGAGAACGTGTTCATCGGCGCGTCGAACGAGCTCGGCGCGTTCGAGAGCGGCCTGGTGGGCCAGGCCCTCGGCGTGCCGTTGACCGTCATCGGCGGCGGTGTGGCCACCATGGCCATCGTCGGCATCTGGTGGGTGGCCTTCCCACAACTGCGCAACGTCGACCGCTTCGACGAACTCGGCCATTGACGGGCCGCTCAGCCATCGCTGTCGGGAAATGTGTCCGCGGCGGACCCATTTCCCCGACAGCGTTCGGCGGGTCGCCCCGGCCCGCGGGTATGCCTGCGTTGGGCGGGAGCGCCGAGGGCCG
>CBHWEI010000321.1:0-4105 GCA_966112835.1 uncultured Acidimicrobiaceae bacterium
AGCAACTGGAGCTCGGTGACGACATCGTGCTCGAGCTCACCATCCCCGGCGAGCAACGCCGCCGCCGCTGAGCATTCGGACGGCGCATCCGCAAGGCCGCCCGGCGCCGTCAGGTCGGCGTGTCGCGCTGCACGTCGCCGATGGCCATCTGGCCACCCGAGCCCATCGCCGCCCACATGCCCAGGCGGCGCCGTGGCGCCTTCTTGTGGGCGTCGGTGCAGCCCAGGTGCAACGGTTCGTCGTGCGCCCAGATGACGTCGTCGCTGTCGCGGATGCCGATGCCGCAGATCCTGCACGTGTGCGTTCCGGGCACGGTCACACCCTCGACGCGGCCTCGGCCTGGCGGCGCGGGACACGGATGACGTAGCGCTCGGATGGTCGCACCTCGCCGCCAGCCTTGGTGTTGGCCCACATGTTGGCGCCGTTGTCGCTGTGCTCGATGATCTCGGCGTCGATGCCGACGGCGACCAGACGGTCGAGCGCCCGCTGCGCCTCTGCCATGGAGCACGGGTGCGGGCGGGGGAGCACCACCGTGCGGCCGGTACGCAGGAGCGTCGGCAGCCGGACCGCGATGCCGATCACCGCCACAGCGACGAGCATCATCAGCAGCGCTGCGCCAAGGGTCATGTGTCCACTGTGACGCACCGGCTGGGCACGGTCAATCCGTGCCATCCGACAACGGCGAGCGTGTCGGGCAGGAGTTGGCCGGGTGGCTAGCGTCGCGGCGCATGGGCGTCGTCGCGGGAATCATCAACAGTCCAGCCGAGCTGGGCATCATCGTCTTCCCGATGTTGATCGGTGGGGCCATCGGCTACCTCATCGGCAAGCGGAAGAACCAGCAGGTGCTCGGGCTGGTGCTCGGCGCATTCCTCGGATGCATCGGCTGGATCATCGTGGCGTTCCTGCCCGCCAATCAGGCACCCGGTGCCACCGTGTACCCGCCCAGCTCGATGCGCCCGACGTTCCCGCCCGGCGGTGGTGCGCCGCCGCCCTCGGGTGGCCAGTGGGCCGCCGACCCCTTCGGTCGCTTCGAGATGCGCTACTACGACGGCACGAGGTGGACCGAGCACGTGTCGTCGCAGGGGCGGCAGTACACCGACGACCCCACGCACTGACCTCGCTGCGGCGTCACGCAGAGCTTCAGTTCGGGAGGAAGTGACCGTCTGTCACGCAGAACTTCAGTTCGGGAGGAGCACGCGTCAGGCGGGGTGCTTGGCGAGGTAGGCGCGCTGCCAGTCGGCGGTGGCGTTCACATTGTTGAACGTGAACAGGTGGACACCTTCGATGTTCAGTTCGTCGGCCACCTTGGCGAGCGGCGAGAGGAACTTCACCGGGTCGTAGCCGCCGGGGCGGAACATCTTGAAGATGGCGCCGCTGTTCTTCTTCAGGAACCGCACGCTGCTCCCGATGTCGAGCTTCGTCGACAGCGAGATGAGCTTGGCCCTGTCGACGGCGCCCGGCGCGCCGATGTGCACCGGCAGGGTGAATCCGGCGGCGCGCTCGTCGCGCAGCCACTTGATCCACTGCTTGGTGTCGAAGTGCATCTGCGTGCTGACGAAGCCGCCGATGCCGGCCTCGGCCAGCAGCGCCTGCTTCTCGTGCATGGCCGCGTGGACGACGTCCTTGGGGATGAGCGAGTGGCCGTCGGGGTAGGCAGTCACGCCGATTCGGCGCAGCCCGTGGTCGTGCCCCAGGAAGTCGTTCAGGAAGCCGACCACGTTGTCGTAGCGGCCCACCGGCTCGGGCGCGTCACCGGCCACCAGGAAGATCTCCTGGATGCCGTTCTCACGGCAGAACTCGGCGATCTTCTTCACCGCCACGTCGTCCTCGGCGAGGCGGGCCGAGATGTGCGGCACCGCCATGTGGCCCAGGTCGATGATGCGACGGGTGAGGTCGAGCGTGGTCTGCTGACCCTTGGCGAAGCTGCACGTGACCGACACCGACGCACCGGTGGGGATGTGCTCGAGCTGCGCCTCGAGGTTCTTCAGCGGAATGACTTCGAAGCGGGCATCCGCGATGAGGCTGCGCAAGTCGGTCATGACGGTCCTTTCAGGCGAACTCGTCCGGGAGTTCGGTCTTGCGGCGGGCGATGAACTCCACCATCTCTTCGTCGATGGCGCCGTCGAGCTCGGGTGCCTCGTACTCGGCGAGACGCCGCTTCCACAGCGCGTTGGCGCGCTGCGCGGCGTCCAGGCCGCCCTCCTCCGACCACTGCTCGAAGCTCGAGTTGTCGGCGGTGTCGCTGCGGTAGAACGCGGTCTCGAAGTTGGCGAGCGTGTGTGAGGTACCGAGGAAGTGGTTGCCGGGAGGGTTCTCGCGCAGCGCGTCGAGCGCGATCCCGTTCGTGGACGTGTCGAGGCCGCGGACGAACGTGTGCATCATGCCCAGCTGGTCGCAGTCGAGGATGAACTTCTCGTAGCCGATGGCCAGGCCGCCCTCCAGCCAACCGGCCGCGTGGAGCACGAAGTTCACGCCACCCAGCACGGTGGGCTGCAGCGTGTTGGCGCTCTCGTACGCGGCCTGGGCGTCGGGCAGCTTCGAGGCGGTGAGCGAGCCGCCCGAACGGAACGGCACACCCAGGCGGCGGGCGAGTGCGGCAACCGTGTAGAGCACCAGGGCCGGCTCCGGCGTGCCGAACGTGGGGGCACCCGTCTGCATGCTCATGGAGCTGGCGAACGAACCGAAGACGACCGGCGCGCCCGGGCGGACGATCTGGGTGAAGGTCATGCCGGCCAGCGCCTCGGCGAGCGTCTGCACGGCGACGCCGGCGCTGGTGCTGGGCGCCATGGCGCCGGCGAGGATGAACGGGGTGATGATGCACGCCTGGTTGTTCTCGGCGTACACCTGCGCCGCGGCCAGCATGGTGCCGTCCCACACGAGGGGCGACGAGGCGTTGATGAGGCTGGTCATCACCGTGCGGTCCTGCAGGTCGCCACCGAAGCCGATACGAGCCAGGTCGACCGAGTCCTGCGCACGTGAGCCCGCGGTGACCGAGCCCATGAACGGCTTGTCGCTGTACTTGAGGTGCGAGTACACCATGTCGAGGTGGCGCTTGCTGACCGGGATGTCGACCGGTTCGCACACCGTGCCGCCCGAGTGATGCAGCCACGGCGACGAGTACGCCAGCTTCACGAAGTTCTGGAAGTCGGCGAGCGTCGCATAGCGGCGGCCGTTGTCCAGGTCGTGCACGAACGGCGAGCCGTAGTTCGGTGCGAACACCGTGTTGTTGCCACCGATGACCACGCTGTGCTTCGGGTTGCGGGCGTGCTGCGTGTAACCGCTGGGTGCGTTGCCGCCGACGATCTCGCGGCACATGCCACGCGGGAAACGCACGCGCGTGCCGTCGACGATGGCACCAGCCTTGGCGAACATGGGGAGCGCCTCGGGGTAGTCGCGCACCTCGATGCCGACCTCTTCCAACACGGTGTCGGCGGTGTACTCGATGGTGGAGAGTGCCTCCTCGCCGAGGATCTCGAACGGCGGCATGGTGCGGGTGAGGTAGGGGACGCGCTCGATGACGTTCGCGGCGCGCATGGCGGCGCGTCCGGCGCGCCCGCCCGAACGCCGACCGCCACCCGAGTGTTCGGGCGCCGTGGGCAGGGTGGTGTCGCTCATGATTCCTCCATGACGGATTCGGTCTGTTCGGCGCGGGCGCGTCGGCGGCGGCCGCCGCGCTCGGGGCCCGACGATGCGGTGCGCTCGGGGAGCGTGACCACCGTGGACAGATGGGGTGCGGGTGCCGTCGCGTGGGGGAACGCCATGGCGGCGATGAACTGGCTCTGGAACTCGGCTTCGGTGGCCGTCTCGATCTTCACCACACCGCGCACGGCGGTCTCCATCTCGCGGCGGGCGGCCACCGAGAGCAGGGCGCGCACCGCGCCGGCGCCGGCAGCGTTGCCGACGGAGCGGACCTGGGGGAGTGGGCAATCGGGCACCAGGCCCAGCACCAGCGCGTAGACGGGGTCGATGTGGCTGCCGAACGCACCGGCCAGGCGGATGTCGCGCACCTCGGTGAGACCGGCGTGCTGCATGAGCAGCTCGATGCCGGCGCGCAGCGCCGCCTTGGCCAACTGGATGGCGCGGACGTCGTTCTGGGTGATGCACA
>CBHWEI010000322.1:0-4096 GCA_966112835.1 uncultured Acidimicrobiaceae bacterium
GGTGGTGCGGCGGACCCGTGGGTCCGGAATGCGACATCCCCCAGCGACGCTCGACAGCGTCCGCTTCCGGAGCAAACAACGCTCGCCGCGGCAGCGCCGTGTGCCCGTTGTGTGCGCTCTTTGCAAGGGGGCGATCACGACGGGTGAGCGAAAACTCCCTGGGGAGTCTTGCGTCGAGCGAACTGGTTGCGCTGGTTCCCGGAAGCCGGGAGCACACGCAACCAGAAAGGGTTTTGGAAAGAATCGCAACCAGAAGCCGCGGCCGTCGCCGTGTGCCCGAGATCTGCGCACCGTCGAGGGGTATGACCCGGGCGTCCCCCCGCGCGTGTCACGCAGAACTCAAGTTCTGGAGGAACCCCGCGCCTGGGTCATGCGGCGGGCGGCCGGAACGGCGGCCAGCAGCGCCGCAGCCTTGTTGCGGCACTCCAGGTCCTCGTCGTCGGGCACGCTGTCGGCGACGATGCCCGCACCGGCCTGGAACGACGCGCCGTTCGCACCTACGAACATGGTGCGGATGGCGATGGCCGTGTCCAGGTTGCCGCTGAAGTCGACGTAGCCCACCACGCCCGCATACGGGCCGCGCTTCACGGGCTCGAGCGAGTCGATGATCTCCATGGCCCGCACCTTCGGCGCGCCGCTCACGGTGCCGGCCGGCAGCGTGGCCCGCAGCACGTCGATGGGCGTCTTGCCGTCGAGCAGCTCGCCGCTGACCTCCGACGTGAGGTGCATGACGTGGCTGTACTTCTCGAGCGTCATCAGCTCGTCGACGCTGACCGTGCCGAACTTGGCGATGCGGCCCACGTCGTTGCGGGCGAGGTCGACGAGCATGATGTGTTCGGCCACCTCCTTCGGGTTCTCCTTCAGCTCGCCGGCCATGCGGCGGTCGTCGTCCTCGGTGCGGCCGCGGCGACGCGTGCCGGCGATGGGGCGGCTGACCACCTTGCGACCCAGCACCTGCACCATCGGCTCGGGCGAGCTGCCGGCGATGGTGATGTCGGGGTGCCGCAGGAAGTACATGTACGGGCTGGGGTTCACCTGGCGCAGCACGCGGTAGAAGTCGAACGGGTCGGCCTGCAGGTCGATGTCGTACCGCTGCGCGAGCACCACCTGGAAGATGTCGCCGGCCAGGATGTGCTCCTTGGCCACCTCGACGGCCTGCTGGTACACGCCGTCGGCCATGGTGCTGCGCACCACGGGCGGTGCCTCGCCGGCCTCGGGCGGCTCGACGGCGGGGGCCGACAGCGGCAGCGACAGCTTCGCCGCGCTCGCCTTCACCCGCTCGACCGCGGCGTCGTACTCGCGGTCCACATCGGCGGCATCCATGTGCAGCACGGGCACGCTCTCGATGAGGTACATCCGCTGGCGCCAGTGGTCGAACGCGGCGAGCGAACCGATGATGCTCATCACCGCGTCGGGCATGCCCCGGTCGTCGTGCGGCGCGTTCGGCAGGTGCTCGACCTCGCGCACTACGTCGTAGCCCAGGTAGCCCATCACGCCACCCTGCAGCGGCGGCAGGTCGGGCATGATCGGCGCGGTGTAGGCGGCCAGCACGGCGTCGAGCACGGCGAGCATGCCCTGGTCGTACGGGATGTCGGCGCTCAGGTGCTGGCCGTGCTTGATGACGGTGCCGTTGCGCAACTCGAACGTGGCCACGGGGTCGTGGCCGACGAAGCTGAAGCGGCTCCACCGTTCGCCGTGCTCGACCGACTCGAGCAGGAAGCCGTCGCCGTCGCCCACCAGCTTCAGGTACGCCGACACCGGCGTCTCCAGGTCGGCGAGCAGTTCGGTCCACACTGGCACCACGGTGTGCTCGGCGGCCAGGGCATGGAACTCGTCGCGGCTGGGCCGCATGCGCAGTGCGCTCACTGGCCCTCGCCGAACGCCCGGTAGAAGCACGAGTACTCGCCGGTGTGGCACGCGCCCTTGCCCTCCTGCTCCACCAGGAACAGCAGCGTGTCGCCGTCGCAGTCGTAGAACGCCTCGCGCACGAACTGGCGGTCGCCGCTGGTGTCGCCCTTGCGCCACACTTCCTGGCGGCTGCGGCTCCAGTAGACCATGCGGCCCTCGTCGAGCGTCATCCGCAACGTCTCGGCGTTCATCCACGCCATCATCAGGACCGACTTCGTCTGCACGTCCTGGGCGATGCACGGCACCAGGCCGTTGGCGTCGTACTTGACGGCCGCCAGTTGGTCGGCGGTGGCGGAGATGGCGACGGCGTCGGGCATGGCCGCCATGCTACGAGAAGCGACCGCTCGCGACCCCAGGGATACCGGCCGGGAGAGACCGGCCTAGAGGTAAAGGCCGGTGTGCTGCTCGATGCGCGACGCGGCCACGGCGTGCAGGTCGCGCTCGCGCAGCATGATGTAGTCGGTGCCGCTCACCTCCACCTCGTAGCGGTCCTCGGGGCTGAACAGCACGCGGTCGCCCACTTCGGCGCTGCGCACGTTCTGGCCCAGGGCCACCACCTCGGCCCACACGAGCCGCTTCGAGATCTGCGCCGTGGCCGGGATGAGGATGCCACCGGTGGAGCGTCGCTCGCCGTCCTTCTCGGGGATCCGCACGAGCACGCGGTCGCTGAGCATCTTGATGGGCAGCTTCTCGTCGTCGAGGGGCACGGCGAGGCAGGGTATCGGCTACTCGCCGCGGCTGCGACGGCTGCGGCGCTCGCCGCTGTTCGCCGTCGGCGCCGAGTTCGTGAGGGGTCCCACGGCCTCGACGATCTGCTCGATGGAGGGCGCATCACCCTTGGCGTGGGCGTCGATGGCACCGCGCATCGCGGCCAGGTGCTCGGGCGACGTGCCGCAGCAACCGCCGACGATCTGCGCGCCGGCGTCGACCGCGAGCGCCGCGTAGCGGGCCATGAGCTCGGGCGTGCCGGAGTAGACGATCTCGGTGCCGACGAACTGCGGCACACCGCAGTTGCCCTTGCTGACCACCGGGCGACCGGCCTCGGCCATGGCCAACACGGTGACCAGGATGTCGGGGGCGCCCACGCCACAGTTCGCACCCTGGGCGAGCGGGGCGACGGGCTCGGCCGACAGCACGCCGGCCAACTGGTCGGGCATGAGGCCCATCATCGTGCGGCCTGCCGTGTCGAACGAGCAGGTCACCACGTACGGCATGTCGTGCTCGATGGCGGCGGTGGCGGCGGCGTGCACCTCTTCGGGGGCGGACATGGTCTCGATCCACACCACGTCGGCGCCACCGGCCTTCAGGCCGCGGATCTCCTCGCCGAACGAGGCCACCGCGGCCTCGTGGGTGAGCGCGCCGAGCGGCTCGAACAGCTCGCCCGTGGGGCCCACCGAACCGGCGACCACGACGGGTCGCGGCGCGGCGTCGGCCACCGAGCGGGCCAGTTCGGCAGCGGCCTTCGCCAGCTCGAACGTGCGCGCCTCGGCCTTGTGCAGCTTCAACCGGTGCGGGTTGCAGCCGAACGTGTTGGTGAGGATGATGTCGGCGCCGGCGTCGACGAACTGCTGGTGCAGTCCGGTGACCTCCTCGGGACGCTCGACGGTCCAGAACTCGGGCGGCTCGCCCGAGGCCAGGCCCGCGGCGAAGTAGTTGGTACCGGTGGCGCCGTCGGCGAGCAGGGTGCGGCCGGTGGCGAGAAGTTCTTGCAGCGAAGTACGCATCGCCACGAGGTTACCGGCCACCCCAACCCCACCAGGGGTTCGTTGTCGGCCCGGAGCAGGGTCGGGGTGGGCCAGACGACGACGTCAGGCGACGGCGGCCTCGATGCGGCCGACGAGATCGGGCGTCAGCGCGGCCAACACGTCGAGCGCCTTGAAGTTCTCGGTCACCTGGCTGGCGCGGCTGGCACCGGTGATGACCGTCGACACGTTCGGGTTGTACGCGCACCAGGCGATGGCCAGCTGCGCCATGGTGCAGCCCACCTCGTCGGCGATGGGCCGCAGGTTCTCGACCTTGGCGATGGTGGCGTCCTGGGTGAGGCGGTCCTGCAGCCACTCGTAGCCGGCCAGGGCGCCGCGGCTGCCCTCGGGGATGCCGTCGCGGTACTTGCCGGTGAGCAGACCCGAGGCGAGCGGGCTCCAGATGGTGGTGCCCAGGCCGATGTCCTCGTACAGGCGGGCGTACT
>CBHWEI010000323.1:0-4090 GCA_966112835.1 uncultured Acidimicrobiaceae bacterium
TGGCCGGAGCCTTCTTCGCCGGAGCCGCCTTCTTGGCCGGAGCGGCCTTCTTGGCGGGAGCTGCCTTCTTCGCCGGAGCGGCCTTCTTGGCCGGGGCGGCCTTCTTGGCGGGAGCTGCCTTCTTGGCCGGCGCCTTCTTGGCCGGAGCCTTCTTCGCCGGAGCTGCCTTCTTGGCCGGAGCCTTCTTCGCTGCCACTGAAATTCCTTCCTGGTTGGTGTTGGGGTTACTTACTTCTTCTTGGGGTTGAGCGCAGCCTTCAGCGTGGAGCTGGAGGTGAACTTCATGCGGGTCGACGCCGCGATCTTCACGGCCTCGCCGGTCTGCGGGTTGCGACCGGTGCGGGCCTTCGACTTCGACGTGCTGAACGAGCCGAAGCCCGGCCACGCGACCTTGTCGCCCTTCTTCGCCGTCTTCGTCACGAGGTCGAAAAACGCACCGATGGTCTTCTCGGCGTCGGCCTTGGTGACGCCGGCTTCCTTGGCCACTGCATCGATCAGCTCTGCTTTGGTCATTTTGACTTGATACCTCCGGGTATCGATTTTCGGTTGAGTAACTGTGTGTTACGCACGCGTATCGAACCCGTTTCGCGCGCCAATTACAAGCATTCTGTTCATTGCATTTGCAACGAGTGTCGCGCGGCACGCGCGACACGGTTCAGTCGTCGCGCAGCGCGTCGCGCAGGCGCGACGCGAACGCGTCGGCATCGGCGGCGTCGGTGTACTTCACGCGCGGCCAGAAGAAGCCGCGAAGCCCGTCCTTGCGGCGTCGCGGCACGACGTGCGCGTGCAGGTGCGGCACGCTCTGGCTGACGACGTTGTTGATGGCGACGAACGTGCCGTGCGCATCGAGCGCGTCAGGCATGACCGTCGCGACGCGTCGCACCGCGGCGAAGAACGGCTCGATGGACGACGCCGGCAACTGCGGGAGCGTCTCGACGTGCGCGGTCGGCACGACGAGCACGTGCCCCTTGAACACCGGTGAACGATCGAGGAACGCGACGACGTGCCCGGTGCGCATCACGATGTGCGCGTCGTCGCCGGCACTGCCGGCGCCCTCGACGATGGCGCAGAACACACATTCGGTCACGGACCAAGTCTGCAATGAAATGTGAACAGTCGGTGCCATCCACCACCCCGGCGCAGCCCTGCGCTACAACTGGCCCCAATCGCACCCCGCGAGATCTCATCCACCACAGCACCGGCCGCCCCGATGCGGCCCAACGGAACTGGAGTCGCGTTGACCGACCTCTTGCCCAGCCGTGTCGAAGACGATGGTGTGGAGGGAGGTGTGCGTACGAGGGTGGTGCTCGACACCTCGGTCCTCGTCGGCGATCCCGGATGCCTCGATGCCTTCGCCGGTTGCGACGTGGTCATCCCGTTCACCGTCATCGAGGAGCTCGACAGCCTGAAGACACGCCCCGACGACGTCGGGCGAGCAGCACGTACCGCGCTGCGCACCATCGAGGAACACCGCGTGCGCGCCGGCGGCTCGTTGGCCACGCCGTTCCGCATCGGCGACCCTGCGGCCGACGGCACGCTGCAGGTCGAGATCAACGGTGTGCAGAAGCACTTGCTCATCGAGCACGGGCTCGACCCCGCGGTGCCCGACAACCGCATCATCGGCGCGGCGCTCGGTCAGCTCATGCACGCGCCGACGCGCATGGTGTCGAACGACGCGGCGCTGCGCATCAAGGCCGCGCACCTCGGCCTGGAGGCGACCGAACACCACCCCGCCGGCCGACGCGCGGCCACGCGCCACGCAGGGTGGATGACACTCGAGTCCGACCACGAGACGGTCGACACGCTCTACACCGCGGGCGCCGTCGCTGCCAGCGAACTGCCCGAGGCGAACGATCTGCACGAGAACGGCTTCGCCGTGCTGCGTGCCGGTTCGCAGTCGGCCCTCGTGCGCCGGGTCGACGACGAACTGCAGTTGCTCCCCCACGCAGCACCGGAGGCGTGGGGGCTGCGGGCCCGCTCGAAGGAGCAGCGGTTCGCGCTCGAGCTGTTGCTCGACCCCGATGTCAGCGTCGTGGCGCTCGACGGCCGGGCAGGCACGGGCAAGACGTTGCTGGCCATCGCCGCCGGTCTCGAGCAGGTGGTCGAGCAGCGGCAGTACGAACGGCTCGCGGTGTACCGCCCGTTGGTGCCCGTCGGCCGGGCCGACGTCGGCTTCCTGCCCGGCGGCCTCGACGAGAAGCTCGACCCGTGGATGTCGGCCATCCACGACGCCATCGTCGCCCTCACGGACCAGCGCAGCGCACAGGACGCGCACCGTCTGGTCGACGAGCTGGTGGGCCGCAACCAACTGTCGCTCGAGTCGGTCACGTTCCTCCGCGGTCGCAGCCTGCACCGCCAGATCGTGGTGGTCGACGAGGCCCAGAACCTGGAACCGACCACGCTGAAGACGGTGCTCACCCGCATCGGCGAGGGCACCAAGGTCGTCTTCACCGGCGACACGAGCCAGATCGACGCCCCGTACCTCGGCGAGTCGAACAACGCGCTCGCAGTGCTCATCCAGGCCTTCGGCGGGCAGTCGTGCTTCGGTCACGTCACGCTCACCGCGTGCGAGCGCAGCACCGTGGCGAGCCTCGCCGCGGAATTGTTGTAGCGGCACCCATCCGGGCTCCGGTCGGCGACGAAGTGCTTGACAGATCGTCCCGATCATTTAGTATCAAATTCACTTAGTGCTAAATGCTGAGTGACCGTCCCGGAGGACCACCATGGCCGCAGTCCACACCCTCTCCATCTCGCCGTCGCGGCGCATCGACGGTGACTGGATGGAGGAGGCGAACTGCAAGGGCCACACCTCGCTGTTCTTCCCGCCCAAGGCGGAGCGCCCGCAGGCCCGTGCCCGGCGCGAGGCCCGCGCCCGCCGCCTGTGCATGTCGTGCAGCGTGCTCGACGAGTGCCGCAGCTTCGCCCGCAACAACCACGAGTACGGCTTCTGGGCGGGCGAGAGCGAAGAGGACCGCCACCTCGCCGGCTTCACCGTGTCGGCCCCCATCGGCATCCGGGCACGCAGCCACGCCGGCTGAGCCGCGGCACTAGGTTGTGCCACATGCCCGTGGATGTGGTGACCAGCTTCTTCCGTTCCATCGAGTCGCTCGACCTCGAGCACGCGCTCACGCACCTGACCGACGACGTCGAGTACGACAACGTGCCGTTCGGTCCCGTGGTGGGCCGCGACGCCGTGCGCGACACGCTCGGGCCCTTCCTCGCCGGGTTCGAGGAGGTGACGTGGGTGGTGTCGCACGAGGTGAGCTCGGGCAACCTGGACCACGGCATCGTCATGAACGAACGCATCGACCGGTTCCGCAAAGGCGATCGCTGGCTCGACCTGCGTGTCGCCGGCCTGTTCGTCATCAGCCACGGCCAGATCTCGCTGTGGCGTGACTACTTCGACAAGGAGCAGATGGTCACCGCGCTGGCTGCGCTCGGGTGACCCGTCACACCCCTGTCGTAAGGTGAACCGCATGGAGCACGACCCGTCGCCGCCCGTCAGTGGCGCTCGTTTCGCGGTGGTCGACGTCGAGACGTCGGGCCTCTCGCTGCGTCGCGACCATGTGCTGCAGGTGGGCGTCGTGCTCGTCGACGGCGACGGTGTGGTGCTCGACCGATGGGGCAGCCTGCTGCGGCCCCGGTCGCCGTGGTTCTTCCGCGTCGGCCCCACCGAGCTGCACGGCATCCGCCGGCGCGACGTCCGCCACGCGCCACCGGCGGGCCAGGTGTTGCACGAGCTGGCGCAGCGCATGGCGGGGGCGCGCTTCGTGGCCCACAACGCACCGTTCGACATCGGCTTCCTGCGCAAGGCCGCCACGCAGTACGGCGTGGCCCTGCCCATCGACGACCCGCTGTGCACCCTGCGCCTGTCGCGGGCGCTCGACCCGCAACGCGCCCAGTCGCACCGCTTGGGCGACCTGTGCCGCCGCTACGACGTCGAGCTCGTCCGCCCCCACGACGCACTGGCCGACGCCGATGCCACGGCCGCAGTGCTCCCCCACCTGCTGCGCGCCCACGGCGTCACCACCATCGATCAGCTGGCGTCGTTGCCGCCTGTCCAAGGGATGCCCGGGATGCCTAGCCCACG
>CBHWEI010000324.1:0-4073 GCA_966112835.1 uncultured Acidimicrobiaceae bacterium
CAGCGACGACGGCATCCCCGGCAGCTTCGGCATCATCTACACGAACAGCACGTTCCTCACCGAGTTCCCCACCGCCGCCGAGGACTTCATGCGGGCCACCATGAAGGGTCTGGCCGACGCCATCGCCGACCCCGAGGCCGCCGCGGCAGTCGCCGTGAAGGCCATCGAGGCGAACAACAACCCGCTGTTCCTGTCGGCCGAGGGCGAGGCCGCCCGCTGGGGCGTCGAGTCCGCGCTGGTGAAGGAGGGCATCGCTCCTGGCAAGCCGGCCGGTCTGCCGCTGGTCGACCAGCTCACCGCCGAGGTCACCGAGTACGCCGCCATCGGCCTGTTCGACGGCGTCGCCCCCGACATCTCCACGATGGTCGACGCGTCGGTGCTGACCAAGGTCTACGACACGTCGGGCACGGTCATCTGGCCCTCGTGACCTGCACTCAGTCGAGGACGCTGCGGGCGTGCTCGATGTCGTGCTTCAACTGCGCCACCAGCGCGTCGATGCCGTCGAACTTGCGCTCGCTGCGCAGGAAGTGCGTGAACTGCACGCGGGCGTGCTCGCCGTAGAGGTCGCCGGCGAAGTCGAGCAGGTGCGCCTCGAGCAGCGACGAATCGGCGTGCTCGTAGAACGTGGGACGGCGGCCGAGGTTGATGGCGCACGCCTGACGGGTGCCATCGGGACGCAGGTACCAGCCGGCGTACACGCCGTCGGACGGCAGGCAGATGGCGTTGGGCACCTCGACGTTGGCCGTGGGGAAGCCCAGCAGGCGGCCGCGCTGGTCGCCCTGCACCACCTTGCCGCGGGCCTCGAACACGTGCCCGAGCATCTCGGACGCCAGCTCGACCTGGCCGCCGGCCATGGCCCGGCGGATGGCGGTGGAGCTGACCGGCTCGTCGGGCCCGTCGGTCCGCGGCACCAGATCCAGCGGGTGCACCTCGAAGTCGTGCTCGGCGCCGAACTCGCGCAACGTGGCCACGTTGCCGCCGCGACCGCGGCCGAAGTGGAAGTCCTCGCCGACCACGATCGCCTGGGTGCCGAGCAGGTCGACGAGCACACGCTGTGCGAACGACAGCGGCTCCTCCTTCGACTGCTCCTGGTCGAAGCGCACCACCACGGTGGCGTCGACGCCGGTGAGCGCCAGCAGTTCGAGCTTCTGGTCCAGGTCGGTGAGCAACTTCGGCGCACTCTCGGGCCGCACCACCGAGGCGGGGTGACGGTCGAACGTGATGACCACCGAGCGGGCGTTGGCCTGGGCCGCCAGACGGCGCACCTCGGCGATGACCGCCTGGTGCCCGCGGTGCACGCCGTCGTAGGCGCCGATGGTGACGACGGCTCGCTCACCGGGGAACGGCGGGTCGGTCAGGTCCGTGACGATGCGCACGGAGCAGGACGCTATCTGGTCGACGCCCGCCGTCAGACCTCGAAGGCGGGGATGACCACCGCCGGCTTCATCTGACGCCCGGCCGGTTCGTACATGGCCAGCAGCTGGCCGTCGGGGCCGAGCACGGCCCACGGGCCGTCGCCGTCCCAGGCGCCGGCCATCAGCGGCAGGGAGCGGTCGAGGACCCGGCCGTTGCGCACCTGGGCCGCCACGGCCTGGTCGACCGTCACCTGCGGGTAGTCGCGCATGGCCTCGGGCAGCGATCGGAGTTCGACGTCGTCGGGTGACGCCGCGTCGGCCACGGTGAACCCGCCCACGGCCACCCGGCGCAGGCCGCGCAGGTGCGCACCGCCGCCGCACAGGCGGCCCAGGTCGTCGGCCAGGGTGCGGATGTACGTGCCCTTCGAGCAGTGCACCTCCACCTGGTACACCAGCGGGTCCTCGGTGGGCTCGATGTCGAACCGGTACACGGTGACCGGCCGCGGTTCGCGCTCGATCTCGATGCCCTCGCGGGCCAGTTCGTGCAGGCGACGGCCGTCGACCTTCACCGCACTGACCATCGGCGGGATCTGCAGGATGGGGCCCACCAGGTGCTCGGCCACCGCCGCCTGCACCTGCGCGACCGTCAGCCCGGACATGTCGAACGTGCCCGTCACCGTGCCGGTGGAGTCGAGCGAGTCGGTGGTGCTGCCGAACACGATCTGCCCCGTGTACGTCTTGCCCAGGTCGGTGAGGAAGCGCAGCAGCCGCGTGCAGTTGCCCACGCCCACCAGCAGCACGCCGGTTGCGTCGGGGTCGAGCGTGCCGGCATGACCCACGCGCTTCTCACCCAGGCGACGGCGCAGCATGCCGACGACGTCGTGGCTGGTGACACCGGCGGGTTTGTCGACCACGGCCAGGCCGTGGACGGTGGGCGGACGGCGCCGGGCCATCAGCCCTGCTGGTCGTCGGCGACGTCAGGCTCGGACTCGGCGTCGGGCTCGGGCTCCGGCGGACGCTCGGGCAACGTGTCCTTGTCGCGCAGCACGCGCTCGATGCGCTCGGCGGCACGGATGGCGTCGTCGGGCTTGAAGCTCAGGATGGGCGTCTTCTTCGCCCGCACCTGGCGGCCCACCGCGGACTGGATGCGCACACGGTGCTCGGCCAGCGCGGTGCCGATCTCGTCGTCGCCGTCCTCACCGATGAGCGAGTCGTAGTAGACGATGGCGCGGTTCATCTCGGGGTCGACGTCGATGGCCGTGATGGCGATCAGGCCCAGCCGCTCGTCGTCGATGCGGATGAGCTCTTCGGCGATGACCTCGCGCAACGACTCGTTGAGGCGTGCGGTGCGGGGGTACTTGTGGCTGGAGGGCGCAGTGGTGCGACGGGGCTTGGTCATGGCGACCACGTCCTTTCAGGAGAAGTCGAGCGCAGCGCGGTTCGAGCGCTTCAGTTCGGCCACACCGGTGGTGGTGGCGATGACCTCGATGGCATCCCACAGCCGGGCCGCCTCGTGGCCGCGCGGGATGGTGGAGATGACCGGGCCGAAGAAGCTGCCTTCGTTGTGCTTGCCGGGGTGGAACGTGATGATGGGGGTGCCGACGCCGTCGCCCGTACGGGCGAACGCGGCATCGGTCTCGGCCTTCACGAAGGCGTCGTGCGAATCGTCGAGTGCATGCTGGGCGAGGCTGGTGGGCAGGTCGACCCGGGTGAGCATCTCGGCCATGAACGCCACGGGGTCGGCGGTGATCTCGTCGCGACGCTGGTCCGGATGAAAGGCCGTGCCCACTGCCGTGTACAGCGCGTCGACGCCGGAGTTGCCGACGTCCTGGCGCACCTGGTCGGCCACACGGTGCACGTACAGACCGGCCATGTGCACGGCGCGGTAGCCGGGCGTGTACCAGTCGTCCTTGCGGTCCTCGTTGATGAATTTCAACGAGATGAACCGCCAGGTGACGTCGTAGTGGCGCTGCTGCTGGACTTCCTTCACCCAGCGCGACGTGACCCACGCCCACGGGCAGACCGCGTCGAAGAAGAATTCGAGATCAGCCATGTGAGGACCCTACCGGCGACGAGCCGGGGCAGGAATCAGACGCGAGCGATCTCGCGCTCTTCGTAGGTCTCGATGAGGTCGCCCGGCTTGAGGTCCTGGAAGTCGGACAGGCCGACACCGCACTCGAAGCCCTCGCGGACCTCGCGTGCATCTTCCTTGAACCGCTTGAGCGACTGGATGGAGCCCTTCCAGATGATGGTGCCGTCGCGGAGGAAGCGGACCTTCGAACCGCGGGTGATGACACCCGAGCGCACCTGGCACCCGGCGATGGCGCCGATGCGAGGGACACGGAAGATCTCGCGGACCTCGGCTTCGCCGGTGACCACTTCCTCGAACTCGGGGGCGAGCATGCCGAGCATGGCCCGCTCGATGTCCTCCAGCAGCTTGTAGATGATCTCGTAGGTACGGATCTCGACGCCTTCGGTGTCGGCCAGGTCACGGGCCTTGCGGTCCGGTCGCACGTTGAAGCCGATGAGCGTGGCGTTGGTGGCTGCCGCGAGGCTGATGTCGTTCTCGGTGATGCCACCGACACCGCGGTGCACGAAGGCCAGCTTCACCTCGTCGCGCTCGAGGCGACGGAGGCTCTCGGTGACGGCTTCGAGCGAACCCTGCACGTCGGCCTTGATGACCAGGTTCAGGGTGGCGACCTCGCCGGACTGGATCTG
>CBHWEI010000325.1:0-4061 GCA_966112835.1 uncultured Acidimicrobiaceae bacterium
CGCTCGTGCTGGTCGATCCAGCCGAGGCGGATGAAGCTGGCGATGGCCTTGTTCACCCGTTCGCGTGACGCGCCCACCATGCCGGCGAGCTCTTCCTGGGTGATGGGCAGCACGAACTCCTCGGCTCCACCCGACAGCTCGAGCAACCGCTTCGCGGTGCGGCCGGTGACGTCGAGGAACACGCTGTCGGCCAACGCCTCGTCCATCACCCGCAGGCGGCGCGCCAGCAGACGGCACACACCCCACAGGATGCCCGGGTCGCTGCGGAAGGCCTTGATGACCGGATCGAACGGGATGGCGTACACCACCGACGGTTCCAGCGCCCGGGCCATGGCCGAACGCGAGCCCTCGTCGAGCAGGGCCATCTCGCCGAACAGGTCGCCGGCGTCCATGAGCGCCACCACGGTCTCGCGGTGGTCGATGGGGTTGGCGATGGCGATGGCGATGCGACCGCTGACCACCAGGTACAGCGAGTCGGCCACGTCGCCCTCGCGGAAGAGCACGTCGCCGCGGATGAGCGGCAGTTCCGCGCCCGCCGTCGCGATCTCGCGCACCACCGCAGCCGGCGCATCCGCGAAGAAATCGGTTCGAGCGAGCAGTTCTTCGTGAGCCATGTCCGAGGGAACGGTACTACCCTCGCCCACGTGTCGTCGCAACGGTCGCTGAACGTGTGGACCATCGTGGTCGCCGGCGGCTCGGGCACCCGCTTCGGGGGCCCCAAGCAGTACGAGCTGCTGGGTGACCGGCGCGTGCTCGACCGGTCGGTCGCCGCCGCCCGCGCTGCCGGTGACGGGGTGATCGTGGTGGTGCCCGCCGCCGACGTCGCCCGCGAGTACCGCCCCGGCGCACCGGCCGTCGCCGGGGGCGCCACGCGGAGCGAATCGGTGCGTGAGGGCCTGCGCCGCGTGCCGGCCGACGCCGACATCGTGCTCGTCCACGACGCGGCACGTCCCTTCGCCGATGCCGGGCTGTTCGAGCGCGTCATCCAGGCCGTCACCGACGGCGCCGACGCAGCCATCCCCGGCATCGCCGTGGCCGACACCATCAAGCAGATCGACGCCGACGGCAACGTCGTGCACACCCCGCCCCGCGCCGCACTCACCGCCGTGCAGACCCCACAGGCCTTCCGCGCCACGGTCCTGCGCGACGCGCACGCCGCCGGCAGCGAGGCCACCGACGACGCCGCCCTGGTCGAGGCGGCCGGTGGACGGGTGGTGGTGGTGGCCGGCGACCCGAGCAACCGCAAGATCACCGACCCCGACGACCTGCGCTGGGCGCGCGAACGGGTGGCCGCACCGAAGGAGAGCCCCATGCCCGCGGACGCACCCGTGCACGCCCCGCGCATCCGCATCGGCCAGGGATTCGACATCCATCGCTTCAGCGACGACCCGGCCCGCGTGCTCGTGCTGGGTGGCGTCACGTTCGACGGGGCGCGGGGCCTGCACGGCCACAGCGACGCCGACGCCATCGCCCACGCGGTCACCGACGCGCTGCTCGGCGCGGCCGGTCTGGGCGACATCGGCGAGCATTTCCCCGACACCGACCCGCAGTGGAAGGGTGCCGAATCGCTGGTGCTGCTGCGCCACGCGGCGGCGCTCGTACGCGAACAGGGCTGGACCGTCGGTAACGTCGACTGCTCGGTGGTGTGCGAAACCCCCAAGATCGCACCGCACCGGGCCGAGATGCAGCGTCGTCTCAGCGAGGCCGCCGGTGCACCCGTCACCGTGAAGGGCCGCCGGGCCGAGGGCCTCGGTGCGCTCGGCCGCCAGGAAGGCATCGCCTGTTGGGCGAACGCCGTGATCGTGAAGGAGACCGGGTCGTGAAACCCAAGAAGCCCGCACAGGGCGGCCCGAAGGGGCAACGGACCTCGGGAACCGGCAAGCCGCGCAGCGGCACGGGCGGCCCGCGTGCCGCCGCGCCCGGCGGCAGCGGCAACGGCGGCAGTCGTGGCGCCGGTGGCAGCCGCAGCACCGGCACGGGTGGCGCGCGCAGTGGCGCCGTCACCGGTGGTCGGCAGTACGCGTCACGTGGCGCGGGCCGCACCGGCCGGATCGCCGTCCCCGGCGAGCCCGCGGGCAAGAAGCCCGGTGAGAAGACGTTGGGCGGCGAGCAGGTGGAGGGTCGCCAGGCGGTCCGCGAACTGCTCATCGCCGGCAAGCGCCGGGTGAAGGAAGTGTGGGTCAGCGGCGAACTGGTCGAGACCGAGATCATCGGCGACATCGTCGAGATCGCCCGCAGCATGCGCGTGCAGGTCACCGAGGTGGCCCGCAAGCGGCTCGAGTCGCAGGCCCGCAGCGAGGCGCCGCAGGGCATCCTCGCCTTCGCCGCGCCGTTGCAGGAGGTCGAGCTGGCCACCTTGCTGCAGCGCAGGACCAACAATCCTCCGTTCCTGGTGGCGGTCGACGGCGTCACCGACCCGGGCAACCTGGGCGCCCTGCTGCGCTGCTGCGACGGCGCCGGCGTGCACGGCGTGGTGCTGCCCCGTCACCGTGCGGTGCACATCACCCCGACGGCGGCGAAGAGCGCTGCCGGCGCGGTCGAGCACGTGCCCATGGCGTTGGTGGGCGGCCTGCCCACCGCGTTGCAGCGCATGCGCGACGCCGGCATTTGGGTGGTGGGGCTCGACGACGAGGCCGACAAGAGCCTGTTCGAGCTCGACGACCTGGCCAAGGAGGGCATCTGCCTGGTGCTCGGCGCCGAGGGCAACGGCCTGTCGCGGCTGGTGCGCGACCGCTGCGACCTGATCGTCAGCATCCCCATGCGCGGCCGGCTGAGCTCGCTCAACGTCAGTGCGGCCGCAGCACTGGCCACCTACGAGGTCACCCGCCACCGCGCTCGCTGACGCGGGCGTCACCCTCAGGGGGACGTGGTGGTGGTGGGGACGACGCTGTCGCCCGACTCGCCGCTGCCGCCGTCTTCGGTCTCGGTGCCGACGATGACGGCCGTGCTGCCGGTGACGGCGGTGGTGCTCGTCTCGGTGCCGCCCTGCGGGCACGTGACACGCACGATCTCCTGCTGCTCGAAGTTGAACGTCGCCGTCGCCGTGTCGCCGTAGGTGCGGATGAAGTCGCCCAGCGACGACGTGTCCTCGGCGCACGACCGTTCCACCACGCTCGCCCGGCGGACGGCCCAGCCGTTGGCCAGCTTCACCCATGGGCTGTCGAGCACCTCGGTGACCGCCGGCAGGGCGATGGCCGGCCCCGGCGGACCGGGCACGATGGAGAACCACAGCACGGCGTCGCCCAACAGGTCGGCAGCGACGGTGCACTGGGCGGGCTGGGTGAGCGTGGGGCAGTCGATCTCGCCCGGCGTGCCGGCCTTGATGACCATGGTGCGGGTGCCGTCGAGCTGCAGCGAGAGGTCGCTGGTGGTGACGCCCTTGTCGAGCGCGAACCCGGGCGCCGGCGTGGCCAGGTACACCCACGTCACCAGGTCCAGGTGACGCGGTTCGGTGACGGGTTCGTCGTCGGCCGAGGCCTGCACGCCGGTGGGCGGGGTGCTGCGTCCGAACACCAGCACGAGCAGCAGGAACATGCCGGCGAGCGCGCCGAGGCTGAGCCAGAAGCGTGGGGACAGGAACTGGCGCACCCCGCGAGCGTAGGTCAGGCGGTGGCGCTGCGGACTGCAGCCACGGCCGCCCGCGACGCGGCGTCGCCGATGGCGTCGATGACGTCGTCGGTGTGGCCGAGGCCCACGAAGAGCGCCTCGTACGCGCCAGGCGCCAGGGCGACACCCTCGGCGAGCATGGCGTGGAAGAACGCCGCGTACAACCGCTCGTCGGTGGTCTTCGCCATGTCGAAGTTCCACGGCACCGGGCCATCGCCGAAGTACATGCCGACCAGCGTGCCGAGCACCGGGAACGACGCCGCCAGACCGGCCGCGTTGCACGCCGACGTGAGCACCTCGGCCAGGCGCGACGCCCGGCCGCGTAGCGTGTCGTACACCTCGGGCGTCAGTTCGCCCAGCACGGCCCGACCGGCCGCGGTGGCCAGCGGGTTGCCCGCCAGCGTGCCGGCGTGGAACACCTTGCCCAGCGGCGACAGCGTCTCCATGATGTCGCG
>CBHWEI010000326.1:0-4056 GCA_966112835.1 uncultured Acidimicrobiaceae bacterium
ACTGGTCGGGGCTGCGCAGCGGGGTTGTGGGGCGGATGGCCTCGTGGTCCTCCTGCGCGTTCTTCACCTTCGTGCTGAACTGTCGCGGCGACGGCGACAGGAAGTTGCCGCCGTACGTTCGCTGCACCTCGGCGCGCACCGCGGCGAGCGCTTCGTCGCTGAGCACCACGTTGTCGGTACGCATGTAGGTGATGTAGCCACGCTCGTACAGACCCTGGGCGATGCGCATGACCTGCGCCGCGCCGAGGCGCAGCTTGCGGCCGCCCTCCTGCTGCAGGGTGCTGGTCATGAACGGGGCCTTCGGCGTGCTGCGGTACGGCTTCTCCTCCACCGACCGCACGGTGAACGACGCCGACTCGAGCGACGTGGCCAGCGCACGGGCGCGACCCTCGGGCACGACGACGACGTTCTTCTTCGGCTGCCCGTCGGACGTGAAGTCCTTGCCCGTGGCCACCTTCGTGCCGTCGAGCGCCACCAGCGTGGCGGTGAACGCCGGGCCCGTGGCGGTGAGCAGTTCGATGTCCCAGTACGGCGCGGTGACGAACGCGATGCGCTCTCGCTCGCGTTCGACGATGAGCCGCACCGACGGGCTCTGCACGCGACCGGCGCTGAGGCCGCGGTTCACGCGGCGCCACAGCACCGGCGACACCTCGTAGCCGTACAGGCGGTCGAGCAGACGACGGGTCTCGGCCGCGTCGACCAGGCCGTAGTCGATGCCGCGCGGGTTGGCGACCGCCTGGTCGATGGCCGACTTGGTGATCTCGTGGAACACCATGCGCTTCACGGGGATCTTCGGCTTCAGGTACTCGAGCAGGTGCCAGCTGATGGCCTCGCCCTCGCGGTCCTCGTCCGTCGCGAGGTACAGCTCGCTGGCGTCCTTCATGGCTGCCCGCAGGTCCTTCACCACGTCCTTGCCGCGGACGGTCAGCTCGTACGTCGGCTTGAAGCCGTTGTCGACGTCGATCTGCAGTCCCTTGCTGGGAAGGTCGGCCACATGGCCCACCGAGGCGCGCACGTCGAACGCGTTCCCGAGGAACTTGGAGATGGTTTTCGCCTTGGCGGGCGACTCCACGATGACGAGCGGTTTGGCCATTGGGGGGTATCGCTAGGGGATTCGACCCGGTGTTGTCAAGCGCCGAACGTCATTCATGTCCGTCGAAGCGGTTCATCCGAGCAGGTGGTGCAGGGTGAATTCCACCCGATCGTTCGCCGTCTGCCCCGCCACGGCGGTGTCGGCCGACAGCGGGAACGCCCCGCCGTAGCCCTTCGCGGTGAGGCGGCTGACCGCGATGCCCTGGCCCACCAGGTGGGCGGCCACGGCGTCCACCCGCTGCTGCGAGAGCAACAGGTCGGTCTCGGTGCTGCCGGTGCCCTGGGTGTAGCCGCGCACGTCGATGCTGACCGCGGGGTTGGCCCGCAGCACGGCCGCGAACACGTCGAGGAACTGCACCGCGGTGGGCTGCAGCTCGGCCGAGCCGGGCAGGAACTGCAGTGACTCGGCCGCGAACAGCGGCTCCTCGGTCACCAGCGGGGCCGCCGAGGCGATGCGCAGCTCGTCGACCACGTGGTCCATGCCGGCGCCGGCGGCGAACCGGGCCACCAGTGCGTCGCCGGTGCTCCGGCCCGGTACCTGCCCGCGCAGCACGAACGAGGCGCCCTCGTACGACGTCCAGCGGACCGGTGCGCCCGGAGGGATCGGGGCGGTGGTGGTGGACCCGCCCGTCTGGCCGCTGCTGGGCACGATGACCGGTGGCGCCGACGTGGGCGGCAGCGTGATGACCATCGGGATGCTCGTCGACGGCACGGCCGTGATGACCGCTGTGGGCACCGCGGTGGTCTGCGACGTGTTGCCGCCACCGTCGCCACCCGACGCGAGGTTCACGCCCAGCGCGACCACGCCGACCGCTACGACGGCGAGCGCCGCGAACGGCAGCCACCGGGGCGCGGCCGGGGGAGCGGGCGGGGGAACTGGTTGTTGGGCGACGCGATCTGCCGCTGCGATCAACCGCTCGATGCGGGCGCGTGATTCGTCAGGGTTGCTCATCCGCCGTCGGGGCTTCCTCAGAGGTCGCTCCCGACGAGTCTGCCGCACCGGTGGGTGCCGCGTACGTCGCGACGCCCAGCGTCGGCACGGTGATGGGGGTGCTGCCGGGGACGGCGGCCGCGGCGGCCGAACCGCCCGACGCCGCCTCCGGCTCGTCGACCAGCGACAGCAACTGCAGCAGGTGCGACTTGGCGGTGGTGAGCTGCTGGCTCATGGCCGAGCGCTGACCACGGAGCTCCACGAGCTTGGCCTCGAGCGCCGCGACCTGTGCGTTTGCACGGGCGACGTTGGCCTGTGCGTCGGCCTCGACGCGCGCGCGGTCCGCGGCGGCAGACGCGGCGCTCTCGTCGGCCTGGCGGCGGGCCTCGGCCAGGATGGCCTCGGCGTCGATCTGGGCGCGCTGGCGGATGGCCGTCGCCGCGGTCTCACCGGCGGCGAGAGCCGCGGCGGCATCCGCAGTCGCCCGTTCGGTGACCGACTGGATGCTGGCGCGGGCCGCCGCCATCAGGTCGTTCGTCTCCTGGCTCCAGTGGGCGAAGATGTCGTTCGCCGTCGTCGGCGCAGCCATGGGCGTGCTGTGCGCCACACCGGACTCCAGCTCGGCCACGCGGGCGCGCAGCTGATCGTTCTCGGCGGCCATCGTCTTCAGCTCGCTGGAGAGTTGCCCCACCAGCTGCTGTACCTGCGAGGGGTCGAAGCCCCGGCGCACCAGTTCGAGGTCGTTGTCCACGTATCCGCTTCCCGTCAATGAGGAGATGAAGTGGAATGTTCATCGGCCGTGTTTGCAAGCTCCTGAGGAGAAGTTTCCGAATTCTTGAAAGAACATCGGTGTCATTCGCGGCGGACCGTCGGTGGTTCGCGGCCGCTACGGTTGCGGCCATCGTGAGCGCACCTGACAGACGGCTCGGCTGGACCGACGAGGCGATCGCACGGTGGCGCGAACTGGGCGAACCCGCTGCCGCAGGCCGTGTCAGCCGGCTGGACCGAGGGTGGAGCACCGTGCTGGTGGCGCTGGGCGAACCGGTGCTGCGCATGCGCAACATCGGCGCCGATGTCGCCGTGGGTGACTTCGTGGTGGTCAGCGACGACGGTGAGCGCGTGCACGAGGTGCTGCCCCGCCGGTCGGCGTTCGTGCGCCGTGCCTCGTTCGAGGGCAACCGGGCCGAGGCCCACACCATCGCCGCCAACATCGACGTGGTCATGCTGCTGCACGCCCTCACCTCGCCGCCCAACCAGCGGCGCCTCGAGCGCGAACTGGTGCTGGCGTGGGACAGCGGCGCACGCCCCGTGGTGGTGCTCACCAAGACCGACCTGGTCGACGACCCCACCGCCGCCGTCGCCACGCTGCAGGACGTGGCGCCCGGGGTGGACGTGCGCGTCGCCAGCGGCATCACCGGCGATGGCGTGGAGGAGCTGCGGCGCTACGCCGACGGCAACGCCACCATCGCCCTGCTCGGCGCCAGCGGGGTGGGCAAGAGCACGCTGCTGAACTCGCTCGTCGGCCACGCCCGGCAGGCCACGGCCGTGGTGCGCGAGGGTGACCAGCGCGGCCGCCACACCACCACGGCGTCCGAACTGGTGCCGCTCGACGGATCGGGTTGGCTCATCGACACGCCCGGCGTGCGCGCGGTCAGCCTGTGGAGCAGCGGCCGGGGCATCGAGCGCGCCTTCGCCGACGTGTTCGACCTGATGGACCACTGCCGGTTCCGCGACTGCAAGCACGAGCAGGAGCCCGGCTGCGCGGTCACGGCCGCCATCGAGGCCGGCTCGCTCGACCCGCGCCGGCTGGACAGCATGAAGCGCCTCGTCGCCGAGGAAGCGGTGCTGGAGGAGGAGCAGCGCGCCCAGGAGAAGGCCCTCGACCGCCGCGGCGTCCGCAAACCCAAGCCCAAGCCGTAACCGCCCAGCGAGAAGGGCCCGAGGTTTTCCGGCAGCGCGGTCCGACCCGAGGTAACGCTGCAGAGCCGGGTGCGCAGGATTGGCTCGGGTGGACGTCGGCCTGCCGGAAAACC
>CBHWEI010000327.1:0-4056 GCA_966112835.1 uncultured Acidimicrobiaceae bacterium
GAGCTGATCGATGATGCGTGCCGTGGGGTCGAAGCCGTCACCGCCGGGGCCGCCACCGCCGTCGCTGGGCGGCGGGCCCTGGAAGCCGCCGTCGCTGCTCGGCGGCTGACCGCTGTTGTCGGGTGCCGAGCCACCTGCAGGCGGACCGCCACCGCCGGGACCGGCCGTGAAGTCGACGTCGTCGACCTCCAGACCCTGGTCGCGCAGGCAGCTGGTGAAGTCGTTCAGCGCGGTCTGGATGGCCGTCACGTCGAACTGTGGCCCACCGCCGCCGCCAGGGCCGCCTGCCGGCAGTTCGTCCTGGCAGGCGTCCATCGCGGTGCGCACCGAGTCGCTGCGGAAGTCGATGTCCGATCCCGGTCCGATGCCGCCGCTCGCGAGGTTGCCGTCGGCGTCGAACGTCGGGTCGGCCATGTCGACCCCGTTGTCGCGCATGCACTGGGCGAAGTCGAGCCACTGCTGCTGGGTGTCGGCCGAGCTGACGGTGGTGGTGGTCGCGCCGACCGCCCCTGTGCCCAGCGAGGCCACCTGCGACGAGCCGCTGCCTCCACCGCCGCACGCGGTGAGAACGAGGGCGCAGCTGCCGGCGAGGGCGAGGGACGTGCGATGAACGGCGGGGAGGGACAGGCGCATGGTGGCATGGTGGGCGTCGTGCCTGTGAGTTCGCTGAGAGCCTGCTCAGAACCTCATGGGAAGTTCGACCGAAGATGTCAGCGCCATTGACAATGCCGCTGACTCGTGGTCTGATCTGCCGAACGCTTCGGGACGAGTTCGGGGGAACGGCGCCATGGGGAACAGCGATGTGGAACTGGCATACCTGGGTGCAGCCGACGCGCTCGCTCGTTTCGCCGATCGGTCGCTGAGCCCGGTCGAATTGCTCGACGCGCTGTACGCCCGGGCCGACCAGGTCGAGCTAGGGCTCAATGCGTGGACGACGCGACGCGAGGAGCAGGCGTACGCCGCTGCCCGCGCCAGCGAGGCGCGGTGGATGAACGGCACCGCGCTGCCGCTGGACGGCATCCCGGTGGCGATGAAGGAGGAGCAACCCATCGCCGGCGAGAGCTGGCAGCTGGGGTCGCTGCTCATGGAGCACGAGATCGCCCCCGTCACGCACCCGATGTACGAGTCGCTCACGGCTGCGGGTGCCGTCGTCCACGCGCGCACCACCACGCCCGAGTTCTCGTGTGCCGGCTTCACCCACTCGCGGCTGTGGGGCCAGACCTACAACCCGTGGAACCGCGACGTCTCGTGCGGCGGCTCCAGCGGTGGCTCGGGCGTGTCGCTCGCCGCGGGCACCACCACCCTGGCCAGTGGATCCGACATCGGTGGTTCCATCCGCATCCCCTCGTCGTTGAACGGGCTGGTTGGCTTCAAGCCGCCCCACGGTCGGGTGCCCACGCTGCCGCCGTTCAACATGGACACCTACAACCACGACGGGTCGATGGGCCGCTCGGTGGCCGACGTGGCGCTCATGCAGAACGTCATCGCCGGCAGCCACCCCATGGACCACGTGAGCATGCGGTTCCCGCCGGTGCTGCCCGCCACGTTCCCGTCGGTCACCGGCATGCGCATCGCCCTGGCCCGGACCATCGGCGACGTACCGGTGGAGGACGACATCGACGCCAACACCTCGCAGGTCGCCGAGGCGCTGCGCGCCGCCGGCGCCACGGTGGTGGAGGTGGTGGTGCCCATCAGCCGCGCCGAGTTCACCCTGACCGCACTCATCCACTTCGGTTCCATCTTCGGCGCATCGGTGCTCACCGCTGCGGGCGACCGAGTCGACCTGTTGACGCCGTACGCGAAGTGGTTCGCCGAGCACACCGCGCAGGTGGTCGGCACCCACAGCGTGTACGAAGGTCTCGAGCGCGAGGCCGCGATCCACGCGGTCATCGCCGGCGTCATGGACGGCTTCGACGCGCTGGTGTGCCCCACGCTCACGTGCGGCGGGTGGCTGGCCGGCGAGGACTACACCACCACCAACCTGGTGGTCGGCGGCGTCGAGCTCGAGCGGTACATCCAGGCGGCGCTCACGCTGCCGTTCAACATCGCCAGCAAGCATCCGGTGCTCGCCGTGCCCAGCGGCCGGGCGGCGAACGGTGTGCCCACCGGTGTGCAGATCGTCGCTCCCACGTACGACGACGTCACCGCGTTCCGGGTGGGTGCCGCGCTGGAGGCGCAACTCGGCTGGTGGAACGACCCCGCCTGGCGGCCGATGTGACCACGGCGGCCGCGTCCTCCGGTCGGCGTTCCCGCCCGTCGCTGTCGCGCGAGCTCATCGTCGAGACCGCCCTGCGCCTCACCCTCGAACAACCCGCCACGCCGCTCACGCTCGCCCGCCTGGGCACCGAACTGGCTGCCGACCCGACTGCGCTGTACCGCCACTTCCGCAGCCGCGACGAGTTGATCCGCGAGTTGGGTGACCACCTGTTCGGCGAGGTCGCCGCGATGGTCGACCTCGCTGGCTCGTGGCACGACGCGTTGCGCGAGATCGCCGGCACCGTCCGCCTGGTCATGCTCCGCCGGCCCGCACTGGCCGCCGACCTGGGCGTGCGCTTCACCGGCGGGCCGAACGAACGTGCGGGCGTCGCCATCATCGCCGACGTGTTCCGTCGGGCCGGCTTCGCCGAGGACCAGGTGCTGCCGCAGACGCGCGCCTTCGGCGAGTTCATGCTTGCCCACGTGGTCATGTCGGCGTCGTTGCTGACGATGACGCCCGACGGCCAGGAGTTCGAGCTGCAGGTCGCCCGCTCGCTGTACGGCCCTGCCGTCCGGTCCACGTCCTACGAGTACGAGAGCGACGTGGCGTCGCAGATCGTCGACATCTACATCGACGGCCTCGCCGCGGCGCTCGAACGGCAGGCCGGCTCGGTGCCGCGTGCCAACATGATCCACCACGAAAGGGGAGACCAATGAAGAGGGATCGCAGGAGAGCGGGCGCGGCACTTGCCGTCGTCGCCGCACTCGTCATGGCTGCCTGCAGCGGTGCCGACGCGCCGAGCACGGCGTCGTCCACCACCGCCGGGGGCGCCGACACCACGGGCGCCACCGGCAGCACCACGGGCGGCACCGACACCACCGCTCCCGCCGAGGAGGGTGCCGCCGGGGTGAAGCCCGGCGCCGACACCATCCTCACGCCGGCACCGACCGCCGAGAAGGACTCGGCCGTGTGGGCGGTCTACCGCGAGACCTCCACCATCGACCCGATCTTCGTGTTCGACTACCCCGACAACGCAGCCATGGCCATCGCCTGCGAGTCGTTGCTGCGCCAGAACCCGGACCTCACCATCGGACCGGGCCTGGCGACGAAGGTCGAGTACACGTCGCCCACCAGCATGGTCATCTCGCTTCGTGACGACGTGAACTTCTGGGACGGCACGCCCATGACCGCGGCCGACGTGGCGTTCAGCCTGAACCGGCAGAAGGACCCCGCCAACGGCGGCTTCTACGGCGCGACGTTCGCCAACGTCACGTCCATCGACGTCACCGGCGATCACGAGGTCACCATCACCACCACGAAGCAGGACATGGCGCTGCTCGGCGAGATGTCCGGCCCGATCGGCGCGGTCGTCCAGCAGAAGACCGTCGAGGAGCAGGGTGCCAACTTCGGCTCGGCAGCCGGCACGGTGATGTGCACCGGTCCGTACGAGCTGTCGTCGTGGAAGGTCGGCGAAGGCGTCACCTTCACCCGTAACGACGACTACTGGGACAAGACCCTGCCGATGAAGCTGAAGCAGATCACCATCAAGGGTGTGTCCGACGAAGCCACGGCAACGGCCGGTCTGCTCACCGGTGAGATCGACGGGTCGTACCCGATCATCTCGTCGACGCTCGACCAGCTGCGCGCCAGCGACGCGGTGAACGTGTACGAAGGTCCCAGCTACGGCATCAGCGCGTTCATCGTCTCGAACTTCGACGGTGCACTGAAGGACAAGCGCGTGCGGCAGGCGCTGTCGATGGCACTCGACCGGCAGGGCCTGGTCGATGCGCTGTACAAGGGCGCCGCCTACCCGGCTCGCGCCATCGCCGTTCCCGGCACGTGGGGCTACGCCAAGGACC
>CBHWEI010000328.1:0-4006 GCA_966112835.1 uncultured Acidimicrobiaceae bacterium
AACCCCATCACCGCGTCGGCGTCGGGCATCGCGTCCAGCCGGTACTGGTCGCCCGCTTCGCAGATGAACACCATCCGCACGGCGTGCGGCGCCAACGAGTCCAGGCCGTCGGCGTCGATGACCTCCAATCCGTACAGCCGGGCCACGCTCCGGCGCGGCGGCAGCATCTCGTCGAGACGCGACTCGAACCAACGGGTGAGGCGGATGGCGAGGGTGCGGGTGTCGGTGTGGTCGTTCACGCCCACACTGGGCACGGCCGTCGCGGCCGATCGGCAAGATGCGTCAGCGCAGCGCGGCCGACACCGCAGCCGCGGCATCGCGCACGGGGACGCCGAATGCGGTGGCGGGCGTGCGCGTGAGCCGTTCGACCGGGCCGCTGATGCTGACCGCGGCCACCACCGTGCCCGTGCGATCGCGAACGGCCGCGCTCACCGAGGCGACACCGGGTTCGCGTTCCTCCACGCTCTCGGCCAGGTCCGCGGGCGCACCGGCACCGCCGAGCACCTTGCCCGCCGACCCGACGCCCAACGGCAGCAGTGCGCCCACCGGCACCAGCCACTGCAGCGCGTGCTGCGACTGCAGCGACACCACGCACCGGCGGGCGTCGTCCTCGCGCACGTACAACTGCACGCTCTCGCCGGTGCGGTCGCGGAGCGCGGCGAGGGCAGGGGTGGCCAGTTCGGCCAGCGGGAACGCATCGGCAGCGGCGCGGCCCAGGCGGATGAGCTCGAAGCCCAGGCAGAACCGGCCCTGCGAATCGCGGCGAACCAGGTGGTGCCCTTCCAGGGCGACGGCCAGGCGGTGCGCGGTGGCGCGGGGCAGCGCGGTGGCCCGCTGCAGGCCGGCGAGGTCGAGCGGGCCGCGGGCCAACGCGTCGAGGATCTCGACCGACTTCTCGATCACCCCGACCCGTGGTTGGCCGGAGGGAGGGTTCGTGCCTACACTGTCCATCAACGGGAATCCTATCTCAGAAAGTGAGACGACATGGCAACCCCTCGGACCCTCGCACAGAAGGTGTGGGACCGGCACGTGGTGCACTCGGCACCCGACGAGCCCGACCTGCTGTACATCGACCTGCACCTGGTGCACGAAGTCACCAGCCCGCAGGCCTTCGACGGGCTGCGTCTCACCGGCCGCACCGTCCGCCGCCCCGACCTGACGGTCGCCACCGAGGACCACAACGTCCCCACGGCGAACATCGACCAGCCCATCGCCGACCCCATCTCGGCCCGCCAGGTGGAAGTGCTCCGCGAGAACACCGCAGCGTTCGGCATCACCAACTTCCCCATGGGCGACCCGCTGCAGGGCATCGTCCACGTCATCGCCCCCGAGCAGGGCCGCACGCTGCCCGGCATGACCGTCGTGTGCGGCGACAGCCACACCGCCACCCACGGTGCGTTCGGCGCGCTGGCCTTCGGCATCGGCACCAGCGAGGTCGAGCACGTCCTGGCCACGCAGACGCTGCCGCAGTCGCGTCCCAAGTGGATGGCCGTCACGGTCGAGGGCGACGCCCCGGCCGACGTCACCGCGAAGGACATCGTGCTCGCCATCATCGGCGCCATCGGCACCGGCGGCGGCATCGGCCACGTCATCGAGTACCGCGGCTCGGCCATCCGGGCGCTGTCGATGGAAGGCCGCATGACGCTGTGCAACATGAGCATCGAGGCCGGCGCCAAGGCCGGCCTGGTGGCACCCGACGACACCACCTTCGAGTACCTGAAGGGCCGCCTGCACGCCCCGAAGGGCGACCAGTGGGACGCAGCCGTCGCCGACTGGCGCACGCTCGTCACCGACGACGGCGCCGTGTTCGACAAGGAGGTCGTCATCGACGCCGCCACCCTGCGCCCGCAGGTGAGCTGGGGCACCAACCCCGGTCAGGTCGCCTCCATCGACGACGTCGTGCCCTCGCCCGAGCAGTTCGACGACCCCACCACCCGAGACACCGTCGCCCGTGCGCTCGAGTACATGGGCATCGTCGGTGGCACCGCCATCCGCGACATCACGGTCGACACGGTGTTCATCGGTTCGTGCACGAACAGCCGCATCGAGGATCTGCGTGCCGCTGCTGCCGTCATGAAGGGCCGCACGGTCACCGTGCCCCGCGTCATGGTGGTGCCCGGCAGCCACGCCGTGAAGGCCCAGGCCGAAGCCGAGGGCCTACCCGAGGTGTTCCGCGCCGCCGGCGCCGACTGGCGCGAGCCCGGCTGCAGCATGTGCCTGGCCATGAACCCCGACAAGTTGGCGCCCGGTGAGCGGGCGGCCAGCACCAGCAACCGCAACTTCGAAGGCCGCCAGGGTCGCGGTGGTCGCACCCACCTGGTCTCGCCCGCCGTCGCCGCCGCCACCGCCGTGGCCGGCCACTTCGCCACCCCGGAGGACCTCGCATGAAGGCCGTACAGATCATCCAGGGCCGGGGCGTCCCGCTGAAGCGCAGCGACGTCGACACCGACCAGATCATCCCCGCCGAGTGGTTCAAGCGCGTCGAGCGCACCGGGTTCGAGAAGGGCCTCTTCTCGACGTGGCGCGACGACCGCAACTTCGTCCTCAACGACGAGCGTTACACGGGGGCCAGCATCCTGGTCGCCGGTCCGTCGTTCGGCGTCGGCTCGTCGCGCGAGCACGCCGTGTGGGCCATCCAGCAGGGCGGCTTCGACGCCGTCATCGCGCCGAGCTTCAGCGACATCTTCCGCAACAACTGCACGAAGAACGGGCTGGTGCCGGTGGTGGTGCCCGAGTCGGTCGTCACCGCCATCTGGGACGCCATCGAGGCCGACCACCAGGTCGAGATCACCATCGACGTCGAGCGCCTCACCGTCGAGGTGCCGGCCGCCGGCATCACCGCGTCGTTCCCCATGGAGCCGCAGACCCAGCACCGGTTCATCAACGGGCTCGACGACATCGGCATCACGCTCACGCACGCCGCCGACATCGACGGCTACGAGAAGTCCCGACCCGCCTGGCTCGGTTGAGCGCGAGACTCGCGCCGTGATCATCGACACGGCGCTCGTCCTGCGGATGGAGCGCACCGCGGCGCGGCTGACAGCCATGGAGGTCGAGTCGCTGGCCGAGACCGTGCCGGGTTCGGTCGCGCACTGGCACCCGCTCGACGGCGGAGTCGCCGCCGCCATGGGCCCGGGCCGCTACGTGAACCGCGCCGTCGGTGCAGTGTTCGGCGACGCCACACCCGACGAACTGCTCGACGAGCTCGAGGCGTTCTACGCCGCCGCCGGCCTGCCGCCGTCGCTGGAGGTCTGCCCGTGGGCGTCGGCCGACCTCGTCACCGCGCTGCGGGCCCGCGGCTACTCGGTCGAGTGGTTCCGCAACGTGTACGCGCACGGCCTGCGCGGCCTGCCGCCGAGGGGCCGGGTGCAGATCGACGACGTGGGCGACGACACGGAGGCCGAATGGACGGCCATCCTCGGCTCGCAGTTCGCGCCGGACAGCCCCGAGCGCCAGACCTCCGACGAGTTCTGTGCGGCGATGCACCGCGTGCCCGGCCGGCAGAACCTGGTCGCCGTCATCGACGGCAAGGCCGTCGGCACCGGGTCGCTCACGCCGGTCCGTACCGTCGCCTGGCTCGGCGGTGCTGCCACCCTGCCCGAGGCCCGTGGCCGCGGCGCCCAGCACGCGCTGCTCGTCGACCGCCTGCACCGCGCCGCCCGGATGGGCTGCCGTCTCGCCGCCGTCACCGCCGTCCCCGACGGCGTGTCCGCCCGCAACCTCCTGCGCGTCGGCTTCCAGCTCCTCTACACCCAAGCCGTCATGACCCGCACCCCTTCCTGAGGGTTGGGCGCGATTCGCGTCATTCGCGTCTGCGGTCGGGCGCGATTCGCGTCATTGGCGTCGTGTTCCGCACCCACGGGCGTGCCACACGACAGATCTGTGGGTGTTTCGCGCCCGTGTGCGCGCCCTGCGACACGCATCCGCCTGCGATCACCGTGAAGTGGAGGAAACTCTGTCACACCCCTTGTTCATGATGGGGGCATGGATCTCGGACGGCTGCGGG
>CBHWEI010000329.1:0-3989 GCA_966112835.1 uncultured Acidimicrobiaceae bacterium
CGCTCCATGTCGGTGGCGAAGTAGGGCGAGATGTAGCCCTTGTCGAAGCGCATGCCCTCGACCAGGTCCATCTCCATGCCGAAGGTCTGGCTCTCCTCGACGGTGATGACGCCGTCCTTGCCCACCTTGTCGATGGCCTCGGAGATCATCTGGCCGATCTCGGTGTCGGCGGCGGAGATGCTGGCGACCTGGGCGATCTGGTCCTTCGAGTCGACTTCCTTGGCGAGCGCACGGATGCTGCCCACGGCGGCCTCGACACCGGCCTCGATGCCCTTCTTCAGGGTCATCGGGTTGGCGCCGGCGGCCACGTTGCGCAGGCCCTCGCGGACCATGCTCCAGGCCAGGACGGTGGCCGTGGTGGTGCCGTCACCGGCGACGTCGTCGGTCTTCTTGGCGACTTCCTTCACCAGTTCGGCGCCGATGCGCTCGTAGGGGTCCTCGAGCTCGATCTCCTTGGCGATGGACACACCGTCGTTGGTGATCGTGGGGGCACCCCACTGCTTCGAGAGCACGACGTTGCGGCCCTTCGGCCCGAGGGTGACGCGCACGGCGTCGGCGAGCTTGTTCATGCCCGCCTCGAGCGACCGACGAGCGGCCTCGTCGAAAGCGATCTGCTTGGCCATTGGTTTCCTCCGCGTTGAGGGATGTTCAGGGTGTTGGGTCAGTGGTTCGCCGGGGCTGTCACTCCGCCGACGAGAGTGCTAGCACTCTAAACCCTGGACTGCTAACGCGGCAACACGTGCCCGGGACCCTGCCGGCTAGCGGATGCGCTCGAGGACCACGGTGGTGAGGGTCTCCTCGGCGCCGAACTCGCGGGTGAACCGCTGCAGCAGGGCGTTCAGGCCGGCAGTGCCGGCGCAGGTGACGTTGAGCTGGAAGTCGGTGCGGCCGGTGACGTGGATGATGGCGCCCACCTCGGGGCAGGTGAGCGCCCCTTCGCGGAACCGGTCGATGTCCTTCACGCGCACGTCGATGACCGCTTCCAGGTCGCGGCCCAGGCGGCCCTGGTCGATGTCGACGGTGAACCGGCGGATGACGCCGAGGCGGATGAGGCGCCGCACCCGGTCGGCGGCGGCGTTCGCCGACAGGTGCACACGCTGGCCGAGTGCCTGGTAGGGGATTCGGGCGTCGTCGGCGAGGACGGCGAGAATCTCTCGGTCGATGCGATCCAATGCCGAGGTTTCCGCAGCCATGATTCCCATCTTGCCACGAAGTCGGCGGTTTTCGCACCACGATTCGCCCGAGAATGGCGTCATGACACACACCGAGTTCATCCTCAGCCTCGTCCGCTCCGTTCGCGCGACCGGCGCGGCGAACACCCTCGCCCAGGTGCGTGCCGACCGTCCGGCGTTCGACCGTGGCAGCTACCACGACACCCGCGCCGTGTTCTACGTGTGGGCCGTCGACCGCCTGGTCGATGCCGGCCTCAGCGACATCGGCGTGCTGTGGCACCCCCTCACCGACAGTCGCAGCGTGCGCTCGTGGTGGTCGGTGGGCTCGCTCGAGAGCATCGCCGCCGCCGACGGGTTCGTGCCCGCCGACCTGGCCCTGGCCCACGAGCCCCAGCCCGTCGACCTGAACCTGCTCGTCGCCGCCTGAGTCGCTGTTGTCACGAAAGTGTGCGGGTCGCCACGGAATGTGGCAGAATCCCTACTGTGACGGACATCGACGTCCTCCTCGTGGAGGACGCGCCTGAATTCGCGCAGCTGGCCACCCTCGTCCTCACCGACGCCGGGTTCCAGGTGCGCAGCGTCAGCAACATCGCCGACGCCATCGCCTCGATGAACGCCGCCATGCCCGATCTGGTGGTGCTCGACCTGGGTCTGCCCGACGGCGACGGCCTGGACCTGTGCCAGTCGATCCGCGAACACTCGAACGCCTACGTCATCGTGGTCTCCGGCCGCGCCAGCGAGGCCGACAAGCTGCTCGGCTTCCGCCTGGGTGCCGACGACTTCCTGGTGAAGCCGTTCTCGGGACGCGAGCTCGTCGCCCGCGTCGAGGCGCTGCTGCGCCGCCCGCGTGCCGACAACGCCGAAGGCCTGCCGCGCACGTTCGGCGAACTGGTCGTCGACCCGCACTCGCGTGAGGTCACCGTGCAGGGCGACCGGGTCGAGCTCACCCGCATCGAGTTCGACCTGCTCGAGACCATGTCGGCCAACCCCAAGCTGGTGTTCACCCGCCAACAGCTGCTCGACAAGGTGTGGGGCCCGAACTGGTTCGGCGACGACCACGTCGTCGACGTGCACGTGGCCAACCTGCGCAAGAAGATCGACGTCGCCGGCGAGAAGAGCTGGGTGCGCACCGTGCGCGGCGTCGGCTACTCGATGGCCCTCTGAGCCCTCTCGCTCGCTTCTCTGACCCGACGCTCAGGTCATCGCCCGCCTAACTTGTCCGGCCATGAAGATCGTCGTGGTTGGTGGCGGGGTGGCCGGGCTCGGTTCGGCGTTGGTGCTGGCGCGCCAGGGCCACGACATCGTCGTGGCCGAGCGTGACGACACGCCCATGCCCACGTCGGCCGACGACGCGTTCGAGTGGGACCGCCGCGGCGCCCCGCAGGTGCGGCACAGCCACGCGTTCCTGGCTCGGCTGGTGGGCCTGCTGCGCACCGAGCACGCCGACGTCTATGCCGCGCTGCTGGCCGAGGGTGCCACCGAGATGCGCTTCGGCGAGGACCTGCCGCCCACCATCACCGACTTCGTGACCCAGCCCGACGACGACGAACTGGTCATGCTGGCCTGCCGGCGCACCACGTTCGAATGGGTGGTGCGCGGCAAGGCCTTGGCCGAGGGCCGCGTCTCGTTCCGCACGGGCGTCGGGGTCGACGGGCTGCTCACCGGCCCTTCGGTGCTCGACGGCGTCCCGCACGTCACCGGCGTGCGCCTGGCCGACGGCAGCACCATCGAGGCCGACCTGGTGGTGGTGGCCGCGGGTCGTCGCAGCGCGCTGACCGATTGGCTGGTCGCGGCCGGCACGGCGCCGGTGTACGAAGAGGTCGACGACACCGGCATCGTCTACTTCAGCCGCTTCTACCGACTGCGCGAGGGGCAGGTGTACCCGCCGCGCACCGGTCCCATCGGTGGCGACCTGGGCTACCTGAAGTACGGCGTGTTCGTGGGCGACAACAACACGTTCAGCGTCACGCTGGCCACCCCGACGGCCGACGACGAGCTGCGCAAGATGCTGGCCGACCCGGTGGTGTTCGACGAGTGCGCCCGTCGGCTCATCGCCACCGCGCCGTGGCTGGACGGCCGCGCCGAGCCCATCACCGCCGAGGTGCACGTGATGGCCGGCCTGCTGAACCGCTGGCGCGAGTACGTGCCCGACGGGAAGCCGGTGGCCACCGGTGTGCTGCCCGTGGGCGACGCGGTGCTGTGCACCAACCCGCTGTACGGGCGGGGTTGCTCCATCGCGTTCTGGGGCGCGCACCTGCTGGCCAAGGCCGTGGCCGCGCACGCCGGCGATCCCGTGGCCACCATGCTGGCCTACGACGCCGACCTGCGCGCCGAGATCGTGCCCTGGTACCGGTCGGGTGTCGAGCAGGACGCCGAGGCCCGCCGGGTCGCGGCCGCGCACCTGAAGGGCGAGGACCCCGACGGCGACACCACCGACCCGCGCACGTTCATGCGTTCGGTGTTCCGCGACGGTCTGCTGCCGGCCGTGCGCAGCGACGCCGTGGTGCTGCGCGCGTTCTTCCGCAGCCTGAACCTGCTCGACGCGCCCGATGCCATGGCGAAGGACGCCGACATCGGCGCACGCATCCTGGCCGTGTGGCAGGACCGCGAGAACCGCCCGCCCGAGGAGCCCCTCGGCCCCAAGCACCGCGCCGAACTGCTGGCCCTGCTCCCCGCCTAGAGCACGACGAAGGGCGCCCGCACCGGTGGTGCGAGCGCCCCTCGAAACGTGATGGGTCAGGCGTCGCTGCCGTGCAGCACCTTGTGGATGACCGCGCCCAGCGCGCCGCCGATGAGCGGGAACACGATGAACGCCCA
>CBHWEI010000330.1:0-3953 GCA_966112835.1 uncultured Acidimicrobiaceae bacterium
TCGACCCGGCCATCCTGCGCCCCGGCCGCCTCGACGTGAAGATCAAGATCGAGCGCCCCACCGAGGCCGCTGCCGAACAGATCTTCGCCCGCTACCTCACCGACGAGATCCCCATCAAGGCCGGCGCCAGCGTCCCCGACATGATCCGCACCACCGTGGCCGAGATGTACCGCACCGACGAGGCCAACCAGTTCCTCGAGGTGACGTACCAGAACGGCGACAAGGAGATCCTGTACTACAAGGACTTCTCGTCGGGCGCAATGATCGAGAACATCGTGCGCCGCGCCAAGAAGCTGGCCATCAAGCGCGTCATCGCCGGCGGCGAGCGCGGCGTGTGCCTGCAGGACCTGCTCGACTCCATCCGTCAGGAGTACAAGGAGCACGAGGACCTGCCGAACACCACGAACCCCGACGACTGGGCGAAGATCAGCGGCAAGAAGGGCGAGCGCATCGTGTTCATCCGCACGCTCGTGAAGGGTCGCGACGTGGCCGACCGCGAGGGCGGTCGCGCCATCGAGCGCGTCGCCACCGGCCAGTACCTCTGACGGCCCAGTACCCCTCGCTGCGGGCGGCGGGCGCCCGGTCCGTCAGTGGGGCGGGCGGATGCGGCTGGCCGGCTGGTAGTTCGGCCCGGCGGTGATGTCCACCCGCTGCAGCAGCAGCTCGCACGGCGGCTCGAACGCCTCGGCGAACCAGCGCGACCGTTCCTCGCCGAGCAGGCGCCACGGCAGCGTGGTGAGGCGGTCGGTCTCGTCCTCGATCCGCTGGCGCAGCGCCAGCCCCTCGGCGTTCACCTGTCGCCCCTCGGCCAGGCCGCGCTCGGCGAGCGCCCTCCAGCCGGCGTCGAGGTCGTCGTCGCTGGTGCCGCGCGACTTCGCCAGCCAGTCGTCCTCGTAGCGCAGCCAGGCGTTGTGCAGGATGCTCGCCTCGGCGTGGGTGAGGCCCGCGGCCACCACCAACGCCCAGTGCGTGTCGCCCCGCCACTCGCGAAGGCAGTTGACGGCATGCCAGCCCGACAGCAACGGGTCTTCCGACCGCGGCATGGCCAGGTGCGCGCCGAAGAACGTGCGCCCCACCAGTGGCAACTGCTCGACAACGGGCCACAGCAGCGGGCCCAGCTCGCACAGCGGGTCGATGATGTCGCTGGCGTGGTCGCGCAGCCCGGCCACCACCGCCTCGTCACGCGCCTCCCAGAACTCGCGGAACCGCTCGGGCGTGGCGAGCAGGCCGAAGACACCGCGGATGGCCATCGGGCTGATGGAGCCGAATGCGGCAATGACCGCGTCGGGCCCGGCACCGGCCAGGGGCGCGCAACGGGCCGCCATGTAGCCCAACGGTCCGGCCAACCCCTCGGGCAGGCCCAGGTCGGTGTACCGGCGCACCGCACCCGGGTCCCAGAAGATCCACCCGATGGTCGTCTGCACCGAGCGTGCGTTGCGGTGGGTGATGGCCGTCCAGTCGGGTTCCTGCGTCACCGGCCGAGTCTCGCGCCTCGCTACTGTCCCGGTGGGGGAAGGGGACGTCCATGAAGAAGCTGTTGCTCTCGGTCGCGCTCGCAGGTGTGGTGATGGTCGCGTGCTCCGACGACGAGAACTCGTCGCCCAGCACTGCGGCGTCCACCACCACGTCCGGCGCCGACACCACCGCAGGCGACACCACGGTGCCCGCCGCCGACGGGCTGCTTGCCGCAGCCGCCAGCCGCAGCCTGCTGCCCACGGTGGGCGGCACGGTGGACTACCTGGCCGACGCGCCGGGCTGGGCCGAGCCGGTGGACCCGAACGACATCGGCGTGTTCGTGCCCGCCTTCGACCAGGGCGTGGTGAACGTGGGCAACGGCGAGGGCGACGCCGCCTGGGTGCACGACGATCTGCGCACCACCGCGCTCGTCCTGCAGAAGGGCGACACGCAGGTCATCATGATCACCGCCGACCTGTACATGCTGTTCGCCTTCGACCAGGACGAGGTCGAGCGACGCCTGCGCGAGCAGCTGCCCGCCGAGTTCGCCGACGCGCAGGTCATCATCAGCGCCACCCACAACCACCACGGGCCCGACAGCGCGTTCGACATCAACGACGACTGGTACTCGATGGCGGCCGACGCCATGGTCGGCGCGGTCATGGACGCGATCGGCAACGGCCTGCTGCCGGCACGGATGAGCTCGGTGGCGGGGGAGCACCGCTTCGGACAGAGCGACCAGCGCGACCCGCTGATCGTGGACCCGCGTCTGAACGTGCTGCAGGTGAGCGACGTGGACACCGGCGACGCCATCGCCACCGTCGTCCAGTGGGCCAGCCACCCCGAGACGACGCTGGGCTGGAACCCGCCCGGCGACATCACTGCACAGTGCACTCAGAAGGGCTGGGCGGCCGACGACTGCAGCGCCGAGGGCCGCTACTTCACCGCCGACTACCCGGGCATCGTGCGCGAGAAGGTGCAGGCCGAGGTGGGCGGCGAGGTGCTGTACTTCAACGGCGCGATCGGCAGCCAGGTCGGCCCCGGCCGCGCCGACGTGTGGCAGATCGACGACGCCCACCCCATGGGCGACGGCGTCACCGCACCCGCCGGCGCACAGCCGGTGAGCGGTGCGAAGGACCTGCGCGACCGCAACCTGGCCCGCACCGCTGCAATCGGAAACGCGCTCGCCACGCACGTGCTGGAGATGCTGCCCGACGCGAAGGAGGTGGCCTTCGACACCATCGAGTGGAAGCGCCAGGAGTACTTCACGCGGCTCACGAACATCGGCTTCCGTGTGCTGCTGAGCGACGGCGACCTGGGCTGGCAGGTGCCGACGGTCTACAACTGCTCGGCCATGCCGTTCACCGACCAGACCTGCGCGTCGGACGGCGGTGAGTCGGTGGACGACCCGTTGCTGACGCCGCTGGTCGACAGCCAGATCCGCAAGGGCGACGTGTTCAAGACGCGCATCACCTGGCTGCGATTCGGCGACGTCGGCTTCCTGTTCATGCCCGGCGAGCTGCCGCCCGAGCTGGTCATCGGCCTGCCCGACGACTTCGCCACGAACACCGCCGCGTACTTCGAGTTCCCCGACCTGCACGCGACCGGCGACGACTACGTCGTGCCCGGTGCACTGATGGACCTGGTGCCCACCTCGCAGACGTTCACGGTCGGCCTCGGCGGCGACGAGCTGGGCTACTGGGTGCCGCTCGCCGAGTACCGCCTGAAGTGCATGGACCTGGAGATCCCGCCCGAGACCGGGTACACGTGCCAGAAGTTGTTCGACGAGGGTGCGGCCGTCACCCCCGACGCGGTGGCGGGTCCGGCCTGCAAGGAGCTCACCGACAACCCGGCTCTCCTCACCCAGGAGGACGCCCTGCAGAACCAGCGCAAGGCGGTCGCCTCGGTGTGCCGCTACGGGCAGGCGCTGGGCCGCGAGCTGGGCGAGCCCGAGGACCACTACGAGGAGACGAACGCCGCCGGATGGGACCTGGTGGACGACACGTGGGCTGCGGCGGAGCAACTGTTCAAGTCCTGAAACCGGCGTTAGGGTGCGGCCCATGGCCATCCCCAAGGTGTGCGGCATCGAGACCGAGTACGGCATTCTCGTGCGCGGCGCCGATGGCAACCCGGTGACGGCCTCGTCGCTGCTCATCAACGCCTACCTGGCCGCGAACCAACGCAAGATCCGCTGGGACTTCGAGGACGAACAGCCCGGCCACGATGCGCGCGGCTTCAGCGTCGACGATCTGCTCGCACCCGAGATCGACACCCACCTGGTGAACGCGGTGCTCACCAACGGGGCGCGCTACTACGTCGACCACGCCCACCCCGAGATCAGCACGCCCGAGTGCCTGACGGCGCGCGACGCGCTGCTGTTCGACCGTGCTGCGGAGGAGATCGTGCGGGCCTCCATGGCTGCCGCGTCCACGATGCTGCCCGACGGCGCCGAGATCCTGTGCCACAAGAACAACTCCGACGGCAAGGGCAACAGCTAC
>CBHWEI010000331.1:0-3942 GCA_966112835.1 uncultured Acidimicrobiaceae bacterium
CTGGAATGTCTATGGAGATGGCTTTCGGGTGGTTGCGCACGTCGTAGCTGGTGATGCGGGTGCGGTAGGGCTGTGATGCATTCCAGGCGGTGTCCGACGCTGGCAGTGTGAGTGCCCCGGGCGCGTCGTAGGTCCAGGATGACAGCAGTCGGGCGCGCGCTGCGACCGCGGCGGGTGTGGTGTTCGCGGTGTCAACGGCGCCCGCGAGGACCGCGTCTGGGATGACGGCGGCTGCGGCGTAGCGGTAGGTGGGTCGGTCGAGGGCGTCGTACACGGTGCGCACGATCGAGTCGGCGGTGATGTCGGCGTCGTTCGTTGCGATGAGCCGCCCGCCGATGTCGTACGTGAAATTGGTGGAGCCAGTGTCGGGTGAGGTTTGGGTGACGGTCTGGCCGGCGAGGTCGGTGATCGTGCTGGTTGTCGGCGTGGGTACGGGCGTGGATACGCCTGTCGCTGATTGCAGGGTGGTGGTGGTGAGAAAGCCTGCGTTCGCCCCGGTGGCGGTCCACGAGTACGTGGTGGCTTTAGAGGCGCAGTCATCGGCGCCACCGTACTGTCAGTGACGTGGCGTGCTCACGTTGTAGGTGAGGACGCTCCGGGCGATGAGCTTGCCGCTCGTGGCGCCCACCAGCTCGGATTCGCAGAACACCGTGGTGCGTCCGCGCTTCACCACCCAGCCCTCGACGATGCCGTCCTCATGGATGAGCGCCGACAGGTACTGCACGTGCATGTCGACCGTGCTGAAGCGGTGCTCGGCCGTGTAGGCCGAGCCGACTGCGGGCACCACCACGTGGTCGAGCGCCGTCGCGATGGCACCACCGTGCACCAGGCCGGCCGCCTGCTCGAGCTGGGGACTGAACGCCAGGTGCATGCGGCAGTAGTCGTGGCGCACCTCCAGCACCGACAGGCCGACATGCGTCGGGAAGAACGGGCGATCCCACGTGCCGAACTTCGACCATCGTTCGGCGGCGTCGTCGGTGAGGGGTTTGAACTGTTCGGCGCGGGAGGTCACGGGGTCAACGCTGCCACGAAGAACTCCGTGATGTGCTGTCGGCGACGTTCGAGTGCTTCGGGTGACAGTGCGTCGGCGTCGATGAGCCCGTTCAGGAACACGGCGTCACTGAAGTAGCTGAGCACCGCGCCGTACCCCGACAGCAGCAATTGCGCCGGGTCGAGCCGGCGGAACACGCCGGCGTCCATCTCGCGTTCGAAGAAGGCGACCGCCCGATCGAACATGGGCCGCAGCACCGCGCTGAGCTCGATGCCCAGATGCGAGCCGCCGTCGAGCGCCTCGCGGCGCATGAGCCGCACGTAGTCGGGGTTCTCGGCGAACAGGTCGAAACCGGCCTCGATGACCAGCTCCATCTTGCGCCAGCCCACCTCGGGCGCAGTGGCCATGACCCCCAGCTTCAGCACCCAGTCGCTGAGCAGCTTCTCGAACACCTCGCCGTACAACGCTTCCTTCGAGGGGAAGTGGTGCAGCAGGCTGGGGCGGCGGATTCCGACCTCGGCGGCGATGTCGTTGAGCGATGTGCCGTCGTAGCCGCTCTCGGCGAAGCAGTGGAGCGCCTCGGTGATGATGAGGTCCCTGGTGGGGACGTGCTCAACGACCGAATCTGCCATACGCTCGGCAATCCTATGGGATCTGAGCATCATGTCGGTCGTTGAAACCGTCGGCGCGCTCACCCCCGAAGGGTGGAGCGGACCGGTCCGCCTGCACATCGAGGATGGCGTCATCGCGGCCATCGAACCGCTCGACCGGGTGGCCAGCGCCCTGCGGATCGTGCCCGGCTTCGTCGACCTGCAGGTGAACGGCGTTGAGGACATCGACGTCTCGGTGGCCTCGGGTGCCGACTGGGACCGCCTCGACGCCTTGCTCCTGGCACAGGGTGTCACCACCTGGTGCCCGACGCTGGTGACCATGCCGCTCGACCGCTACGAGCGACCACTGCAGCGCATCGCCGACGCGATGGCGCGACCGTCCGCCGCACGACCCACCATCGCCGGCGCGCACCTGGAGGGACCGTTCCTGGGCCGCTCCCCCGGTGCTCACCCGCCCGAGCTCATCGTGCCCATCGACCTCGACTGGCTGGCTGCGTTGCCGCCGCACGTCGCCATGGTCACGCTGGCGGCCGAGCAGCCGCTGGCCGTCGACGCCACCCTGCACCTCACCCTGCACGACCGCCTGGTGTCCATCGGCCACACCCAGTGCAGCGAGGACGAGTTCGATGCGTGCGTGGCCGCCGGCGCGCGGCTGACCACCCACCTGTTCAACGGCATGAGTGGGGTGCACCACCGGTCGCCCGGTGTGGCCGTGTTCGCCATGACGAATCCCGAGGTGAGCGCGTCGATCATCGCCGACGACGTGCACGTGCACCCCAGGGTCGTGCGCATGGCGGCGCAGGCACTGGGCGCCGACCGGATGGTGCTCGTCACCGATGCGGTGGCCTGGCGGGCAGGCACGGTCGGTGCCATCGGGATGGAACTGCGCGACGGCGCGCCACGGCTGCCTGACGGCACGCTGGCCGGCAGCGCAGTCACCATGATCGCCGCGGTGTCCAACTGCATCCACGCCGGCGTGTGGAACGAGCAGGTCCTCCGCGCCGCGAGCACCAACCCGGCACGTCTGCTCGGTCTGCGCGACCGCGGCACCATCGAGGTGGGCAAGCGCGCCGACCTGGTGGCGCTGCGCGGCTTCGACCGCATCGAACAGGTATGGGTGGCGGGCGAACCCACCCGGTAGCGGATCACTTGCGACAGTGGGCCGGAACTCTGAGCGTGCGTCCAATCTCGGCACCGCACGCGCAGTTCGGAAGCTACGCGCTATCTAAGCGCGGCCTTCGCGGCATCCAGCACGGCGGGAGCAAGCTGCCTCAGCTCATTGTCGATGGTCGGCTGATCCTTTGGGAGTGCCACCTCCCACGCGTCGAGGACCTCCACCAAAGCACTGACTTCGGCAGGGTTGCCAAGGTCCCACCACAACCCCCAAAGAATGCCCGCGCCCACGTGCGCGGGGATCGTGTCCTCGATCATCTGACGCGCCACAGTGGCCGCAAGCAGCCATCCGGCCTCTCGCCTGGGCATTGGAGGCAGCCCGAGCTCGACTGTTGCCCTGTGGAACAGTGGCTCAGCCTCCACCATCGTGACGTCAAAGGGCAGAGCTGCAAGCGCAAGCACAGCGTCCGACGTGGCGCCCGAGACAAGAACATCGCACGCCCACGAGACCACCTCTTGGCCGACGGCCTCGGACATCATCACGCGAGCCGTGAGCAATCGAGTTCGCTCGAGGAGATCTGGAGTCAGCTCCATCGGCTCAAGCACGTCGTCAGCATCGCTGGCGACGGGCGGCCATGTCCAGCGCCTATCGGCGGCTATGCGCCGTCCGAATCGAAGGGAACGCCTGCCGCGTGGAGCACCCGGAGCCTGGCTGCGGTGACTGCCCCGCGTAGTTCATCGGCCTTCGTGAATCCCAGCGCGGACGTCGCTGTCAACAGAACGCGTGCTGTCTCGCCCTGGCCAACGGTGAGGCAGACAACGTTCGCTTGTTTCGCTACGACGGCGAGGTTGGGGGCGTTGGTCAACGAAGTCCAGCCGCGCCCGCGCCCGGGGCGTACTCGGCAGTGGCCGACGAACACTGAGTCGGTCAACACGGCGATCACGGCGACCGCGAGCAGCAACATCGAAGCGGACCCGAGCATGATCCGCGATGCGCCGTCGCCCGAGCCGAACAGGGCGAGAGTCGCTCCAAATGCTGAGCTGACGGCGAGCACCCCCGCAAGGGTGAACGTTCGGCCGGGTCGAGCGATGATCCACTGCACCCTTGACGATGGCGTTGGTGTGATGTCTTCGCCATTGGCCATGACCACAAGCCTGCCCGATCTCCTCACGCAGGCACGCCATAGCGGCAGCTCTGCGCTGCGTGACGTCATGCCTCCAGCGTGG
>CBHWEI010000332.1:0-3915 GCA_966112835.1 uncultured Acidimicrobiaceae bacterium
GCCACGGCGCCCGATGCGGCGACCGCGACCGATGACGAGCTGATCGCGTTCGCCCGTGGCTACCCGCCGAGGCTGGCCGACAGCATGAAACGGCTGCTGTGGTTCGGCATGATCGCGGCCGTCCCGCGCGTCCTGCTCGACCGGATGATCGAACGCGCCGAGTTGGACGCGGGCACGGCGAACCGGATGGTCAGCGGCATCGACGACGTCGACTCCGCCCGGATCGCCCAACGGCAGTGGACGTTGGCGCGCCTCGTGGCCGGCGACCCCGGGCTGAGCGCGACGTTCGACGAGGGCCTCGACGGGCTCGTCGAGCGATTGGACAGCACCGCGCTGGCCGAGCCGCTGCGGGCGTTCCTGGCCGACTTCGGCCATCGCGGCAACGACGAGTACGAACTGGCTGCACCGTGCTGGGCGATGGACCCGCGCCCCGTGCTCGCCGCCGTGGACCGAATGCGCCATGCGCCGCCCGAACCGTCGCCAACCACCACCATGGAACGGCTCCGTCGCGAGCGCGAACGCGCCGAGGCCGACGTGCGCGCCGCGCTGCGTCCGCCGCTGCGTTCGTTCGCGCGGCGCGCCGCCGCGGTCTCTCGCGCCGGTTCGGTGGGGCGTGAGCGGGCGAAGGACATCCTGGTGCTCGAGAACTTCGGCGCCCGGCGAGCACTGCACGAGTTGATCCGCCGCGGCGCCGAGCGTGGTGGACCGGCCGAGCATCGGCACGGCTTCAGCCTGACGTTTGACGAGTTGCCCCAGTATCTGCGCCAGCCAGCGGCGTTCGCCGGCGTCATCGCCGAACGGGTGGCCCGCGAGCAGTACCTGAACGATCGCGAGCCGCCGTTCTGGTTCGAGGGTCGGCTGCCCGACCCGTCCACGTGGCAACTGCGCAGCAGACCCGCGGCCGATGTGCCCGTCGCCGGCGACGTGCTGTCCGGCCTCGCCGTCAGCGCCGGCACGGCCTCGGGCCGCGCCCGCGTCGTCACCGATCCGGGGGATCCACGCGGGTTGGAGCCCGGCGAGATCCTGGTCTGCGCCATCACCGACCCCAGCTGGACGCCGCTCTTCCTGGTCGCCGGTGGCGTCGTGTGCGACAGCGGGGCCATGTTCAGCCACGCCGCGATCGTGGCCCGCGAATTGGGCATTCCCGCCGTGATGAGCGTGCGCGGCATCACCTCGGTGGCCGACGGCACCGTGCTGGACGTGGACGGCAACACGGGCGAGGTCCGCATCGGCGAGGAGATCCGGAATTCCTGAATGGAATCGGGTTGCGCGCCTGAGGGGACGATGATGACGGTCGAGACCACCACCACGCCCACCACCGAGACGACCGTCATCGATCGAGTGAAGGCGCGTGCCCTGGCGATCGGACTCGGCTCCACCGCGGAACTCCAGGACGGGTTGGTGGTGGGCACGACGACCGACGTCAACGACGCCGATCAGCTCACGATCATGCGGGCGGCAAGGCCCTGGCCGATGCGCTGAACCACGACGATCCGTCGTTCCGCCTCACCGTCGCAGCGAGCCTCTTCACTGAGAACTGAGGACAGCGGCGATCTGCTCGACGATCTGCTCGGCCGTGGCGCCCGGGGTGAGGACGGCGGCGATGCCCGCCGCCGTCAGCTCGGGCAGGTCGTGGTCGGGCCCGATGCCGCCGACCACGACCGGGATGTCGGCGCCCCGGGCGCGGATCTGCTCCACCACGAGCGGGGCGAGCGTCATGTGGGCGCCCGACAGCATGGACAGGCCGACCAGATCGACGTCCTCGTCGACCGCCGAGGCGGCCACCATCTCGGGCGTCTGGAACAGACCGGTGTAGATGACCTCGTAGCCGGCGTCGCGCAGGATGCGAGCCACCACCTTGATGCCCCGGTCGTGACCGTCCAGGCCGACCTTGGCCACCAGGATGCGAGCGCTCATATGGTGGGCACCTCCACGTGGCGGCCGAACACGTCGCCCATGGCCGCCATCAGTTCGCCGAGCGTGGCGTAGTCGTTCACGGCGTCGATGAGCGCCGGCATGAGGTTCACCTCGGGGTCGGCCGCCTCGGCCCTCACCCGGTCGAGCCCCGCCTGCACGCGAACGTCGTCGCGGTCGGCGCGCACCTCGGCCAGCCGCTTGCGCTGACGGGATTCGTCCTCGCCGGTGATGCGCAGCAGCGGCAACTGGTCCTCGTCGTTGCCCTCGGTGTAGCCGTTCACGCCGACGACGATGCGGTCGCCGGCGTTGAAGCGGCGCTCCAGCTCGAACGCGCTGTCGGCGATGCGACCCTGGAACCAGTTGTCCTCGATGCCCTTGATGACACCGTCGAGCATGGACCCGCTGCCGAACTCGAGGATCTGGGCGAACAGCTCCTCGGCCTGGCGCTCGACCTCGTCGGTGAGCGCCTCGACGAAGTGCGACCCGCCGAGCGGGTCGGCCACGTGCGCCACGTTGGTCTCGTTGGCGATGACCTGCTGGGTGCGCAGGGCGATGCGCGCCGCCTTCTCGGTGGGCAGGGCGAGCGCCTCGTCCATGGAGTTGGTGTGCAAGCTCTGCGTGCCGCCGAGCACACCGGCCAGCGCCTCGATGGCGGTGCGCACGATGTTCACCTCGGGCTGCTGCGCGGTGAGCGACACGCCCGCGGTCTGGGTGTGGAACCGCAGCTGCATGGAGCGGTCCAGCTGGGCGCCGTAGCGGTCCTTCATCCACCGCGCCCACACGCGACGGGCGGCGCGGTACTTGGCGATCTCCTCGAAGAAGTCGATGTGCGCGTTGAAGAAGAAGCTCAGCCGAGGCGCGAACGCGTCGACCGGCAGACCGGCCTGCAACGCGAGCTCGACGTAGGCGAAGCCGTTGGCCAACGTGAACGCCAGCTCCTCCACCGCCGTGCTGCCCGCCTCGCGGATGTGGTAGCCGCTGATGCTGATGCTGTGCCAGCGCGGCATCTCGGCCGCGGTGAACGAGATGGTGTCGCGCACCAACCGCATGCTGGGCCGTGGCGGGAAGACGAACTCCTTCTGCGCCTGGTACTCCTTCAGGATGTCGTTCTGCAGCGTGCCGCCCAGGCGCGACCGGTGGATGCCCGCCTTCTCGGCCTGGGCCACGAACATCGCGAAGACCACCGCCGCCGGCGAGTTGATGGTCATGCTCGTGGTGATCTCGCCCAGGTCGATGCCCGCGTAGAGGTCTTCCATGTCGGCCAGCGAGTCGATGGCCACGCCGCAGCGCCCCACTTCACCCAGCGACATGGGATGGTCGCTGTCGAGCCCCAGCAGAGTGGGCATGTCGAACGCGGTGGACAGGCCGTCGCCGCCCGCCTTGATGATCTCCTTGAAGCGCCAGTTCGTGTCGTCGGCGGTGCCGAAGCCCGCGAACATGCGCATGGTCCACAACTTGCTGCGGTACATCGACGCGTACGGGCCACGGGTGTACGGGTACTCACCGGGGAACTCGCCGTCGGCCGGGCCGTACACCGGGTCGAGCGGGATGCCCGACATGGTGCTGAACGGCACGTCGCGCAGCCGCGACGCACCGAAGGCCGCTTCCCACCGTTCTCGGTTCGTCACCATGCGGTCAGCTTATGGAACGGATGGGTGGCGGGTGCGATCCGGTACCGTTTCGGCACGATGAGCGAGTCCACTCCCCCCGCCGACGCGAACGACAACGGTTCGCCGGCTGCCGCCAACTTCATCCGCGACCTGGTGAAGGCCGACATCGAGCAGGGCACGTTCGGCGGCCGGGTGCAGACCCGCTTCCCACCCGAGCCCAACGGCTACCTGCACATCGGGCACGCCAAGGCCATCTGCGTCGACTTCGGCATCGCGAAGGAGTTCGGCGGCATCTGCAAGCTGCGCTTCGACGACACCAACCCCGTCACCGAGGACACCGAGTACGTCGACGCCATCGTCGAGGACATCCGCTGGCTGGGCTTCGAGC
>CBHWEI010000333.1:0-3914 GCA_966112835.1 uncultured Acidimicrobiaceae bacterium
GGGGTTGGGCGGCCGGGGGGGGGGGTGGGCCGCCCTAACGGTGGGGTCGCGGCGCTGGGGCGGCGTGCGCCGCCGGACGCGCCGGGCCCCCCCAGGGCCCGGCCGTCACCCCGCGGGGCTGGGGTAGTCGCCCCGCTCCTCACCGGGGGGCGGTGTCTCGTAGATGGCGACGGCGCCGTCCGGGTTGAAGAGCTTGTCCTCGGTGGGCCATTCGCCGGGCAGGTAGCGCTTGCCACCGTCGACGTACTGGTACATGCCGGTGCCCTGCTTGCGGATCTCGTCGGGGCCGGTGGCCACCGGATCCCACCAGAACACGGTGGCGTCGTCGACACCCTGGTAGTCGGGCACGCCGCCCCAGTAGCCCTTGTCGCCGTACGACAGATACGGCTGGCTGATGGCCTGCTTGGTGCCGTCCGCGGCGAACAGCGTGTCGCGGAACGTCTCGGGCGTCAGGTTCGGGCCCACTCCCTGCAGCACCGCGAACAGCAGTGCCGGGTTGGGGGCGATGACGCCGATGGTGTCGTCGGCCGGCGGCGGGGTGCCGTTGAACCACACGTAGTCGGCGTACGCGCCGCTCTTGTCGGGCACGCCACGGGCAGCCAACTGGGTGACGCCGAACGCGTGGGCCCACTGCTGCTGGTCGTAGGTGCGGGCGAAGGCGGTGACGTCGACCAGGGTGCTGGCGGCGACCACCCATTCGGGGAAGTACTCCTGCGCCGTCGCTTCCTTGGTGAAGTCGCGCGGTGCCACCGGGTCACCGGAGAAGATGATGGTGGTGACACCGGCGGTCTTCAGCTTGGTGATCACCTGGCTGGCCTGTTGCTGGATGGTGGCCGGGTCGAGCTGGTAGGCGACCACTTCCGACAGCGGAGCGCCCAGGCCCTGCATGCCGGCGGCGAAGCTGTCGGCGAGGTCCTTCGAGGCACCGCTGCTCTCCAGGTACACCAGGCCGAACTTGCGCGGCGTGGCCTTGAGCGCGTCGCCGGCGTGCTCGGCGTTCTTGCCGATGAGCTGCTTCTGGATGAACTCGAGCACGTGGGTCTGCTTCTGGATGGCGCTGCCGTCCAGACCCCACACGTACGGGTCGCGCTGGCTGTAGAAGTCGGCCGGCTGTCCGGGTGTGCAGCCGATGCACAACGTCTTCTGCTTGGCCAGTTCGTCGGCGAATGCGCTCGTCAGGGCCGGGCCACCGAGGACGGCGAACGGCTGGTACTTCTGCACGATGGCTGCCGCATCGGCGCGGGCGGCCACTTCGTCGGTGGCGATGCCGGTTCCCTCGTAGGTGACGAGGTTGACCTTGCGGCCGTACAGCTCGTAGTACGCCTCGTAGTACTTGACGATGTTCTTCATCGTCTCGAACTGCTGGGCGTTCGTGTCGTCGACGGCGATGGCATCGGTGACGTACGAGATGATCGGGTCGGCGTCGGGGCCCTCGTAGTAGACGATGGTGATCTCGTCGGCGGTCACGCCGGTGGCGGTGGCGCCGCCGTTGTCACCGGTGAACGGTGCGAAGCACTCGGGCCGGAAGAAGTCGGGCACGGCGATGCGACCCGTACTGGTGTCGCAACGGTCGCCCCATTCGATCTGATCGGTGAGGCCCTGGTCCTTGGCCTGCGTCCAACTCATCGGGAACGTGATCTCCCCGGTGGGCGTGGAACTGGCCGTGGTGCTGTCGGTGCCACCGGTGGTGTCACTGCCGGGCACCGTGGTCTGTTCGGCCGTGGTGTCGACCGCGGTGCTGTCGTCGCCGTTGTCGCGGGTGGCGACGATGATGCCCACCCCCACGAGCACCACGACGAGCACGCCGATGATCGGTCCCCATCGCTTCAGCTGACGGTTTCCGCCGTCACCCGATGCGCCTGATGTGCTGGCTGCCTGCATGGCTCACCCCCCGTGTCCGCTGCGAGCTCGCGCCGCAGTGTTGTTCCCCAAATAGCTCTCTATCACGTCCGGATGCGCCAGGACGTCGGACGGTGTGCCCGACGTGAGCACGGCACCCTGGTCGAGCGCCACCAACCGGTCACTGATGGACGACACCAACGGGATGTCGTGCTCGATGACCAGCAGGCTGGCACCCATCTCGTCGCGCAGTCGCCGCAGCACGGGCGCCAGCGCTTCCACTTCGCGTTGGGCGATGCCGCCCGACGGCTCGTCGAGCAGCACCATCACCGGTCGGTGGGCGGCGATGCACGCCAGGTCCACCACTCGACGTGTGCCGGTGCTCAGCTCGCGGACGAACGAATTGCGGTAGTCGCCCAGGTGCATGAGCTCGATCAGTTCGTGCACGCGCAGCGCGGTGCGTTCCTCGTCGTCGAACACGGTGGGCCAACGCACGGCGGCGGCGAACGCGCTGCGGTTGGTGATCCACCGCTCGAGCGACACGGCCAGCGTCTCCTCCACCGTCATGTCGGGGAACAGCCGCGCGTCCTGGAAGCTGCGGCCCAGCCCGGCGCCGGCGCGCTGCTCGGCGGGCAGTTCGCCGATGTCGCGACCGTTCAGCACCACGCGTCCCATGTCCAGCGGCACGAACCCGCTGATGAGGTCGAAGATGGTGGTCTTGCCCGCACCGTTGGGGCCGATCATGCCGACGATCTCGCGCTCGTACACGTCGAACGTGGCGACGTTCACGGCGCGGTTGCCGCCGAACGACTTCACCAGCTCGACCACCTGCAGGAGCGGCTCGCCCGACACCTGCTGGGCGGGTGCCACCGCCGCACCTGGCTCGGCGGCGCCCGACAGGAACACCGACCGCAACAGGTCCTTGCGCTCGAGCAGTTCGCTGGTGGGGCCGCTGAAGCGGATGGTGCCGCGCTCCATGAAGTAGGCGCGCTCGGCGACGGTGAGCGCCACGTTCACGCTCTGCTCCACCAGGATGACCGCGGTGCCCTCGGCGGCGATGCGTTGCACCAGCGGCAGCAGTTGGCCGACCACCACCGGCGCCAGGCCCAGCGAGAGCTCGTCGATGAGCAGCACCCGCGGTTTGGCCACCAGCGCCATGCCCAGGGCGAGCATCTGCTGCTGGCCGCCGCTCAGGTCGGCGGCCGAGCCGTGGTACTTGTCGCGCAGGATGGGGAACAGCCCGAGTACTTCGTCGGTGGCGGCCTTCACCCCGTCCGGGTCACCGCGGCGGGTCCACCCGGCGAGCTCGAGGTTCTCGGCCACGGTGAGCGCACCGAACACGCCCGCGCCACCGGGCATCTGGCTGATGCCGAACCCGGCGATCTCGTTCGGCGGTGCGTGGGTGATGTCGCGACCGTCCAACACCACGGCGCCGCGGTCGGCCTCGACCACGCCGCTGATGGACTTCAGCAGCGTGCTCTTGCCGGCGCCGTTGGTGCCCAGCAGGGCGACGATCTCGCCCTCCTTCACGTCGATGTCCACCCCGAACAGCACCTGCCGGCCGGTGTAGCCGGCGTCGAGGTTGCGCACCAGCAGCAGGTCGGCCTGGCCGTGGCGGCGCTGGTACAGCGCTTCGCTGCGGGCCGCCGACGCCTGCCACACCTGGGCGATGTCGGCGTCGATGGTGTCCTTCGCCGAGCGCAGGATGAGGCTGCCGATGATGAACAGCGGCACCAGCGTGAGCATGCCCCAGCGGATGCCGACGTGCGTGCTGATCCACCCGATGACGGGCAGGATGAACAGGCCGGGGATGACCCACAGCGAGGCGACGCTGAAGCCGGTGGCTCGGGCACGGGCCGGGATGGCCAGCGACAGCGCCACCAGGATGCCCGGGCCGACGACGGCGAGCGTGGCCGAGATGATGCAGTTCAGCGCGACCGCGATGACGACGTTCGGTGCGACGGCGAAGCCGACGGACGCCACGGACGTGAGCACCGCGATGTTGGCGAGGAACTTGATGAGGCCCTTCATGTCGCCCATGAAGTGCTTGGTGATGTAGCGGGTGCCGATGACCA
>CBHWEI010000334.1:0-3881 GCA_966112835.1 uncultured Acidimicrobiaceae bacterium
TGGTCGAGATGCAGCGCAACGGCACCAAGGGCATGTGCTGCGGCGCCGGTGGCGCCCGCATGTGGATGGAGGAGAACGTCGGCGTGAAGGTGAACGACGAGCGGGCCATCGAGGCCATCTCGACGGGCGCCACTCGTGTGGCCACCGCCTGCCCGTTCTGCTACATCATGCTCGACGACGGCGTGAAGGCTGCCGGCAAGGAAGACAGCGAGGTGAAGGTGGCCGACATCGCCATCCACCTGCTCGACGCCATCGAAGCCGGCGAGAGCAAGCTGCGCGACCTGAGCGCTCCCCTGAACCAGCCCGTCGCCGGCGACTGACCCGGTCGCGCCGCGGCGGTCGGATCGGCCACGCCGCCGGTTGGGCGCGAAACCCGACATCCACGACGCGAACCGCACCCACGGGTGCGAACCACGACAGGTCTGTGTGTGAATCGCGCCCGTGTGTGCGGAATGCGACGCGCCGCGCCGGGTCAGAGGTCGTCCGGGTAGGCGATGACGATGTCCTCGATGGTCTTGGCAAAGTCCTTGCGGTTGTTGGTGATGAACCGATCGGCGCCAGCGGCGACGGCCGTCGCCAGGTGGACGGCATCGGCAGCGCGCAGACCGTGCAGCGCGGCCAGTGCCGTAGCGAGCCGCGACGTCTCGAGGTCCATTGGACGAAGGTCCAGACGCCCGAGTAGCTGTGACAGCTCGCGGACCTGCGTGAACTGCTCGTCGCGAACCGGCTTCGACAGAACCTCGGGCAACAACATGACCGAGCCGATGCCGACTGGCTCGGTGGTGTCGAACAGGCGCCGCACGCGTGCGCCGAGTGGATGCGACGGATCTGCTGCGTAGATGAGGACGTCCGCGTCGAACGCGTCCATCGGGCGTCAGCGCGCCTGACGCTCGGCGTGCAATTCGGCGACCCAGCGCTCCGCAGTGGCGGTGTCGACCGAGGTGGAGTTGGCCAGCGGCTCGAGGCCGGCCTCGTCGAGCAGCCGGCCGATCTCGGTGGCGAGTTGGAACGCTGTGGTCACTCGCCGAGTGCGCAGCGAGGTCGGGCTGACGAGTACGGCGACCGGTACCCCATGGCGGGTGAGGGTGACCTCTTCGCCCGACTGCACGCGATCGACGAGGTCGGGCAGCGTGGCTCTGGCTTCGCTGATCGAGATGGCCGTCATGTCGCGAAGTGTACAGCGATGTACGAGATTGTACACAACCCTTGTCGGACGCGACTCGGCACGAGCGCCCGGGCGCGGGTCTGGGCGAATTCCGACACCGCTCCAACCGGCGTCTCACCGACCGAGCGCAGCGTGAGGGGCATGGAAGACACCACCCCAACCCCCGGAGCCCCCGAGCCGCTCGAGTCCACCGAACCCACGCAGCCGGCGGCCGACACCCCGACCGCCATTCCGGTCCCGCCCATCGTCGAAGCGACCGACACCACCGAGCCCATCCCGAGCCCGCAGGTGGCAGCCGAGGCGGCCGCCGCGTTCGACTCGCCGCCCGTCGCGGCGACGCCGATCCCGCCGGTGGACGCGACCGATGAACGGCAGCCGCGCAACTACAAGCGGATCGCCGCCGGTGTCGCCGCCGGGGCACTGACCCTGGGTGCCGGCTTCGCCATCGGCACCGCGCTGAACCACGACGGCCACGACGACGGCCGATCGGTGGATGGCGGCCGCGGTGGGCAGTTCGACCGCGACGGTGATGGCAACGACGGCCAGGGCGTCGCCGGCACCATCACCGGAGCCAACGGCCGCATGGGCCGCGGCGGCCAGATGCAGCCCGGTCAAGGCCAGCAGGGCGGCATGGGCGGCCAGATGCAGGGCGGCCAGGGCCCGCAGACCCACAGCGGCGGCAGCTGACGCGACGACAGCGCGCGCTGCGGCATCGTGGCCGCGGCGTGCCGCTGTTCCCTACAGCGTGTTCTGGTTGTACTTGCTGGCGGTCGCGCCCGACTGGTTCTGGTACTTGCTCTTCAGATCCGGGTGGCCGTACGGGCGCTCAGCGGGCTTGTCGAGCTTCTGGAAGACCAGCTGGGCGACCTTCATGCCGGCCTTCAACAGGATGGGCAGGTTCGACACGTTCGACAGCTCGAGCACCACAGTGCCCTTGAAGCCGGGGTCGATGAACCCGGCCGTGGCGTGCACCTGCAGGCCGAGCCGGCCCAGGCTGCTCTTGCCGTTGACGACGCCGACGATGTCGTCGGGGCAGCCGACTACTTCGGCTGTGTGACCCAGTGCGAACTCGCCGGGATGCAGCACGAACACGTCGCCGTTGGGGATGGAGACCGTCTCCATCAGCTTCGGTTGCTCCTCGAACGGGTCGATGTGGGTGAGCCGGCTGTTGCGCATGACGCGGAACTCGGTGCCCAGGCGGACGTCGACGCTGGCGGGTTGCACTAGGTCGGGGTCGTACGGGTCGAGGATGATGCGGCCGGAGCCGAGGAGCTCGCGCAGGGTGCCGTCGGAGAGGATCACGGGGTGGAGACTAGTTCCTGGTCGTCGAAACGGCCGCGGCGACCGGCGCCGTCGGACTCAGCGGAAGCCGGCCTTGTCCAGCTTCTCGATGAGGCTCGGGCGTCGGCGGTATCGCTCACGAAGCGACGCAACATACGCATCCAGGTCAGCAGTCGATCCCGCTGCAACCGCCGCACGCTTGGCCGACTTCAACAACTTCACGCCACGGCCGTACATGCGGGTGTCAGCCTCCTTGAGCGTGGTCTCGACCAGACCCAGGTACACGCTCAACGCATCGGCGGGGTGGGTCTTCTCACGGGCCGCGGCGACTTGCGCCAATCGCTCCGGACCGACGTTCCACTCGGCCCCGGTGGTCACCACCAGCCACGCTGGCTCGATGTCGCCCTCAGCGAGCAGGACGTCGACGTATGCGCCTCGATTTCTCGCGGCGAGTACGTAGAGCGCGTCGGTACGCGAGGTCGGCCACTCGCCCAGGACTGTGCTCGCGGCTTTCAGATGCCCGAACGTGGTGACGCTGGCGAACTTCAGGTGCTGCTCGTGGCGCAGGCCCACGACCTCGGTGAAGTCACCGCGGTCGGCCAGAACACTGCAGGCGATGTCGTAGAGCTTCTCGACCTGCCAGCCCGAAGTCGACTCGATGCCCACCAGCGCCCACTGCAACGCCAGGTCAGGCTCACCGATCTCGAGCATGGACAACGCGACGCGGGTGAACTGGTAGGGATTCGCGAGGTCGCCACCGAACAACGCGACGATCTGGTCCACATCGCGGTCCAATACGGCGAGCCGTTCCTTGAGTGTCCGGACCGCCCAGCTGTCGGGCCGACGCGCCGCTTCCTCGTCGACGCGGGCGCGGATGACGGCAAGACCGGAGTCGCCGAGAGCCTCGGCGTACATGACCGGGTCGAACAGGAAGAAGTCCTGATCCTCGAACATGAGCTTGCAGATCCACGTCGCCAAGGACTTTGGCTCGGCGACTCCGGTTGCGCAGAGTTCGCCGTGGATATCGATGAGTTGGCCGCAGACGTTGCCGAGGCTGCCGTTCGAGTCGTCGCCACGAAGGATGACCTTCACGGAGTGGTCGATGCCGCGCTGCACCAGCAGCAGCAGATCGCGGCTCGGATTGACGAGCGCCTCCCGCGCCAGCGCGTCGATGGTCGGCTGGGCCTCTCGGGCCCATTCGTCCGCGGCGTAGTAGTCGAGGTAGCGGCGAGTCCGAAGATCGCTGTCCACCGCCTCGCGCAGTGCAGCGAGGCGAGTGTCGTCCCGCGCGCCAGCCAGGCGGACGGCTCGTTCGACCTCTGGGTGGTCCATCGCGGCCTGGTCGAGCAATCGTCGCAGCGTCGCCTCGTCGAGTCGCCTCATCACGTCGTCGAGCGCTTCCTTCGGCTTCGTTGCGGCCATTGCCGCAACTTAG
>CBHWEI010000335.1:0-3868 GCA_966112835.1 uncultured Acidimicrobiaceae bacterium
CGGCCCCGGCACCCGCGCCGGCCCCGGCCGCAGCACCCGCACCTGCGCCCGCACCCGCCCCGGCTGCGCCTGCCGCCGCCCCGGCTGCGCCCGCCGCCGCCCCGGCCGTCACCGCACCGGCACCGGCCCCGGTGGTGCACTCCGGCGAGCGCGACACCCCGGTGCCGCTCAGCAAGATCCGCAAGCTCACGGGCAGCCACATGGTGATGAGCAAGTCGGTCAGCCCGCACGCGTTCAGCGTGGTCGAGGTCGACTACGCCAATGTCGACGCCACCCGCGGCCGGGTGAAGGGCGAGTGGAAGGCCACCGAGGGCTTCAGCCTCACCTACTTGCCGTTCATCACCCGTGCGGTGGTCGACGCGCTCGCCGAGTTCCCGCACCTCAACGCGAGCGTCGGCGAGGACGAGTTGGTGGTGCACAACTACATCGACATCGGCATCGCCGTCGACCTCGACTACCAGGGCCTGCTGGTCCCGGTGGTGCGGTCGGCCGAGACCAAGCGCCTGCGGGCCATCGCCCGTGAGATCTCCGACCTGGCGAACAGGGCCCGCACCCGCAAGCTCAGCCCCGACGAGATCAACGGCGGCACGTTCACCATCACGAACAACGGTTCGTCGGGCAGCGTGCTCACCATGGCCATCATCAACCAGCCGCAGGTCGCCATCCTCTCCACCGACGCCATCGTCCGCAAGCCGGTCGTGGCCGTGCTGCCCGACGGCACCGAGGCCATCGTCGTCCACCCGGTGGGCCACCTGGCCATGACGTGGGACCACCGCGGCTTCGACGGTGCCTACGCAGCGAACTTCCTCAGTCGCGTGAAGGAGATCCTGGAGACCCGCGACTGGAGCCAGGAGCTCTAGGCCATGACCGCCGCCGGTCCGCTCCACGTCCGTTGGCTCGGACGTGTGCCGTACCGCGAGGCGCTCGCGCTGCAGCAGTCGATGTTCGAGCACGGTTCGCTCGACCATCTGCTGCTGCTCGAGCACCCGCACGTGTTCACCCACGGGCCGCGGGCCGATCTGGCGACGAACGTGCTCGTCGAGCCCGCCGCGGTCGGCGCCGAGTTGGTGTCGGTGAAGCGCGGTGGCGACGTCACCTATCACGGTCCCGGTCAGCTGGTCGGGTACCCCATCGTCAACGTGCCCAATTCGCTGGGCGCCAGCGACCACGTGTGCGCCATCCAGAAGCTGGTGGTCGGCACGCTGACCGAACTTGGTGTGGCCGACGTCGGCTGCCTCGACGAGTACCCCGGCGTGTGGGTGGGTGTCAGTGGCCCGAACCCGCGCAAGATCTGCGCCATCGGCGTGCGCCTGGCACAGGGTCGAACGATGCACGGTTTCGCGCTCAACGTCGCCACCGACATGCGCTACATGCGCGAGTACATCGTGCCGTGCGGCATCGACGACAAGCCGGTCACCTCGCTGGCCGAAGAGGGGGTGCTCACGACCCTGCAAGAAGTGGCCGAGATCGTCGCCCGCCGTGCCGCCACCATATGGGGTGACGGCACGATCGAGCGACAGGACGTGGCGTGGAAGCACGTGCCGGCCGACCTGGCACCGTTCTCGCGGGGCGAGGGCCCGGGCGCCATGGGCCGGGCGCTCGTGCGGCTCGAGGCCGCCGGCGTGGCCGAAGGGCTGAGCATCTCGGCGCGCAAGCCCGAGTGGCTGCGCCCGAAGGTGCAACTGGGCACCGACGTGTTGGCCATGAAGAAGACCGTGCGCGACCACGGGCTGGTCACGGTGTGCGAAGAGGCCGGCTGCCCGAACCTGAGCGAGTGCTGGGCCGCGGGCACGGCCACGTTCATGGTGCTGGGCGAGCGATGCACCCGTGCGTGCGGCTTCTGCCTGGTCGACACCCGCAAGCCCGAACTGCCCGACCACGACGAGCCGCGCCGCGTCGCATCGGCCGTGGCGCTCAGCGACCTGCAGCACGCGGTCCTCACCATGGTGGCCCGCGACGACCTGGCCGACGGCGGCTTCGCCCACGTGGCCGCGTGCGTGCACGCCATCCGCGACGCCCGCGCCGGCACCTCGGTCGAGACGCTCGTCAGCGACGCCAAGGGCGACGACGCCTCGTTGCAGTTGCTGTTCGACGCCCGGCCCGACGTGTTCAACCACAACGTCGAGACGGTCGCACGCCTGCAGCGCGCCGTGCGCCCGTCGGCCGGGTACGCCCGCAGCCTGTCGGTGCTCGCCCGGGCGAAGGCCGCCGGGCTGACGGTGAAGTCGGGGTTCATGGTGGGCCTGGGCGAGACGGTCGACGAGATCGACGGCCTGCTGGCCGATCTGGCCACGGTGGGGGTCGACATCGTCACCATCGGCCAGTACCTGCGCCCCACGTCGAACCACCTGCCGGTGGCCCGGTGGGTCGAGCCCGCCGAGTTCCAGCGATGGGCGACGCTGGGCGAGTCGCTGGGGATCGGCCACGTCGAGGCCAGCCCGCTCACCCGCAGCAGCTACCACGCCAAGGAAGCTGCCGACCAGGTGACCGGCGGATCCGCCGAGCGCGGCGTCCCGGTCGCTCTCTCCCGAACTTGAGTTCTGTGACGGTTAGTTCACGGCGGTGAGCAGGTAGTTCACTGAATCGATGTGGTCGGCGTGGCCAGCGAGCACGGAGGACAGGCCAGCGGTCTCGATCGTGGCGACGATGGTCAGGCCGCAGTGGCCATTGATCTGGTTGACGTTGACGTTGAACTGATGGTCCAGGGCCGATCCGGCCGCCTGCAGCGACTCGCGTTCGGTGGTGAATGACAACTCGTCGCACCCACTGGTGATGAACGCGAACCCTTCGGGCGTCGGCGGCGTCGCTGCGATCGGCGGTTGTGTGACCGTGAAGGTCGTGCCGTCCCACGTGCCGATCACCTCGTACGAATCGCCCCACGTCACGGCGCCCACGGTCTGTTCGCCCTCGACCTCGTCCCAGTTCCATCCCTTCAGGGGAATGTCGCCGCCTTGCGGCGGCAGGCTTTCGCGCAGCGTCCACGCCAACATCGGCGGGCTGCCCTCCACCTGGATGACCGTCGCCACGGTGCGCAACTGGCGGGGGAGCTCGGGGTGCAGCAGCGGAGTTGTGTCGTTCGCCGGGGCACGTGCCGGCGTGAGCGCGGCGATCAGCGTGTCCAGCTGGTCGGCTGTGGCGCCGGGGGCTTCCAACGTGCCCCACAGGTCGTCGCGCATCTTCCACAGCACGAATCCGCTCGGCTCGTCGGTGTTCGTGGCGTAGCCGGGCAGGCCTGCGACGGTGACGGACCGCATCGGGCCGCCACCGGTGAACCGGTTGAACTCGCCCCGATACCTGCCCACGGTGAGCGTGACCGTGCCCTCCCCGGAGCGGTACGACTGGGCGCGCAGTTGCCCTGCATTGGCCAGCCCTGACGCCAACGGCGCGGCGGGCGTGCCGCCCTGGTCGAGCACGAAGCTGCCACCCGCGTCCCGAGTGACCTTCGCCGCCAGGGCATCTCGTTCGCTCGTGCTCATGCCGATGCCGTCGAACATCCACGACGACCCGTCGGCCTGGGGGAGGAACAGGCTCTGCGTGTACACGAACTGTTCGTTCGCTGTCACGGAAAACCGTCGTACCAGGAGGAATCGACCGGCACCGTTCGAGGGGACCGCCCACACCGCGACCGTCGGCGGACCGGGCGGCGGGTATGCGATGCAGCACGGCTGGATGTTCGTCGTGCCCGCGGTGTATCCGTCCAGGCGGAGCGTGAACCAGTCGGCGTCGGCCGCGGGCACCGCAGGGATCGTCGTCGACAGTGCCGTCGACGAGGACGTCGAGTGCGTGGTGGTGCTCGCCGGGACCACCGACGTGATCGGCTCGTCGGACGGGCGTGAGAACAGCCACACGGCGCCGGCGAGCACCACCA
>CBHWEI010000336.1:0-3848 GCA_966112835.1 uncultured Acidimicrobiaceae bacterium
CATGGCCGTGCTGCTGCTGGTGCTCACCACGCCCGAGATTGTCGACGCCACCGGCATGCAGCTGCAGTTCGTGTCGTTCGGCGGCATCTTCCGCACCGGCCTTCTCCCCTTGTGGATCGGCCAGTCGATCTTCTCGGCCGCCGTGGTGACGCTGATCGTGCGGGCCCGCATGCAGGGCATGGACGAGAGCCTGGAGCAGGCGGCCAACGATCTGTTCGCCACGCCGTTCACGGCCTTCCGGCAGATCACCCTGCCGCTCATCGCCCCGGCCGTGCTCGCCGGCGGCCTGCTGGCGTTCACGTTCGCGCTCGACAACGTCATCATCTCCGACTTCGTGAAGGCGCCGGGTACGAACACGTTCCCCACCTACGTGCTCGGTCAGGTGAAGACGGTGCGCAAGCCCGACATCGCCGCCATGGCGACGCTGCTGCTGGGCATCACGCTGCTGGTGCTGTTCATCGCGGCGGGCATCCTGCGCCGCTCGGGCGACGATTCGTCGAAGGTCGCCGCCACCCTCACCGGCGGAGGCTGACCCGGCGCATGAGAGTCGCAGTCGTGGGAGCCGGCTTCGCCGGTCTCGCCGCGGCCACGCAGTTGCGCGCGGCCGGGTGCGAAGTGATGGTGGTGGAAGGTGGGCGCCGGCCGGGCGGCCGTGTGCGCACCGTGCGCGACGCGTTCGTCGGCGGCCAGTACAGCGAGAGCGGGGCTGAGTGGGTGGACGACATCCACCCGCGCCTGCTGGCGCTGCTCGACCGCTACGGCGTGGGCCTGCTGGGCACCGGTGAGCAGTGGACGGTGATCCGTCGCTGGTTGCACCGCAACGGACAGCTGCTGAGTGCCGACCAGATGCGCGAGGCCGTCCCGAACCTCGACGAGCAGTTCGCCCGCTTCGAGGACATCGTCGCCGCCGCGACCGCCGGCATCGCCGATGCCGCACACCCGCACCTGCACCCCGACGCGGCCGCTCTGGACGCACGATCGGTGGCCGACGTGGTGGCCGAGGCCGGCTACGGCGAACTGGCGTCGCTGTTCGCCCGCCGCGACGCGCAGGGCGAGTTCGCGTCGGAGCCGTCGCAGGTGTCGCTGCTGTTCGTCGCCCAGCAGCGCGCTCATCAGAGCGACGCGGCGAACGGCCGCACGGTGACCGCCTACCGCGTGGACGGTGGCTTCAGCCAGGTGGCCGTGAACCTTGCCGCCGAACTGGGCGACGTGGTTGCCTACGGCGAGACGATGACCGCGCTGGCGCAGGACGCCGACGGCGTGACCGTGATCACCGACCGGCGCACGCTGCAGGTGGACCACGCGGTGCTGGCCTGCTCGCTGGTGCCGCTTCGCCAAGTGACGTTCCACGACGCCATGCCGCCGACGTTGCACCGTGCCGTGCACGAGCTGGGCTACGGCACCGTGACGAAGACGTCGGTGCAGTGGTCGGCCCGCGAGTGGCGACCTGGCTACGCCACCACCTCGGGCCGGTTGCAGCGGGTGTACGAACCCACCGCGGCGCAGCCGGGCGACACGGGCATCCTGATGTCGTACTGCGGTGGCGACGGCGGCCACGAGTGGGCGGCGCTGCCCGAGGCCGAGCGGATCCAGCTGGCCGCCGACGGCATGCGCGACATGCACGGCCTGACCGCCGACGTGGTGGGCGGCTACTCGCGGGCATGGAGCACGCACCCCCGTTTCGGCGGCTCGTACGCCACGTATCAACCCGGTCAGGTGACCGCGTTCTGGGACGTGTTGCGCCAACCGTGGGGCCGCGTGCACCTGGCCGGCGAGCACGTCGCGACCTGCACCGGGTACATCGAAGGGGCGCTCGAGAGCGGCGAAACCGTCGCGACGCGTCTGATCGACGCGGGCTAGCCTCCTTCCACCATGCCAAGTACCACCGCGCCACGAACCGGGCCCGAATCCGACGGGCCTCCTCGCATCGCACTCGCGCCGGATGGCGCACCCACCTGGATGGCCAACGCCATCACCGCGGGCGGCGGGCACATCGTGCCACTCTCCGACGCCGAAGCGCTGGTGTGGGCCGCCCCGCGCGACCCCGAAGCGCTGCGCCACGCGCTGATCGAAGCGCCCCACCTGTCGTGGGTGCAGCTGCCCTTCGCCGGCATCGAGCAGTTCGTCGACCTGGTGGACGACGACCGCGTGTGGACCTGCGGCAAGGGCGTGTACGCCGAGCCCGTGGCCGAGCTGGCGCTGAGCCTGGCGTTGGCCGGTCTTCGCAACGTCGCCAACTACGCCCGTGCCACCGAGTGGTCGCGCCCGCACGGCCGCAACCTGAAGGGCGCCAACGTGACGGTGCTCGGCGGTGGCGGCATCACCGAGGAGCTCATCCGCCTGCTGCAGCCCTTCGACTGCCGCATCACCGTGGTGCGCAACCGGGTGGCCGAGATGGAAGGCGTCGACGAGGTGCTCGAGCCCGACCGCTACGTCGACGCGCTGGCCGACGCCGATGTGGTGTTCATCGCCCTGGCCCTCACCCCCGAGACCGAGGGCATGATCTCGCGGTCCGAGCTCGAGCAGATGCGTTCCGACGCGTGGATCGTGAACGTCGCCCGCGGCCGCCACATCGTCACCGACGACCTGGTGTGGGCGCTGCAGCAGGGCGTCATCGGTGGCGCCGCGCTCGACGTCACCGACCCCGAGCCGCTGCCGGCCGACCATCCGCTGTGGTCCCTTCCCAACTGCATCATCACCCCGCACGTCGGCAACACGCCCGAGATGGCCGTGCCGCTGCTGGGTGAGCGCATCACCACCAACGTGCGCCACTTCGCGCAGGGCGAGCCGCTGATCGGCCCGGTGCACGTCGACCTGGGGTACTGACGTGGGGCAGGGCAACGGCGTGGGGCTGGAGGCGCTGCCGCCCGAGCAACAGCGTCTGCTCAAGCCGTTCGTGCACGACGGCCGCATCGTCATCATGCCCACCAAGCCAGCCAAGCGGCAGGCGCTGCTCGACTGGCTGGCCCAGGAGTTCGAGCCCGGCCGCCACTACAGCGAGCAGATGGTGAACCTCATGCTGGGCCAGCGCCACGCCGACACGGCGGCGCTGCGCCGCTACCTGGTGGACGACGGCTTCCTGGACCGCGCCGACGGCGAGTACTGGCGAGCCGGAGGCAGCACCGACGCCTGACCGCTCGTAGGGTGGCAGGCATCGCCACGTACTACGAGCTGCTCGGTGTCGCCCCCGATGCGCCCACGCCGGCCATCCGCGACGCCTACCGTCGAGCCGCTCGCGCGCACCACCCGGACCGCCATGGCGACCAGGCGTCGGCGCGCATGGCCGAGGTGAACCAGGCGTGGCAGGTGCTGGGCGATCCGGTGCGCCGCCGCGAGTACGACCTGTCGCTGCGCGACCCGGTGGCGAGCAGCGCCGCCGGCTCGGCGGCCGGATCGAGCTCGACGAGCACGCCGTTCCGTGAGCCCGCCTACAACCCGCTCGCCCCGTACCAGGACCCGCCACGCTTCCCGTGGAAGTTCCTCGGTGTGCTGTTCCTGATCGGCCTCGGTTTCATCGTGCTCGGCATCGTCACCGCGTCGGACCCCGTGCCGCCGAAGGTGGACAACGTGCTGCAGCCGGGTGACTGCGTGACCATCCAACCCAACGGCGATGCGGCCGAAGTGCTGTGCACCGAACCGCACAGCGGGGTGGTGGATGTGCTGGTGCCCACCGGCGAGGTGTGCGATGCGGTGACCGAACCGCACCGCGATCAGCAGGGCATGGGCACGGCGTGCGTGCGCCGTGGTTGACAGGTGGCAACCGGCAGGTGCCCTGATAGATTCTCTGACCTGCGAGGGCGATTAGCTCAGTCGGCTAGAGCGCTACGTTCACACCGTAGAGGTCACAA
>CBHWEI010000337.1:0-3836 GCA_966112835.1 uncultured Acidimicrobiaceae bacterium
TGACCATGTCGCGGCCCTGCTGCTTGGCCATCTGCAGCTCGGCCTCGGCATCGGCCGACGCGTCCTGGCGACGGCGAGCCGCTTCGATTTCGGCCTCTTCGCGCAGGCGCTGGGCCTCGTCGGTGGCCTCACGCAGCACACGCGACGCGTGCTCCTCGGCGCGCACCTTGATGGTGCTGGCGGCCTCGCGGGCAGTCGACAGGATGCGCGCGGCCTCTTCGCCGAGCATGCGCGTGACCACTTCTTCGTCGAGCGCGACCGAGGCGTTGGTGGTGCCGCGCTGCGCCGAGCGCAGCTCGCGCTCCAGGAACTTCTCGCGCTCCTGCAGGCGGGCCAGTTCGGCCGCCACCATGCGCAGGAAGTCGCGAACCTCACCCTGTTCGAAACCCTTGCGCGACGTGGCGAAGGAGGCAGTCGACACCGCCGATGGCGACGACGGGTCGGGACGGGCGAAGGACATGGCCATTGACCACCAAGCGTAGGAGAACCAGCACGGAAAAGGGTGGCAATCCCCCGCCGGTGCGCTACTTGGGCAGCGGGTCGCCGCCCAGCTTCTCCAGCTCGGCCAGCGCGTCGTCGATGGTCGCGATGGGGATGATGGTCACCTTGTCGCCCACCACCTTGCGTGCGGCCTCGATGCTGTCGGGGCCCGTCTCGGGCTGGTCGGCGGGCACCAGGAAGTACTTCACACCCACCTGCATGACGGCCGACGCCTTCGAGTTCAGGCCGCCGATGGCACCCACCTTGCCGTCGATGTCGATCTCACCGGTGACCGCGATGCGCTGGTCGCCCATCAGGTTGCCGGGCGTGATCTCGTCGATGAGCGTCAGCGTGAACGCCGTGCCGGCCGACGGGCCGCCGATGCCGTCGGTGGAGATGTCGACCGACACGCCCTCGGGCAGCTTCACGGTGGTGGTGTCGACGGGCGAGAAGCCGATGATGGTGCGCGGCTCGTCCTCGCCCGGGGCGAGGATGGTCTCGACCTCGCCCTTCTGTTCCTTGCCGTCGCGGGTGAAGGTGATGGGCAGCTTCGTGCCCGGCTTCACGTCCTTCAGCACCGGCCCCAGGTCCGACACGACCTTGATCTTCACGCCGTTCAGCTCGTTGATGATGTCGTTCGGCTTCAGCACGTCGGCCGCGGGCACGAACTGCTCGCACTTCGTGCCGGCCTCGTTCGCCTTCAGGCACAGCAGGTAGTCGACGACGGCCGGCCCCTCGTTGCGCGACACGTCGAACCCGGCGCGCTCGAACGCCACGTAGGTGGCGCGGTCCTTCGCGCCGGTCATCTGCCGCTGACCGGACTGCAGCAGCTGCTCCTCGGTCTTGTCGCCGTACTTGTCCTTGTGGGTGAGGTAGCGCACGGCGGGCGACTTGCGGGTGACGAACCAGTCGAGCAGCGTCAGCTTCGGCTGGCGGATGGTGACGAAGTAGATCTCGCCGTCGCTGCTGTAGGTCGTCGTCCCCTCCACGTCCATGCGCGGCTCCACGGGCTCGGCGTCGGCGGGCACCAGGCCGAACTCGACCGGCTGCCCCTCGGTGGTGGTGCACGTGCCGTCGGCGGCGCGCTCGGTGCACACAGGCTTGTCGACGAACCACTTGGCCGGCGCGACGGCGGCGAAGACGACACCGGCCAGCACCAGGAAGCCGAGGACGGCCAACGGCACGGCCCACCAGCGGTTGGCGCTGTCGGGCGCGCGGACCGGCGAGGGACCCCCCGGTACAGTGTCGGATTGCGTGAGTGTCACTGAAGTCTCCACCGCGGCTGGCTGGATCGCCGGTCTGGCCATTGTGGCTCTCATCGCGACCGGATGGCGAAAGACTGCCAGAGCCACGGCCGATCCGGCACGCGCCCGCCGCCCTCATCGCGCGCCGTCGGGGGTGGAGGTCACCACCGTGCAGACCCCCATCGCCCAGCGGACCCCTGTCCTGAAGCGGGTGTGGGCGGTCGCCGCCAGCAGTGTGCTGGCCGTCTGGGTGGGTGCCGTGGTGGCCACCGCCATCGGTTTCGGTGTGGCCTACGCGGTCATCACGCTCACCCACATGTTGAAGCGATGAGCTGGCGCGCACTGGCCGTCGCCGGCCACGAGGGCGACGAACCCACCGCCCGAGCCGCGTTGAGCGACACCGACCCGGTGGCTCGCGAGTTGGCCATCGGTGCGCTCGACCGCATGGGCGCCCTGTCCGACGCCGAGCTGACGGCGGCCATGGCCGACCCGGCCGGCCCCGTACGGCGCCGCGCCGTGCTGCTGGCCGCCACCCGCCCGCACGTGTCGGTGCTGGCCGCACTCGACGACCCCGACCAGTCGGTGGTCGAGGCGGCCGCCTGGACGTGCGGCGAACAGCAACCGGCGCTCGATGCCGTCGACGACGCGGTGCTGGGCCGGCTCATCACCCTGGCCACCGACGCGGCCGACCCGCTGGTTCGCGAAGCCGCCGTCGCGGCGCTCGGCGCCATCGGCGACGAACGCGGCCTGCCCGCCGTGCTGACCGGTTGCGCCGACAAGCCGGCCATCCGCCGCCGCGCCGTGCTGGCCCTCGCCCCGTTCGACGGGCCGGAGGTGAAGGCCGCGCTCGAGGCCGCGCTGGAGGACCGCGACTGGCAGGTGCGCCAGTCGGCCGAGGACGTGGCGCCGTTCATGGAGCCCGACGAGCGCGACTGACGCCACCGCCCCTACCCTCATCGGTATGCGACGGGTCCCCTCCACACTCCTCCGCGGGCTGTTCGGCATGCTCGCCGTCGGCGCGCTGCTGCTGTCGGCATGCAGCGACAGCGACAACGTGCCCGATGCCGCGGCCGACACGACATCGGCCGCCACCACCGTGCCCGAGACGTCGACACCCGAGACGAGCGCACCCGACACCACGGTGGCCGACACGACCCCCAGCACCATCACCCCCGACCCCAGCCGGCCGTTCACGCTGTTCACCCCGACCAGCTACCAGGAGGGCACGCCCATGCCGCTGGTCATCCTGCTGCACGGCTACGGCGCCAGTGGCGACATCCAGGAGGCCTACTTCCAGGTGCAGCCGCTGGCCGAGGAGAAGGGCTTCCTGTACGTCCACCCCGACGGCACCAAGAACCAGGTCGGCGACCAGTTCTGGAACGCCACCGATGCGTGCTGCAGCTTCGGCAGCACCGTCGACGACGTCTCGTACATCACCGGCATCATCGACCAGGTGAGCGCCGAGCGCGACGTCGACCCGAAGCGCATCTACGTGATGGGCCACTCGAACGGCGGCTTCATGTCGTACCGCATGGCCTGCGAGCTGTCGGGCCGCGTGGCCGCCATCGCCAGCCTGGCCGGGGCGACGTTCGACGACCCGACGAAGTGCGCGCCCGACCACCCAGTCAGCGTGCTGCAGGTGCACGGCACCGCCGACGGCACCATCGCCTACGAGGGCGGCGCCACACCGGTCATCAACGCCACCTTCCCGGGCGCGGTGCAGAGCGTCACCACGTGGGCCGGCTACGACGGGTGCGACACCACACCGAAGGCGACCGGCACCACGTTCGACCTCGAGGTGAACCTGGCCGGCGAGGAGACCAGCGTGCAGGCGTTCGACGGCTGCCCCGACGGCATCGCCGTCGAGCTGTGGACCATCGACGGCGGTGCGCACATCCCCGGCATCGCCTTCCCCGACGGCTCGCACCCGCTCACCGACGGCATGATCGACTTCCTCCTCGCCCACCCCAAGCCCTGAGGTCCGCCGGCCGAGTTCCGGCCGACGCTGTCGGGAAGCTCGGCGTGGCCGTCGGTTGGGCGCGATTCGTCCCAGAAGTGGGTCACACCGCACCCACGGGCGGGAGACATCCCAGATCTGGGACGTTTCGCGCC
>CBHWEI010000338.1:0-3836 GCA_966112835.1 uncultured Acidimicrobiaceae bacterium
GCATGAAGCTCACCATCGCGTTCGACGACGTCAGCCTGCCGCTGCCGAAGATGCGCCGCCCCGACATCCGCCAGCGCGTCATCGAGGCCGTGCTCGACCTGGCCGCCGCGGCCGGCGTCGACGACGTGCACCTCATCGCCGCGCTCGGTCTGCACCGCCGCATGCACGAGTACGAGCTGCGCCATGCGCTCGGCGATCGCATCTACGACGCGTTCCACCCGCGCGGCATGCTCTACCAGCACGACGCGGAGGACCACGACAACCTCGCGGTCATCGGCACCACCGAACACGGCGAAGTGCTCGAGATCAACAAGCGTGCGGCCGAGAGCGATCTGGTCGTCTACGTGAACATCAACTCGGTCAGCATGGACGGCGGCTGGAAGAGCGTCACCACCGGCCTCGCCAGCTACAAGTGCCTCAGCCACCACCACACCGGCGAGACCCTGCAGAACACCAAGAGCCTGATGGGCGACCGGAAGCACTCCGCGTTGCACACCAGCATCTGGCGGCTGGGCAAGGTGCTCAAGGACCACGGTCCGAAGATCTTCCAGATCGAGTCGACGCTGAACACCGACATGTTCCCCGACCCGTACGGCTTCATCAACAAGCGCGAGTGGGAGTGGACGGCACGCGACCGCGCCACCTACCTGGGCGTCACCAAGGGCCTGTCGGTCATGCCGGTGAAGGCACGGCGCAAGATGTTCTTCAACATCGAGAGCCCGCACCAGATGACCAGCGTGCAGGCCGGCGAGACCGAGGCCGTGCACAAGATCACGCTCGAGCACGTGTACAAGCAGCAGCTGGTGCCGGTGGAGGGTCAGACCGACATCCTCACGCTCGGCATCCCGTTCGTGTGCCCCTACAACCCCGACGGCGTGATGAACCCCATCCTCGTCATGTGCATGGGCCTGGGCTACCTGTTCAACATGTACCGCAACAAGCCGTTGGTCCGCGAGGGCGGCGTCATCATCATGACCCATCCCACGTACCGCGACTTCAACCCCGTGCACCACCCGAGCTACATCGACTTCTTCGAGCAGGTGCTGCCCGACACCACCGACCCGGTCGTGATGGGTCAGAAGTGGGAGAAGCAGTTCGCCGAGGACGAGTGGTACCGCCACCTGTACCGCACCGGCAACGCCTACCACGGTGTGCACCCCTTCTACGCCTGGTACTGGGGCGCGCACGGCCAGCAGCACGCCGGCAAGGTCATCATCGTCGGCGGCGATCCCGCGACCGTTCGTCGCCTCGGCTTCACGCCCGCCTCCACCATGGACGACGCGTTCGAGATCGCCAGCGACGTCGTCGGCCGCACACCCACCATCTCGCACCTGCACGTGCCCTCGCTGCTGGTGGCCGACGTCCAGTGAGTGACAAGCGCACGGTCTCGGTCGCGCGGCTGCGCACGGTCGCCAAGCTCGGCGACTCGGCGAGCGCTGCCCTGCAGGCGGCGCTGAAGCCGGCGCGCAACCTGGGCTTCCCCTATCGCCGGCCCAGCCGCCCCAAGGGCGTCGTCATGCCGGTCGAGAAGAGCACCCTCGGCGCCGACTTCGACACCGCATGGGCGCGCAAGGCCCCGGCGAAGGCGGCTCGTGGTGTCATCGTCCGCGGCCCCATGACCGCGATGGTGAAGGCGCTGGCCAACCCCGAGGTGGAGGGGCTCGATCGCCTCAGCGACCTGCTCGAGCTCGACCCGCTCCCCGCGGTCATCTTCGCCCCCAACCACCACAGCCATGTCGACACGCCGCTCATCATCTCGGTGGTGCCCACCGAGTTCCGCAAGCAGCTCGTGGTGGCCGCAGCAGCCGACTACTTCTTCGACAAGCGGATGAAGGGCAACCTGGCGGCGCTCGCGCTGAACGCGTTTCCCATCGAGCGCGAGGTCACCACGCGCAAGAGCAGCGACGAGCTGCGCCGGCTCATCGACACCGGCTGGAGCCTGGTCATCTACCCCGAGGGCGGCCGTTCGCCCGACGGTTGGGGCCAGGAGTTCAAGGGCGGCGCGGCGTACCTGGCGGGCCGCACCGGCGCCCCGGTCGTCCCCGTGTTCATCGACGGCACCGGCAGCATCTTCGGCAAGGGCATGAAGCGCCCGAAGGCCGGCAACACCAAGGTGGTCTTCGGTTCGCCGCTGTGGCAGGAGGAGGGCGAGAACACCCGCCGCTTCAACGCCCGCATCGAGGCCGCCGTCACCGCCTTGGGCGACGAGGCCCTCACCGACTTCTGGACCGCGCGTCGCAACGCCGCCGCCGGCGCCAACCCGAAGCTCACCGGGCCGGAGTACAACAGCTGGCGCCGCCAGTGGGCGCTCGCCGACCACCGCAAGCTCGGCAAGGCCGGCCAACGCCGCCGCCAGCAGCGACGTTGGCCCGACCTCGGCTGAGCACCGCGCTCCCCGTCAGGGCAGCGTCGAGGCGAAGATCCGCTTGGTGAAGCCAGAGCCCGGCGCGACGGGTGTGACGGGTGTGACGGGTGTGAAGTTGGTCGCCACACTGCCGAACACCACGCGCTTGCCCACCGACGCGGGGATCACGCCCGTCGCGTATCCGTTCGAGGTGGTGAGGCCGACCGGCTTGTCGAGCAGCACGGCTTCGTTCGTGGCGAGCTTGTACAGCACGGGGTGCGGCACCTGCTGCACGCCGGCAATGCCGGGCAGTGTCGTGCCGCGGTTCTCGAGCACGACGAGCACCGTCCCGTTCGCGCCGAGCGCAGGACCGGCTTCGTACGAACCGCCCATCGACGCCGTAGCGCGATCGGTGACCATCTTCATCAGTCCCGTCGAGCGGTAGCGGACGTAGACCCGTGGCTTCACCGTCGTGATCGTGCGAATGATGTTCGATGCGTTCGACTCGAACGACACGATCGAACCGTCGGGGCTGATGGTCGGGTTGTGGGCGTTGCCGTCGGTGAGGTTGGCACCCGTCCACCGGAAGCTCTGCCGCGACAAGGTGTTCGTCACCCAGTTGTAGAGCACGACCTGTGAGCAACTGGTGCACCCCACGGCGGTGAACGTGGTGAACACGGCCAGGCGGCCGTTGGCGGACAGCTTGATCTCGTTGCTCTGTCGCCCGCCGGGCCCGAACGCGAAGCCCGCGAACTTCGCATCGGGCGTGCGCCACACCTTGGCGGCGACGTCGAAGATCCACACGTTCTGCGCCGCCAGCACACCGTTGCCCCCGACGAACGCCAGGACCGAGCCGTTGCTGTTGATGTCGCGCAGCGACATCTCCCAGTTCTTGGGCATGTTCGACATCGGCACTCGCACCAGTGCCTTGGTGACGAACGAGTAGCGGTACACGTCATTCGCGTTGTTCGTGTCGGCGGCGACGAGCGCCACGGTGGTGTCGAACACCATCACCGAGCCGTCTGCCGTGAGGTGCGCGTGGAAGGCCTGGAACGGAATGGCCCCCCTCGCGTTGGTCACCAGATCGATGCGGCGGCTCGGTGTGCCGGCGAAGTCGTCCGCCGTGAGGGCATAGCGCCCATCGGCGCTCACGGCGATGAGGCCGCGGAGGTTGCCGTCGCGCTGCACCACCGGCGGGCGGGCCAGTGCCGCCTCTGCGACCAGCGGCGAGGCGGTTGCGAAGAACCCGACGGCAAGGCCGACGGTGAGGAACATGGATCGGAATGAGCGCTTCATCGGGGCGCGCCATAGTTCCGAATGTCGCCGTGGTGGCCCCGATCTCGATGTCATCGGATGGAACTACGAAGAAATCTTCTCCGCCGGGTTGACAATCCGCGGTGGTCGAACTAGTGTTCGTGATGCCTTCCTGCTGCAGCACCCGCAGTGGAAGTGTTCCACCACCAACCGGTCTCTTCACTGCCCCCGGCAGAAC
>CBHWEI010000339.1:0-3811 GCA_966112835.1 uncultured Acidimicrobiaceae bacterium
AACGCCTTCGCCTCTCCGAGGAAGACGTCCTTCGCTTCGCCGCCGATCTCACCCAGCCACTCGAACTGCGGGTCCTTCAGCAAGGGGACGATCTGCTGCTCGAAGAACGGCTCGTCGCGCGCCAGGCCGATGATGCACAGCAGCGCGAACCCCGAACCGCGCTGGAACACCACGGGCAACAGACCGGACTGCTTGGTCACCTCGCCCATCAACGTGAAGGCGACACCGAAGACCACGCCGCTGGACACGCCCAGGACGGCGCCGAGCGTGACACTCCCCTTCCCTCCCGGCGTGTACGAGGTGAGCACCAGCGCAGCCAGGCCGAGCACCATTCCCACCGCAGCGGTGGCGCCGGGGCGAACGCCGTTGATCAGGTCCCACACCACGGGCACCACGGCCAGCAGCACCGAGGCGAGCGGCGCGACGATGCCCATTCGCGCCACCTTGTAGCCCTCGTACAGCAGCATCAGGCCGCTGATCATGAACAGGCCCGACAGCGCGCCGATGACCACGTCGTGGGTGATCCACCGCCAGTCGACGAGCAGGAGCAGCAGCGGCGACAGCGTGACGCTGGTGGCGACCGCGGTGCGGGTGACCGTGACCGACGGTGTGGTGCGCGCCGAGCGCGCTGCGAAGAAGTCGGACGCGCCGAGCAGCAGCGCGGCGGTGACGGCGAAGAGCAGGGCACCTGTCATGAGCGGCGGATCATGGGTGGAGGGGTCAGCTGCCGGGCTCGGCGTAGAACTGCGCGGCCCACTGGCGGAACTGCATGAACGGGCCGTCGGTGTCGGCCAGCGCCGGACGCTCGACGAACACCTTGTTCTCCCAGATGGGCTTGTCTTCCAGGAGCTGCCGGGAGATCTCGTTGATGGCCGCCTCGCCCACCGACGTGGTGGCGCGCTCGTCGGCGAACTTGCGCACGGTGAACGTGAACCGCATCTCGCAGCGGTCGGCCTCGATAGGGGTGGCGCACCCCAGCAACACGGTGTCGACGATGCCGCCGAAGCGCACCACGCTGAAGCCCGGCCCCCATGCGTCGGAATCGATGCGGCCCTCGACATTGCCGCGCGGCGTCACGAACAGCTGCTTCGAGCGCATGTGCGAGCGGTGCCCGTCGGGCGTGTACTCCTCGAGCACCGGCACCTCTGCCGTGCCGTGCACGTAGCGGAAATGCGCCGCGTCGACACCGTTCTCGGCCATCTCCTGCCATGCGGTGTCGATGGTGAAGTAGCGGCACACGGGCGCGGCCCACTCGTCGGCATCGTCGGCGAACTCCTCGACCACCGGGATGTCCCACATGGGCGACTCGTCGTCCGGGTGGTACCACGCCATCACCAGCCCGTTGCGCTCGAGCACCGGGTAGGTGCGGAGGCGGGCTCGGCCGTTGGTGCGCTCGCTGTACGGGATGCACGTGTTGCGCCCCTGGTCGTCGAACTGCCAGCCGTGGAACGGGCACACCAGTTCGCAGTCGCTGACGGCGCCACCGTGGCCGAGGTGCGCGCCGAGGTGCGGGCAGTACGCGTCGTGCAGGTGGGCTTGGCCGCGTTGGTCGCGCCACAGCACCAGATCGCGTCCGAACGCGCGGTACGGCACCACCCCACCCGGCGACACGTGCGCCGACCACGCCACCGCGAACCATCCGTACGGCACCGGCCACGGGAAGCGACTCATGCGTCGATCTCGAAGACCCGGGCTGCGTTGTGCCGCAGGAACTTGGGCCACACGTCGTCGCGCAGCGGTACGTTCGGCAGCTCGGCGAAGATGCGGTCCAGGCTCAGCCCCATCGGGAAGTAGCCGGCGTACATCACCTTGTCGGCGCCTCGGGTGTTGGCGAAGTCGACGATGGCCTTCGGGTAGTACTTCGGGGCGAACGCACTGGTGCTGTAGTACAGGTTCGGCCACTTCAACAGCAGCTTCACCGCCAGATCTGTCCACGGTTCGGCGCCGTGGCGCATCACGAACGTGAGCTCGGGGAAGTACCAGCACACCTCGTCCACCAGTTCCACGTGCTGCGGTGCCATGGGCAGGCGCGGGCCGGGCACACCCACGCAGCACAGCACCGGCAACCCCAGCTCGGCGCACTTCGCGTACACGGGGTACATGCGCTTGTCGTTGATGGGCAACGGCGGGTTGCACCCACTGGGGAACAGCGACACGCCCTTGATGCCCATCTCGTCGTGCGCGCGCTGGATGTCGCGCAGCACCGGCACGCCGCCGTTGGGGTCCACGTGCAGGCAGCCGAAGAACCGACTCGGGTGGCGCGCCAACGCGTCGTTCTGGATGCCGCCTTCCAGCGCACAGCCGATGAGCGCACGGTCGATGCCGTGCCCGTCCATCTGGTCCACGGTCCACGCGATCATGTCGTCTGCCGACGGCTCGTCGGGGATGTCCTTGAACAAGTACTGCGCCGGCATCGCCATGCTCTGGCTGCCCTGGTCGCGCAGGTTCGGGCGCAGGAACGAGTACCACTGGTCGCGCTGGCCCGGCTCGGGGATGCCGAGCATCAGGTCGATCACGCCCACGTCACGCGGCATCCCCATGGCGGCCGACGTTAGTGCGTGGCGGCGGGCCGGCCCCTCCTGGTGCGTCAGAGCAGCGCGCGCAGCGCGTCGACCAGTGCGTCGGCGTCGGCCACGGTGTTGTGGGCCGTGAAGCTGACGCGCAGCAACGGCTGGCCGGCCCACAGATGGACGGGCACCTCGATGCGGTGCTCGTCGAACAGCCGTGCCTTCAGCGTCACCACGTCGGTGCCCTCTGGCAGCCGGATGGCGGCGAGCTGGCCGATCCACTCGTGGTCGGTGGGGCGGTCGGTGCTGATCGATGCCAGGCCGGTGAGCTCGTTCACCCGGCGCCGCGTGTCGAGCGTCAGTTCGTGGCCGACGCGCTGCACCGCGGCCCAGTCGTGCGCCTCGATGAAGTCGATGGCCGCGTCGACCGCGAGGAACGGCGACAGGTCGCGGCTCCCCTGCCACTCGTGATGGTCGATGAACGTCGAGCCGCTCGGGTGGTCGCTCTCCCATCCCCAACTGACGACCAGCGGCTGCAGCATCGGCTGCACCTCCGGTCGCGCCCACAGGAACGAGCAGCCCTTCGGCGCACACATCCACTTGTGCAGCGCTCCGGTGTAGATGTCGCACTCGAGCGCGCTCAGGTCGAGTGGGATGTGTGCCGGCACGTGCGCCCCGTCGACGATGGCCAGGATGCCCGCGGCGCGAGCCCGACGGCACAACTCGTCCACCGGGAAGATGAGCGCGGTCGCGCTGGTGAGGTGACTGAGGAACAGCACCTTCGTCCGCTCGGTGACCGCCGACCAGACACGCTCGACGAAGTCGGCACCCGTGTCGACCGGCAGCGGGATCGGCACACGCACCACCGTCGCACCGCACTCCGCTGCCAGCTTGCGCCACGTGCGGTCCATGGCGCCGTACTCGTGGTCGGTGGTCACGATCTCGTCGCCCGACGTCAACGACAGGCTCCTCGCCACCATGTTGATGGCCGTGGTGGGGTTGGGGAAGAACACCAGGTCGTCCGGGCGGGCGTGCACGAACCCGGCCAGACGGGCCCGCACTGCGGCGAGCAACTGGTCGGCGCGTCGGCCGAGCCACTCCACCGGATTGCGCTCCATCTCGCGTTGCAATGCCACCGTCGCGTCGAACACCGAACGGGGCACCGCCCCGAACGACCCGTGGTTCAGGAAGGTGAGGTGGGGGCGCAACAGCCACTGCGTGGCGAGGTCGGGGGCCAGCGGGGCGGGGGGCGACGTGGGAGTGTCGGATTGCGAGTCCATGTCGGGGCACAGGTTACCGCGAGG
>CBHWEI010000340.1:0-3775 GCA_966112835.1 uncultured Acidimicrobiaceae bacterium
CAGGTCTCGCCGCAGGGTGAGGCCGGCGGCCAGCAGATGGTCACATTGTTGGCGGCGGCCGAACAGGTCAGCCAGACGGTCATCCTCGGCAACGGCCCCGACGCCGCGCCCGCCGTGGTCGACCTGCTCGAAGAACTGGGGTTGCTGAAGTGAGCACGCTCGTCGTCGTCGAACACGATCGCGGGACGCTCAGCCCCGCCACCCTCGAGGCGCTCGCCGCGGCCCGCACCCTGGGCAGCGACGTGCACGCCATCACCCTCGGCGCTGCGGCCGACGGCCTGGCCGGCGAGCTGGCCGCGCACGGCGCCGCCGCGGTGCACCAGGTGCACCACGACCTGCTGACCGACTACGGCCCCGAGGCGTGGGGCGAAGCCGTCGCACAGGCGGTGCGCGCCCTGCAGCCGTCGGCCGTGCTGGCGTGCGGCACCGACCGCGGCAACGAGGTGATGGCCCAGGCGGCCGCCCGCCTGGACCTGCCGTTCGTGGCCAACTGCAACGAGATCACCCCTGGCGACCAGTGGAGCATCGTTCGTGTGCGTTGGGGCGGTTCGCTGCTCGAGCAGTGCACGCTCGACGCGTCGATCAAGCTCGTCACCGTCACGCACCACACGTTCGAGGCGGCCGAGGCCGCTGCGGCCGGCACGGTGGGCTCGGTGGCGGTCGACCTCGACCCGTCGCTGGCCCGCTCGGTGGTCGCCGAGCGCGTCGAACGCGCTGCCGGCGTCACGCTGGCCACCGCGCCGCTCGTGGTGGGCGGCGGCCGTGGTGTGGGCTCGGCCGAGGCGTTCGCACCGCTGGAAGTGCTCGCCGGCCTGCTCGGCGGCGTCGTCGGTTGCTCGCGCGCGGTCACCAACAACGGCTGGCGAAACCACACCGATCAGGTGGGCCAGACCGGCACCCGCATCGCGCCCGACCTGTACCTGGCGTGCGGCATCTCCGGTGCCATCCAGCACTGGGTGGGCGCCATGGCGTCGAAGAAGATCCTGGCGATCAACACCGATGCCGAGGCCAACATGGTCACCAAGGCCGACTACGCGGTCATCGGCGACCTGCACAAGGTGATCCCCGCGATCACCGCCGAAGTGCGCCGCCGCAAGGGTGCCTGACCAGCGAACACACGCTGAGTAGGCTCGGTGTCGATGGGCTCCAACGACTCGTTCCCGCCGCCTCCGCCGCCCGGAACGCCACCTCCGCCGCCGGCCCCGCCGGCCGTGCCGCAATTCCCTCCCACCGAGCCCATGCCGGTGCAACCGGCCACGCCCACGTTCGCGCCCACCACGCAGATGCCCAGCACGCCGGGTGAGCCGGCTGCCGGGCAGCCCGCGCCCGGCCAGCCGTACCCCGGCCAGCCGTACCCGGGCCAGCCGGTGCCGGGGCAGGCGGGTGGAGTGCCGCCCGGCGGTGTGCCGCCCACCGGCCAGCCGCCCGCGTCGGGGGGCAACAACAAGCTGCCCTGGATCATCGCCGCCGCAGTGGCCGTGGTCGCGATCATCGTCGTCGCCATCGTGGTGCTCACGGGCGACGACAACACCACCAGTTCGCCCGGCACCACCACCATCGTGTCCGAGACCACCGCTCCGGCCGCGTCCACCACGCTCGCGCCCAGCACCACGCTCGCCCCCGAGACCACGCTGGCCATCACCGCGCCCACCACGAACCCGGCGACGCCCACCACCGCCTCACCCGGTGTGAACGTGTTCACCGACGACACCAACACGTTCACGGTGCTCATGCTCGACACGTTCGAAGTGGACACCACGCCCACCGATGCCAACGGCGTGCAGTTGGGCAACGTCACCGGCGCCACCGACCTGAACGCGTTCTCGTCCGACACCGATCACGACACGTTCGGCATCTCGGTGTCGGTCGGCCCCACCGCGCAGCTGCCGTCGGTCGAGGAACTGCTGAACAGCGCCGACCCCGGCGAGACCGTGTGCACCGACCGGAAGAACGAGAACGACTACCCGACGCTCGTCGGCACCGCGCAGGCGTTGCTGCTCGACGGCTGCGGCACCGGTGGTCAGTCGTCGAAGGTGGTCATGGTCATCCCGCTCGACGGCACCGAGTACTCGCTGCTCCTGTACACGCAGGGCCCCGGTCCCTCGAACACCGACCTCTTCGACTTCGCGCAAGCCGTCGCGGAGTCGGTCGTCATCCTCTGACGGCCAGCCGATGAGCGGCGAGTCGCTGCACCTCGACGACGGGCCCGCGGCGCGGCGCGGTCTGGCGCTGGCCACGTGGGGGTTGTTCGCCGGGCTGGCGCTGCTGATGACCGCGGGCGGCCTGTTCTCGACGCTGCTGGGCGTGCGCTCCGAGACCGTGGGCCTGCCCACGGTGGTGAGCAGCATCATCAGTGCGGCCTACTACGTGGGTTTCCTGGCCGGCTCGGTGCTCACCCTGCGCGGCCTCGGCCGGGTGGGCCACATCCGCGTCTACGCGGCGCTGGCCTCGCTGCTGGCAGCGGCCACGATCGGCATCGGCATCACCGACCAGTCGTGGGCGTGGGTGCTGCTGCGCCTGGTCACCGGTCTGTGCTTCGCCGGCCTGTACGTGGTGGCCGAGTCGTGGTTGAACGACCTCGCCGACAACCAGAACCGTGGCCGCCTGCTGGCGGTCTACGGCGCGCTCACCATCGCGTTCTACGGCCTGGGCCAGGTGTCGGTGTCGTTGTTCGATCCACTGCTCGTCACCGGCTTCGCCGTCGCCGCCATCTGCACGTCGCTGGCGGTCGCTCCCGTGGCATTGTCCGAGAAGGCCATCGCCCCGGCCATCGAGGACTCGCAGCCCATGTCGCTGCGCGAGCTGTCCAAGATCGTGCCCACCGGCGTGTTCTCGTGCCTGCTCGTCGGCGTCGCCCACGGCGCCATGAGCGGCATGGCCGCGGTGTATGCCACCCGCGTGAACCTGGGCCTGGTCGGTCTGTTCGTGGCGTTGCCGAGCATCGGCGGCGTGGTGCTGCAGTGGCCCATCTCGTCCACCAGCGACGAGATCGACCGACGTGCCGTGGGCGTGGCGGCGAGCCTGTCGGCGGCCGGGGCCGCGGCGTTGATGCTGCTGGGCTCGCCGCACAAGCCGATGGCGTTCTTCCTGTTCATGCTGGTCGGCGGGTTCAGCTACCCGCTGTACTCGGTGGTGGGCGCGTACACGAACGACTGGATCGAGCCCGAGCACCTGTCGGGTGCGGCCTCGCAGTTGGTGAAGATGTACGGCGTCGGGGCCATCGCCGGCCCGCTGGTGGCGGGGGCCATGATGGGCATCATCGGCCCGACCGGCTTCCCGTGGGCGCTCGTGGGCATGCACCTCGTCATCGCCGCGTTCTTCTTCTACCGCATGCTCGCCTGGCGTGCCCCGTTGGCGAAGCGGCCGTGGAGCGAGGTGTCGCTGCCGGCGCGAGCGTTCTACGTGCCGGCCACCGTCATCGCCATCGGCCGCCGCCGCGTGCGCCGCCACCGGGAGGAACACTGATGGCCGGCGGTCCCGTGCAGCTCGAGCTCCACTTCGGCGGCGAGATCTGGTGGTGGCGCGGGCCGTCGCCGTACCACTTCGTCACCGTGCCCCCGGCGGACGTCGAGGAGATCCGTGCCGTCGCGCCGAGCGTCACGTACGGCTGGGGCATGATCCCTGCGACCGTCCACATCGGCAACACCACGTTCACCACGTCGTTGTGGCCCAAGGACGGCGGCTACATCGTGCCCATCAAGGACAAGGTGCGCCGCGACGAGCAACTGGAGCTCGGTGACGACATCGTGCTCGAGCTCACCATCCCCGGCGAGCA
>CBHWEI010000341.1:0-3708 GCA_966112835.1 uncultured Acidimicrobiaceae bacterium
GGGCGGGCCGGCCGGCCGAACACCCGCAGGGCACCACCATCCTCATCCTCGGCATCCTGTCGCTGGTGGTGTGTGGACTGCTCGGACCCGTGGCGTGGAACATGGGCAACAAGGCGCTGCGCGAGATGGACAGCAACCCGCAGGTGCAGTACTCGAACCGCGGCAACGTCACCGCAGGCCGCATCTGCGGCATCATCGGGACGGCCTTCCTGGCGCTCGGCGTGGTGTTCATCGTCATCGCCATCATCGCTGCGGCCGCCGGCACGAACTGACCGGCACCAACCCGCGGAATATGTTGCGCCCGCAACGAGTTGCCGTGGACATGACCACCACCGTCACCCGCCTCATCCGGGCACAACAGGCCGTCGAGGGCGACGGCTTCGTCGTGCGCCGCCCCTTCCCCACCGCCTCGCTGTCGCACCTCGACCCGTTCCTGCTGTTCGACCACATGGGCCCCGCCGAGTTCGAGCCCGGCAAGGGCGTCGGCACGCCGTGGCACCCGCACCGCGGCTTCGAGACCGTCACGTACCTGCTCGAGGGCGACATGGAGCACCGCGACTCGATGGGCAACCACGGGTCACTGCGGTCGGGCGACACCCAGTGGATGACCGCCGCCTCGGGCGTGCTGCACAAGGAAGGCCCCAGCGCCGCCGCCCAGGCCGAGGGCGGCCGGGTGCACGGCCTGCAGCTGTGGGTGAACCTGCCCGCGGCACAGAAGATGGACCCGCCGGCGTACCAGGACCTGCGCGCCGAGGCCAATGCCCGGCGCGACGAGCCGGGCGTCACCATCCGGGTCATCGCCGGCGACCTGTTCGGCCTCACCGGGCCGGGCAGCACGCGCACGCCCATCAGCTACGGCCACGTCACCCTGCAGCGCGACGCCACGGTCGGCACGTCACTCCCCCAGGGCCATCGGGTGCTCGTGTACCCCATGGTCGGCTCGGTGCGCATCGGCGACACCCAGGTCGACGAGGGCATCCTGGCCGTCATCGAGGGTGATCAGCTGGACATCACGGGCGTCACCGCCAGCAGCGAGGTCATCGTGCTCACCGGCGAGCCGATCGGCGAGCCCGTGGCCCGCTACGGCCCGTTCGTCATGAACACCGAGCAGGAACTGCGCGACGCCTTCCGCGACTTCGAGCGGGGCGCGTTCGGCGTGCCCGGCGACTGATCGCCACACCGGCACCACCGACGCGGCCGGAAAACGACGACAGCGGGCCCGAAGGCCGCTGTGCGCCATTGCTCTCGAGGTGGAGAGACGGGAGATCCCACCAACTCGTTCGCGGGAGACTCAGTCGTCGTCGCCACCGTTGTCGTCGCCACTGTCGTGCGAGTTGCCGTGGCCGCTGTTGTCCTCGTTGTCGTCGTGCGAGTTGCCGTGGCCGCTGTTGTCCTCGTCGGCGTCGTCGTCGTCGCCTTCGTCGTCGAGGCTGTTCTCGGTGGCCTCGTCATCGTCGTCGTCGATGCTGTTGTCGGTGCTCGTGCCGGTGGTGTTGTCGACCGCCGTGGTGGGCGCCTCGGTGGTGGGGGCCTCGGTGGTCGGCACCGTCGTCGAAGCGTCGGTGGTGGGCGCCTCCGTGGTGGGGGCGTCGGTGACGGCCACAGTCGTCGTGACGTCCTCGATCTGCGGGCGGGCCCGGCCCGAGCCGGTGGCGGCGGCGGCGAAGCCGGCGGCTCCGAAGACGAGGATGCCCGAGAGGGCACTCACGATGATCATGCGGCGGCGGGAAGTGGGGTTCATGGTTCGCTCCTGTGTTCGGGGTCGAGCTACTGCGTGTGTCGACAAGTACACGCCACAACCAGCCGAAACGTTGGGGACTTTCCAGTTCTTGGACGAACGCTTGACGAAGGTGAACCCGGTGCAGGAAAACCACGAGGGTTCGACCCCCTCGTGCGGTGCACGCCCGGCTCAGGGCTCGCCCACCGTCCAGCCGCGGCGGCGCAACTCGTCGGCCAGCCACGACGCCGGCATGCCGCGCAGCACCTCGGCCTGGGCGGCCGTGGCCTGCTCCTCCAGGATGGTTTCGCGGTCCACGTCGGGCTCGCCGTTCACGATGCGATCGATCAGCGCCGACGCCTCCTGCTTGGTGAACTTGCCGCCCGCCTGACGCTGTGTGAGGCCGTAGGCCCGCCGGGCCTCACGGAACGTGGCGTAGCCGGCCTTCTCGAGCAGCGCCTGCAGGTAGCTCACCTGCTTGGGGGTGGCCGGCGGCCCCGATGCGCCCAGTGCCACGGTCAGCTCCCCAGGATGCCGGCGCGGTAGTGCGCCCGGCACAGCAGCTCATAGCGCACGGTGTCGCCGAACAGGGGTTGTTCGGCCTGCTCGTCGGTGTCGCCCACCACCACGGTCTCGCCCTCGTAGGTGAGCTCGCCGTTCACCACACGGGCGTTGTGCGTGGCCCGCGCGCCGCACCAGCACCGTGCCTCCACCTGCATGGGCACGCGTTCGTCGGCGATCTCCAACAGCCGCTTGGTGCCGTCGAACAGCAGGCCACGGAAGTCGGTGATCAGCCCGAACGCGAACACGTCGACGCCCAGGTCGTCGACCACGCGACCCAACTGGTCGCACTGCTCGACGGTGTAGAACTGGGCCTCGTCGCACACCAGGTAGTGGATGGGCCAGTGCTCGACCGCCATCTTGTAGATGTCCAGGTCGGGCCGCACTTCGATGGCGTCGGCGGCCACGCCCAGACGGCTGGTCACCTGGGCACCCTCGCGGTCCAGCATGGTGAGCAGCAGGCCGTACAGGTCGCGGCTGGCCAGGTTGTGATGGATCTGGAGCGCCATCGTGCTCTTGCCCGAGCCCATCGTGCCGAAGCTGAAGCGCAGTGTTGCCATGACCTGCGCAAACCTATCCGCGCCTGGCGAGCATCCCCTGCACGCGTTCGATGGTGTCGGCCTGACCGGCCGGCTTGTCGGTGCGGTAGCGGCGCACGCGGGCGAACCGCAGCGCCACGCCACCCGGGTAGCGGGTGCTGCGCTGCACCCCGTCGACGGCGATCTCGACCACCAACTCGGGGCGCACGTGCTGGATGTACCCGCGCTCGGGCTCGCCCAGCGCCAGGGCCTGCAAGGCCGCGGTCTGCCAGCGCAGCAGTTCGTCGGTGAGGCCCTTGAAGGTCTTGCCGACCATCACGAACGTGCCATCGGCACCGCGTGCCCCCAGGTGCAGGTTGCTCAGCCAGCCGGTGCGCCGGCCGTGGCCCCATTCGGCAGCCAGCACCACCAGGTCCAGGGTGTGCACCGGCTTCACCTTGCGCCACGTGGCGCCACGGCGGCCCGCCTGGTACGGCGAGTCGAGCGCCTTCACCATCACCCCTTCGTGCCCGGCGTCGAGCGCCGCGGCGGCGAATCCATCGGCCGTCGCCATGTCGGCCGAGTCGGCCGGGTCGGCCACGTCCAGGGTGGGCAGCCGCAGCACGGCCGGCACCGCATCGGCCAATGCGGCCTTGCGGACCTGCAGCGGCTCGTCGATCAGCGACGTGCCCTGCAGGCGCAGCACGTCGAAGAAGAACGGCCGCAGCACCGATCCGCCGCTCATCGAGTCCTGGAACGCCAGCGGAGCGCCGTCGGCGTCAAGGCCCAACGCCTCGCCGTCGAGCACCACGTCGTCCACGTCCAGCGACTGCACGGCGCGCACCAGCTCGGGCACCGCGCCGGTGATGTCGCGCAGGCTGCGGGTGAACACGCGCACGTCGTCGCCGGCGC
>CBHWEI010000342.1:0-3704 GCA_966112835.1 uncultured Acidimicrobiaceae bacterium
GTCAGCCGAAGCGGGCGGCGATCTGGCCGAGCAGGCCCTGCTCTTCGGGGTCGATGTCGTGGTCGGCGCCGGCGACGTCGCGCGCGGCACTGAACAGCGCGGCGCGCAGCAGGTGGTTCGACACTCGCTCGTCGATGTCGTCGAGCAGTGCGTCGACCGAGTGCGACGCCTGCGCCTGGCGCACCTTGGCCATGGCCTTGCCCAGGTACTGGTCGAACGAGAACGTCTCGGTCTCCCAGCCGGAGTCGTCGCTGATGTTGCGGATCTCGTCGATCTCGGCGTCGCTGATGTGGTGGTCGCTCGTCATCACGAGCAACAGAAGTTCCACCGCGGCCTCGTGTTCGAGATCGGCGGTGGCGTGCACCGAGACATGGCTGTAGAGGTCGAGGAGGCGCTGGTTCATGACGCGATGGAACTTAGTTGCCGCGTGGTGTCGCCAACGACCGACGCAGGAAGTCGAGCTGGTGCAGCAGCAGGTTCTCGGCCACGACCTCCTGCGGAGTCATGTGCGTCACCCCCACCAGTGGCAGCACCTCGTGCGGCTTGCCGGCGGCGAGCAGGGCACTGGACAGCTGCAGCGTGTGCGCCGCCACCACGTTGTCGTCGGCCAGGCCGTGCACCAGCAGCAGCGGGCGCTCCAGGCGATCGGCCAGCGGCAGCAGGCTGCTCGCGTCGTACGGCTCGGCGTCCTCGCCGGGGTCGCCCAGGTAACGCTCGGTGTAGTGCGTGTCGTACAGGCGCCACTCGGTGACCGGTGCACCGGCGATGGCGGCGTGGAACACATCGGGCCGGCGCAGCACCGCGAGCGCGGCCAGGTAGCCGCCGAAGCTCCAACCGCGAATGGCCACGCGCTCGAGGTCGAGTGGGTACTCGTTCGCGGCTGCTTCCAGCGCGGCGATCTGGTCATCCAGCGCCGGCGTGGCCAGGTCGTGCCGCACCGAACGTTCCCACTCGCTGCCGCGCCCGGGCGTGCCTCGGCCGTCGGCCACGACCACGGCGAAGCCCTGATCGGCGAACCACTGCGAGGTGAGGTACGTGTTGTGCGCCTGCAGCACGCGCTGGGCGTGTGGGCCGCCGTACGGGTCGAGCAGCACCGGCAAGGGTGAACCGTCGTGGTCGTGGGGGAGCAGGACGGCGGTGGCGACGCGGCGGTCGCCGTAGTGGTGGAGCGTGACGTTCGGGGTGACGAGTGGGGTTTGCACGTGCGACGTCACCACCGGGCCGCCGACCACCTGCGTGACCGCACCCGGACGGTCGAGGGTGGCCGAGCGGAGCACCACGGTGCGCCCGCCGACGGCGGCCGTGTGCACACCCGCTTCGGTGGTGATGGCGGTGAGCACACCGTCGCCCGTCCACTTCCACACGTGCTGCACGGTGGCGTCGTCGAGCGGGTTGCCCACGAACCACACCTCGTCGTCCTGCACCGCGAGCACCGAGCGCACCTGCAAGTCGGACGGTGTGACGGGCTCGCCGTCCACGAACAGGCAACGCCCGCCGTCGCGATCGGCGCACATCACCAGGCGGCCGTCGTCGAGGGTGCCGGGGGTGCCCGGCACGAGCTCGACCCATGCATGATCGCCGTCGGCGAAGAGCGGTTCGGTGACGCCGGACCGCGAGTCTGCCGACAGCACCATCAACGACTGCTGGTCGCGCGACTGGACGGTGAGCAACAGCCGCTCGGGTCCGCGCCACGTCACGTCGGCCAGGTACGGGTAGGTGGTGCGGTCCCACACCACCTCGGTACTGCCGCCGTCGAGCGCCAGCACGTGCAACGACACGTCGGGGTTGGTGGTGCCGGCTGCTGGGTAGCGCACCATCGTGGCGGGGCGATCGGGGTTGGCCGGGTCGGCGATGTGCCAGCGCTGCACTGCACCCACATCGACGCGGCAGGCGGCGATGCTGGCGCCGTCAGGGCTCCACCAGTAGCCGCGGAAGCGGTGCATCTCCTCGGCGGCCACGAAGTCTGCGCTGCCCCAGGTGACGTCGTCGGACACGTCACCCGCCAGTTCCCAGCTGCTGCCGTCGAGCTCGGCGATGCGCAGCGAGCGGCCGCTCACGTAGGCGACGCGGGTGGCGACGGGGTCGGGCCGTGGGTCGAACACCGGACCGTCGACCGGCAGTTCGCGCGCCTGCCCGCTGAGCAACCCGCCCACGAACAGACGGCCGGCGAGTGCGAACGCGACGACCGACACGGTGCGGTCGGTGGCGAACGCGGTGACGCCGCCGGCGCCTTCGCGCATGCGTTCGCGGCGGGCGCGTTCCTCGGGCGGCAACGTCTCGTCGTCGGCCGCGCCGAGCAGCACGTGCGGGTCGCCGGCCAGGCGCTCGTCGCCGCTGGCGACATCGAGCACCCACAGGCAGTTCACGGGGTCGTCGCCGGCGCGGCTGCGGGCGAACACGACGCGAGCGCCGTCGGGTGACACCGTCACGTTGCGCGGGTCACCGAGGGTGAGGCGCTGGGTGCGGGCGTGCTGGCGCGGGAACGAATCGCTCATACGGGCACGAGCCTATTCGGGTGGCCGGAGTTCGGTTCTGCGGCCCTTCCGGGTCGGGCACGGATCGTGCTCGAGCTGCGCCGGTTCAGGTGCCGGGGACGACCAGGATCTTGGCGTGGCGCTCGGGGTTGGCCAGGTCGGTGAACGCCTGCGGGACCCCGTCGACCGGCACCGTGCCCGTGTGCCATGGCGTGAGGTCCACCTTGCCCTCGGCGATGGCCGTGAGCGACTGGGCGAACTCGTGCGGCTCGTAGGCCAACGCGAACTGGATGTTGATCTCGCGACCGAGGGCCAGCATGGGGTGGAAGCGGTCCTCCTGCATGCACGCGCCCACCACCAGGATGCGCGCGTTGCGCGGCGCCATGCGCAGCGCCTGCTCGATCATGCCCGGCACGCCGACGGCCTCGAAGATGACCAGGGGGCGAACACCGTCGACCCGCTTCCAGGCGTCGATGGCGGACTCGACCCGCGGGTCCACCACCTCGTCGGCGCCCAGCTGTGCGGCCAGCTCGCGACGCTTGGCCGAGTAGTCGGCGACCACGATGGGGCCGATGCCGCGCATGCGCAGTTCGGCGATGCAGGCCAGGCCCACCGGACCGGCGCCCAGCACGATGGCGGCGTCGCCACCGGTGATGCGGCTCTTCGCCACGGCGTGCACGCCCACGGCGAGCGGCTCGGTGAGTGCGGCCATCTCGGCCGGGATGCCCGACGGCACCTTCATGGCCAACATCTCGTTGAGGACCATCATGTCGGCGTAGCCGCCGTTGTAGCGGTTCGAGTAGCCGACGGCGTGCAGGCCGTCGTTGTCGAACGCCACGGGCATGCTGACGATGACGTCGCCCACCTTCAGGTTGCCGCAGTCGGGGCCCAGGTCGAGCACCTCGCAGCAGAACTCGTGGCCCATCACCGTGGGGTGCTCGGGCTCGAAACTCTTCGGTGCCATCGGGTCGGGCTCGGCGCCGCCGAGCAACTCGTTGGTCATGGCGCGCACCTCGGCGCCGTGCTGCAGCATGTGCAGGTCGCTGCCGCAGATGCCGCAGGCGAGCACCCGGGTGAGCACCTGGCCGGAGCCGGGTACGGGGTCGGGCAGGTCCTGGACCTGCAACTGCCAGTTCTGCATGACGGCGGCGCGCATGGCGGCAGGTTAGGGGAGTGGTGGTGCGCCGACCGATGCGGAGCGGCCCGTCACACCTTGCCCGTCACACCTTG
>CBHWEI010000343.1:0-3656 GCA_966112835.1 uncultured Acidimicrobiaceae bacterium
TCGCCACCATTGCCCTGGTCGCCACCCTGATCGCCACCATTGCCCTGGTTGCCCTGGTCGCCACCATTGCCCTGGTCACCCGGGTCGGTGACGCCGGGGTCGGGAGTGTCGGTACCGGGGTTGCTCGGGTCCGGGATCGCCGGGTCGCCGGGGTCGACGTCCGGGTCGGGAAGATCGGTGTCGATCAGCGAGTCGTCACCGCTGTCGGACGAACCGCCCGCGTGCGACTGACCGTGCGGCGCGCCACCACTGTGGCCGGTCACCCGGGAGGCGCCGCCGGAGGTGTCGTCGCCATCGTTGTCGTTGTCGGTGCCCTGGCCGCCAGATCCGATGGTCCAGCCGGTGCCACCCACTTCCCGACCGGTGCCGGCGCCGTGCGGGCTGCCGCCCTGCGCGCCTTCGCCGTCGCCGGACGATTCGAACACCACGCGGCCGATCGCGTCGTGCAAGGGGCCCTTCACGAGTGCGCTGCGCGACGTCATGCCGCCGCCGCCCGCCGCCGCGGTGCCGACGAGGCCGATGACGACGGCGCCCGACGCGAACAGGCCACCCATGGCCGTCCGCTGCGAACGGCTCGCGCCCATGAGGGCCGCGAGACGGTCGACGACGGTCTCGCCGGGCTGCTTCAGGAAGCCGGCGAGCACCTCGACGTCCTCACGACGGAGGACGACGGCCGGGGCCTTCTTCTGGCGGCGCAGCGAGCGCACGAGCTTCAGGTACGCCTCGAGCAACGCGGTGGAGTTGTTCGGTTCGAAGACGGTGGACACGCCACCCGCGCTGATGACACCGGCGCCGATGACGACCGGCAAGCGGGTGGGGAGGATCGCACCGAGGTCGCAGCCGTACAGCTCGGCGACCGACTCGACCAGGTCGTCGTCGAGCGGCGTGGTCCCCCGCTCGAGCGACTTCAACTGCGCGGCACTGAACCCGCCGCCGCTCGCCTTGGCCATCTGCCGTACCGAGCGTCCCTGCGCCGACCGTGTCGCGACCATCAGGTTCGCCAATCGCTTCGCGAACGCGTCCGAACGCAGATCGATCATCGCGGTGTCATCCATTGCCCACTCCTTCGTTGCACCTGCATCGGATATCGGCAGGTGGAACCAAAGGCTTGAGCACAGAAAATGAGCGAATTGACGACTTCTTGTGGACCTCTCGCCAGGGGCCAGACGCGTCGTCGATCAGCGCACCGGTGGGCCCACTCCGCGGGGCCCAACCTCGCCGCGATCAGGGCTGCGGAACCGTCGGCGGGCCGCCCGTGTCGACGATGGTCGACGTCGTCGTCAGGTTCGTGTCGATGAACGGCTGCGTCGTCGTGGTGGCAGGCGGCTTCGGCCTCACGGTGGTGGAGGTCGGCGGCTTCTGCGTGGTGGGCACCGTGGTGGGTGCCAGCGTGGTCTCGACGACCGTCGTCTCGGGCGCCACCGTCGTGGTGGTCACTGCGGTGGTCTCGACCACGGTCGTTTCGGGCGACGTGGTCTCGGGGACGGTCGACTCGGTGACCGCCGTGGTCGTCTCGGTGGGGTCGGGCGGCGGCGAGGCGTCGTTGGCCCCCACCGCGGCGACGGTGCCGACCAGGCCGACCACGACCGCGCCGGTGGCGAGCACGCCCACCATCGCGGTCCGCGTGGTGCGGGTCGCGTGCATCAGCGTCGCGAGTTCGTGAACGACCGTCTCACGGGGCACCTTCAAGAATCCGGCCAGCACCTCGATGTCGTCGCGGCGCAGGTCGACCACCGGCGTGCGCTTCTGCCGGCGCAGCGAGCGCACCAGGGCCAGGTACGCGGCGAGCATGGCGTCGGGCTTGGCCGCATCGAAGTCCTCGTGCACGCCACCCGCGCTGACGCGGTTGGCGCTGATGACCACGGGCAGCCGCAGTGGCAGGATCTCTCCCAGGTCGCACGCGTACAGCGTGGCCAGCTCGTCGATGGTCGCCTCGTCGAGGGGCCGCGCGGGCGCCTCGAAGGCCTTCAGATCGTGCTTCGAGAAGCGGCCGTTGCTGGCCTTGGCGACGGCGCCCACACCCTGACCGCGCCGAGTGCGCGTCGCCACCAGCAGGCTGGCGAGCCTGAGCTGAAACGCCGGGCTGGTGATGTCGACTGCCTCGAATGCCGCCATGGGGAACTCCTCGAGAGCCGTCGAGTACGGCTCACACCACCATCATGCACCCGATTTCGCCACTCTGCGGGGTTTCTTCACCATTTTCTGACAATCCCGTGCCGTCCTTCACCGGGTGCGACCCTCCTGACCCCCGTTCGGGCCTACGGTGACGATGTGTCCGCGTTTCCGCCGCCCATGCCCATGCACGAGCCCGGTTCGAACGGCCCGCAGGGCCCTCGCGGCGGATGGCGTGGACGGTCAGCGATGTTCTGGGTGTCCATCGCGTTGCGCATCGGCTTCATCCTGGTGCTGCTGGCCGGCCTGCTCGGCCTGGGCCACCGCTGACACGCGGAACCGGTCCTTCCAGCGCAGTGCCGGCCGCTCGACCAGCACGTACGAGGCCGCAGTGGCTGCAGCAGCAAGCCCGAGTCCGATGGGCAGGCGCACCAGCGCCGAGTGCCCCACCAACCGGTCGTCGGTCCAGCGCAGCACCGGCATGTGCCACAGGTAGAAGCCGTACGACACCTTGCCCAGGGTGACGGCCGGGCCCGTGGAGAACAGGCGGGCCACTCCCCTGCCACTCGACACGACCAAACCGGCGATGAGCGCCACTGCGCACACCGCAGCCAGCGAGTAGCCCACCGAGTGGAAGTCGTCGGCGCCGTCCCATGCGCCGAGGGCCAACAGACCGAACGTGGCGAGCAGCGCGACGGGCGGTCCCCACGACTGCGTGCCGTCCAGCCGGTCGGGGTGCTCACGCCGCAACAGCGCCAGCGCGGCGCCCAGCAGCAATGCATCGGGCCGCTGAATGAGCACCAGGCCCACGCCGGTCATGTCCGCCGCCCGCATCGCCCCGAAGGCAACCACGACGGCCAGGAAGAGCACCACGGCTGCGTGGGCGCTGCGTCGCGGCCGTACCAACAGCACCAGGAACAACGGCCACAGCAGGTAGAACTGCTCCTCCACCGCCAGGCTCCACGTATGGCCCAGCAGCGGGCCAGGCACGTGGGCCCACACGGTGAGGTTGCGCGAGTAGGTGACTGCGGTGAGCACCTCCATGAGGGCGTCGTGGCGGGTGCTCGGCGATGCCACCACCACGGCCCACAGCGTCACCACGCCCAGCAGCACGAACAGCGCCGGCAGCAGCCGCAGGGCGCGACGGGCGTAGAAGCGGCCGAAGGCGATGCGCCGATGCCGGTCGAGCTCCTCCACCAGCAGCGTGGTGATGAGGAAGCCGCTGAGGACGAAGAACACGTCGACACCGATGGACCCGCCCGGCACCAGCCGCGGGTGGGTGTGCACGCCGGCCACCAGCAGCACCGCCAGGGCACGGATGCCGTCGAGCGGTCGCCGGTGCCCCAGGGGAGGCGCGAGGTGGTCGACGGCTGGCACCGCGGCGACGTTACCCAAGTCGCACCCGGCCGGATGACCTCTCGCCCGCAGCGACTGCGCCCGGGAACGGCGAGAGCCGGCGCCCGCTTCTCAGCAGGTCACCGGCTCTTGTTGTGTCGGGCTGGCGGGATTCGAACCCACGACCTCTTGTCCCCCAGACAAGCGCG
>CBHWEI010000344.1:0-3635 GCA_966112835.1 uncultured Acidimicrobiaceae bacterium
TCAGCCGAGCAGCGTGCGAGCCGCGGCGGCGATGCCGTCGGCGTCGAGCCCGAGCTGGGCGAGGATCTTCTCGGCCGAGCCCTGGGGCAGGAACTTCGACGGGATGCCGAGTACGTGCACCGGCACCGACGGGTTCACCTCGTGCACCTGGTCGGCGATGGACATGCCGATGCCGCCCTCGCGCACGCCGTCCTCGGCGGTGATGACCGCGCCGTGCCGTGCGGCGTCGGCGATCATGTCGGGGTCGAGCGGGATGCACGAACGCACGTCCCACACGGTGGCGTCGATGCCGGACGCGGCGAGCGCTTCGGCCGCGTGCTGCGCCTCGACCACCAGTTTGCCGATGGCGAGGATGGCGATGGAACCGTCGCCGGCCCGCGCCGTGCGGGCGTGCAGGCCCACGCCCACCTCGTGCTCGGGCACGTGGTGCGCGGCGCCGCGCGGCCAACGCAACGCCACCGGGCCGTCGTCGGCCAGGTGGATGGCGTCGTGCAGCATCACACCCAGTTCTTCGGCGCTGGACGGTGCCAGCACGCGCATGCCCGGCACCTTGGCCAGCAGCGCCATGTCGTACACGCCGTGGTGGCTGGCGCCGTCGGGGCCGGTGATGCCGGCCCGGTCCAGGCAGAACACCACAGGCAGGCGGTGCAGGGCGACGTCGTAGACCACCTGGTCCCATGCGCGGTTCAGGAACGTGGAGTAGATGGCGACGACGGGGCGCAGGCCGCCCATGGCCATGCCGGCCGCCCCGGTGACGGCGTGCTGCTCGGCGATGCCCACGTCGAAGAACCGGTCGGGGAAGCGCGCCTGGAACGGCAGCAGGCCGGTGGGGCCGGGCATGGCCGCGGTGACGGCGACCAGGCGCGGGTCGTGTTCGGCTTCCTTGATGATGGCCTCGGCGAACGACTGCGTGTAGCCGGTGACGACGGCCGGCGGCGGGCCGACGGCGGGGTCGAACACGGGCGCGTCGTGCAGGTGCTTCTCGTCGTCGTCTTCGGCGGGCGAGTAGCCACGGCCCTTCTGGGTGAGCACGTGGACCACGATGGGCCCCTCGGCCGACAGTTCGACGGCGTTGCGGAACGTGGCCTCGAGCTGCTCGACGTCGTGCCCGTCGACCGGGCCCACGTAGCGGACGCCGAGCGCCTCGAAGAACGACGGCGGCTGCAGGAACTCGCGCACGGCGGCCTTCATGGCCTCGACGCCCTTCTCGGCCTGGGTGCCCACGTAGGGCAGGTCGCGCAGGAAGGCTTCGAGCCGGCGCTGACGGCGCACGTACACCGGGTTCAGGCGGATGTCGGTGAGCGCGTGCGACAACTTCTCGGTGATGCGGTCGGGCAGGCTGGGGTGATCCATCTCGGCCTGCTCGCGGGCCGTGACGCCGGCCGTCAGGTTGGAGATGGTGGGGGCGTAGCTGCGACCGTTGTCGTTCAGGACGATGATGACGCGCTGCTTGCTGTGACCGATGTTGTTGAGCGCCTCGTACGCCATTCCGCCGGTCATGGAACCGTCGCCGATGACGCCGACGATGTGACGGAAGTGGTTGGTGTGCAGCTCGCGCCCCACCGACAGCCCGTACGCATAGCTGAGCACGGTGGAGGCGTGGCTGTTCTCGATGAAGTCGTGCGGGCTCTCTTCGCGGTTCGGGTAGCCCGACAGGCCGCCGGCCTGGCGCAGCTGCTCGAACCCGGCTTGGCGGCCGGTGAGGATCTTGTGCACGTACGCCTGGTGCCCGGTGTCCCACAGCACGGCGTCGGTGGGCGAGTCGAAGACGCGGTGCAGCGCCAGGCTCAGTTCGACGACGCCGAGGTTGCTGCCCAGGTGGCCGGCGTGCTCGGCGACGGCGTGCACGATGAAGTCGCGGATCTCCCCGGCGAGCTCGTCGAGCTCGGGGTAGGACAGTTCGCGCAGGTCGGCCGGTTGCCGGATGTCGTGCAGTGCCATGGCGGGACAACGCTACCCCCGGCACCAGGGGCGAGTGGCACCGGCCCGGTCCGCTCCCGGCCGCCCAGATCCACTAGGAAGCAGCCATGACCTCTCGACCGACCTCTCCAACTGACGGGCAACTCGACGGCGAAGTGGCCCTGGTCACCGGTGGTGGCAGCGGCATCGGGTTGGCCTGCGCCACCCACCTCGCCCGCGACGGCGCCACGGTGGTGCTGGCGGGCCGAAACGCCGACAAGCTCGCCACCGCGGCCAGCGGGCTGCGCGAGGGCGGGGCGACGGTGCACACCGTGGTGTGCGACGTCACCGACGAGGCCGCAGTGCAGGAAGCCTGCGCGGTGGCGGCCGGGGTCGGCCGGTTCACCATGGTGGTGGCGAACGCGGGCACCGGTTCGGCGGCGCCGCTGCACCTGACATCGCTCGACGACTGGAACGCGGTGATGACCACCAACGTCACCGGTGCGTTCCTCACCATCAAGCACGCCGCCGACCAACTGGCCCGCAGCGGACGCGGCTCCATCGTGGCCATCTCGTCCATCGCCGCACCGCTGACGCACCGCTTCATGACGTCGTACTGCGTCAGCAAGGCGGCGCTCGAGATGCTGGTGAAGCAGGCCGCCGACGAACTGGGCAGCGTGGGCATCCGCGCCAACGCGGTGCGGCCCGGTCTGGTGCCCACCGACATCTCGGTGGGGCTCACCAGCACCGAGAGCATCGTGGCCGACTACATGGACCAGATGCCCGTCGGCCGGCTCGGCACGGTCGACGACATCGCCGCCTCGGTCCGCTTCCTCCTGGGACCGGACAGCGGCTGGGTCACGGGGCAGTGCCTCAGCGTGGACGGCGGGCACACGTTGCGACGAGGTCCTGACCTGACACCGTTGATGGAGATGGTCATGGGCGCCGCGGCGCACCCGGGAGCGCCGGCATGAGCGCCCTGTTCGACCTCACCGGCCACGTCGCACTGGTCACCGGCGGCAACAGCGGCATCGGCCTGGGCATGGCCGACGCCATGGCGGCGCACGGTGCGTCCGTCGCCATCTGGGGCACGAACCCCGACAAGAACGCCACCGCTGCAGAGCAGTTGCGGGCCCACGGCGGCGCCGTGCTGGACCTGGTGTGCGACGTGGGCGACCAGCACGCCGTCGTCGAGGCGATGCACCACACCGTCGCCACGCTGGGCCGGCTGGACTCGTGCTTCGTGAACGCCGGCGTGGGCGGCAAGGCCGAGAGCTTCGCCACGATGAGCGACGAGGAGTGGCACCGCGTGCTGCGCGTGAACCTGGACGGCGCGTTCTACACGGCCCAGGAAGCCGTGAAGCAGATGGTGGCCCAGTCGCCCCGGGGTGGCTCGGTGGTGTTCACCACCTCGGGCTCGGCCCTCTACGGCCAGCAGCGTGGTCAGCACTACGGCGGCAGCAAAGGCGCGCTCATCGCCATGATGAAGGGCATCGCCGTCGAGCACGCTCGCCACGACATCCGCTGCAACGCGATCCTGCCCGGCTGGGTGGAGAGCGACATGACCGCCCCAGCGCTCGGCTGGCAGAAGTTCGTCGACAACGTGATGCCGCGCATCCCCATGCGCCGCTGGGGGAAGCCGTCCGACTTCGCCGGCATCGCGGTGTACCTGGCCAGCGCCGCCAGCAGCTGGCACACGGGCGACGTGATCACGCTCGACGGCGGATATCACTCGT
>CBHWEI010000345.1:0-3583 GCA_966112835.1 uncultured Acidimicrobiaceae bacterium
AGATGCGGTGCTTCATCTGGAAGCGGTAGCTGTAGATGATGGCCACGGCGATGATGGCGACGAAGCCGTAGAACGCATGGAACTGCGGCAACGGCACCTTGTACTTGCTCACCATGGTCACGCCCAGGATCACCTGGACGAACACCGTGGACTCGACGATGCCGATGAACCACCACAGGGCACGGGTGCGCAACTGCGGCAGCCAGTTCGCCGCGAGCGCCCACAACCCGGCCAGCCCATTGCCGATGATGACCACCCAGGCCCAACCGTGATGGATTTCCTTGACGGTCTGGAGACCTGCGGCGAGCATCAGACAGAGGCTACTCGCCGCACCCGAAACCACCCACGAACGAGATGATGGTGTCGGCGTTCGACGCACCGGTCAGGAAGCCGGTGAGGCCGTCCTGGATGTAGAACGACGGTCCGCCCAGGTCGTCGCCGGGGTTCACCTTCGCCTTCGGGTAGGTGGCGCGGAGGAACTCGACCGTGGCGCCGATGCCCAGCCCGGCGTCGGTGGTGAGGCCGAACGGGTTCACCGGGCCACCGTCGGCCGACGGGCCGTAGGTGTACGAGGCGAAGTGGGGCGAGCCACTGCGGATGGGCGACTCGTCGGTGAAGTACAGCGACAGGTCGTGCCAGTCGACGAACCGGATCTGCGTGCCGTTGCACGCCGCGCCGATGGCGACGGGGTCCTGCCAGCCGCTGTCGTTGGTGGGCTTGCCCAGGATCGCGGTGACGTAGCCGATGGTCTCGTCGGCGTCCGCACCGAACAGGGCGTCGCCCAGGCCGGCCGCCGACAGGCCGAGGCCCTCGATCACCGGCAGCGTCGTCGTGGGCGCCAGGGTGGTCGAGGTGGTCGACGTGGTCGAGGTGGTCGACGAACTGGTCGAGCTGGAGCTGGTGGAGTCGACCACCGAGGTGGAAGTGCTGGAGCTCGACTCGGTGCTGCCGGCGCTGCTCTGCTCGTCGCTGCACGCGCTGAGGGTGAGGAAGAGCGCGCCGACGGCGAGGCCGGCGAGGATTCGACGTGACGTCATGCGCTCAGTCTGCCAGCAGATCGAGGCCGCGAACGTGCAGGTCAGCGAATGAGTGTGTCGGCCTCGTGGCCGCCTTCGACCAACTTCAGGGCTCCATCGACCACGTCGACCACGGTGACCGAGCAGTTGTCGAGGCTGCGGATCACCAACCGGTCGTCGCCGACCGCAGCGCCGATGACGGCGTTGATGGCGACGAAGTGGCTGAACACCACCGTGTCGGCCGGCAGCGCTGCCACCGCGGCCACCACGCCGTCGCGGAAATCGGTGTACGGCGAGCCCAGCTGCGCCCAGGTGCCGCCCATCGCGGCCCGCAGCCAGTCCACCCGGTCGGCCATGGCCACGCCGGCGGGCGACGGGATCTCGGCGACCGCCGGGTCCACGGTGGCCTCGGTCTTCCAGGCCGTGGCGAGGGGGAAGGCGGTCTGGCGGCAGCGCAGCAGCGGGCTCGACACCACAGGGAGGGGGCCCATCGGCGCCAGGGCGCGGGCGACGGCCATGGCCTGTTCGCGGCCCAGTTCGTCGAGGCCGGGGTCGGGATCGCTGTCCCACCCGGCCGCGGCACGCCCGTGGCGCACCAGGTGGATGCGGGTCATTCGAAGAGCCAGCCGTCGCGCAGCGGCTCGGTGCTGCCGGCCCGGATGAACCACTCGTGCCCGAAGGCGAACGCGAACTGCTCGTCGGGCATGGTGCTGAAGAAGCCGGCGTCGGTGATCTGGCTCTTGTGGCAGCGGATGCTCTCGCGCTTCTGCAGCACGTACGGCGACACGTCCACCCGGTGCGTGATCTCGGCCTCGGGCGTGCCCATGGGGTTGCCGTCGTCGGCCGGCCCGTTCGGGTCCCAGTCCTCGCCGTCGGGGCCGCCGTTGCCGCCCTCGGCCTTGGCCATCTCGAAGAAGCGCACCATCTCGTCGCGGTTCATGGTGGCCTCGAACACGGCAGGGGTGCCCGCCAGCTCGGCGGCGCGGTGGCCCACCTGGTGCACCTTGATGTGGTCGGGGTGGCCGTAGTTGCCGTGCCAGTCGTACGTGGTGAGCACGTCGGCGTGCTCCTCGCGCAGGATGGCGGCCAGGCGTTCGGCGGCCTCGTCGAGCGGGGCCTGGAAGAACGAGCCGGGGAACTGGTTCTGCTCCCAGCCGGTCATGCCGCTGTCGGCGTAGCCCAGCCACTCCAGCCGGCGCACGCCGAGGATGTCGGCCGACGCACGTGTCTCGGCCCGGCGCCGGTCCACCAGGGTCTCCCCCTCGGCCAGGTCCTCGGGCACCTCACCGTGGTCGCCGTTGGTGGCGACGACCAGCACCACGCGGTGACCCTCGGCGACGGCGCGCGCGATGGTCCCTCCGGTGGAGATGCTCTCGTCGTCGGGGTGTGCGTGAAAGCAGACGAGTGTTCCCATTGGGGAACTGTCTATCAGCCGTTCCCGCCACCTGCGTCGGCGACGGCGCCACTGGCGACGAGTGCCTCGATGCGGTCGGTGTCGATGCCCCAGTCGGCCAGGACGGCACGCGAGTGCTGGCCGGCGTGGGCCGGCGCCGACTCGACGACGGGCTCGGTGCGCGAGAACCGGGGCGCCGGCCGGGGCTGGGTGACGCCGGCCACCTCGATGAACGTGCCGCGGGCCACGTTGTGCGGATGCTGGGCGGCGTCGCCCATGGTGAGCACCGGGGCGAAGCACACGTCGGTGTGCTCCATGATGGCGCACCACTCGTCGCGGGTCTTGGTGAGGAAGATCTCGCGCAGGCGGTCCTTCAGGTGCGGCCACAGCGACTTGTCCATCTGCCGGGCGAACTCGGGGTCGCCCTCCAGACCGGTGAGGCGCAGCAGTTCGGCGTAGAACTGCGGCTCGATGGAGCCGAGCGAGATGTAGGTGCCGTCGCTGCACTGGAACACGTCGTAGAAGTGGGCGCCGGTGTCGAGCAGGTTGGTTCCCGGAGCGTTCTCGTCGAACATGCCGATCGTGCGGAACGCCCAGAACATGCTCATCAGCACGGCGGCGCCGTCGACCATGGCGGTGTCGACCACCTGGCCCTGGCCGCTGCGCTGGGCCTCGAGCAGTGCGCACACCACGCCGTAGGCCAGGAACATGCCGCCGCCACCGAAGTCGCCCACCATGTTCAACGGCGGCACCGGGGCTTCGCCGGCACGGCCGAAGTGGGCCAGCGCACCGGCGAGCGAGATGTAGTTGATGTCGTGGCCGGCGGCTTGCGCGTACGGGCCTTCCTGGCCCCAGCCGGTCATGCGACCGAACACCAGCTTCGGGTTGCGGGCCAGGCACACGTCGGGGCCCACACCGAGACGCTCCATCACGCCGGGGCGGAAGCCCTCGATGAGGGCATCGGCGTGCTCGACCAGATCGAGCAGCGTCGCCACGCCGTCGGGGTGCTTCAGGTCGAGGGCCACGTTGCGGCGACCGCGCAGCATGACGTCGTAGTGCGGCGTGTCGGGCGCCGGGCCGCGCACGCTCTGGGCGCGCTCGACGCGGATGACCTCGGCGCCCATGTCCGACAGCAGCATGGCTGCGAACGGGCCGGGGCCGATGCCGGCGATCT
>CBHWEI010000346.1:0-3575 GCA_966112835.1 uncultured Acidimicrobiaceae bacterium
CCCGCAGTGGAAGTGTTCCACCACCAACCGGTCTCTTCACTGCCCCCGGCAGAACGCGCTCACTGGTCGAGAAGCTGCGAGAGGAGGCCCACGTGGTCGACCAGACCGATCTCATCGACGAACCCTCCGTCGATCACGTGGTCCCCCACCGGTGGATCGACGACGTGCTCGGACCCGACCTCGACGAAGCATTCGCAGCCAGCTCCCGGCTGACCGCATGGGTCGACGCGCAACGACTGCGTCTCGCCGCGGCATTGATCGATACGGGCCGCTCGCCGATGGAACTGCTCGACGGCGTCCACGACACCACCGCCTCACTCACCCGGCTCGAACGACGCGCCCACGTCGCCACCCTGTTCCCCACCTTCGCCGCAGCCCTCGAACGCGGCGACGTGTCGACCACGCACCTCGACCGCCTCGGCGAGGCCCTGCGCCGGTTGCTCCCCCACGAACGCGACCAACTCACCCGCGACGCCACACGACTGCTGGCCATCGCCACCGCCTCGACCGGCACCCAGTTCGCCCGCCACCTCACCCGCGAGGTCTCCCGCTTCGAACGGTCACGCCCCGCCCCCGAACCCGAGTCACCCGACGGCGAACCCGTCGACCCCGCCGAGGCCCGTTTCGCCGCCCAACAGGCCGGCATCCGGCTCTCGTCCCAGTTGGACCGCGACACCGGGATGACCATCTGGCGATGGGTCCTCGACCCACTCCGCTCATTGTCGTTCGACCAACGCCTCAGCGCCATCGTCGAAGCACTCCACCACGGGCCACCCATCCCCGGCTGCCCGACCGACCCGCTCGAACGACAGGCGTTCCTCCGAGCCCATGCCCTCTTGCTCATGCTCGACGGCCAGGCAGGCGCACCGGCTGCCGGCGCGGAGATCATCGTCGTGGTCGACCACACCACCCCCGACGGCACACCCGACACCGACTGGGGACGACCCGTCGACATCCCCCAACGAGTCCTCGACGACCTGTTCGGGCACCCCTCCACCCACGTCGTCGAGATCGTCGTGCGCAACGGGGTCGTCGTCACCGCACCCGGCCGACTCGACCTCGGACGGACGACCCGTCTGGCGAACCGGGCACAGCGCCGTGCGCTCCGTGCGCTCTACCGCGGGTGCGGCATCCCCGGCTGCGACATCACCTTCGACCGCTGCACGATCCACCACATCCACTGGTGGCGCAACGGCGGGGCGACCGATCTCGCCAATTTGCTGCCGCTCTGCAACCGGCACCACCACCTCGTCCACGACAACGGATGGACACTGCACCTCGGACCCAATCGCGAGCTCACCGTCACCACTCCGTCGGGACGCGTCATGAGCACCGGACCACCCCACCGGTGGGCGGCCTGACCCCGCCCATCCCCAACCCACACCGGCCGGCGACTGCAGGAACGCCCGGCCGGTGGCACCTTGACAACTGAAGAACGCGCCCGCTCCCGCGTCGTGGTCAGAGGTCGAGGCCGAGTGCCTCGGCTTCGTCGGCCAGCGTCAGCCAGGCTTCCTCGGCGGCGTCGACGGCCTCTTGGGCCGCGGCCAGCCGTTCGCCGATCGCGCCCATCTCGCGGTGGTCCACCGCGGTGGCCAACTCGGCGGCGATGGACTCGCGCCGCTCGGTGGCTGCGGCCAGGTCGCGCTCGGCCTGGCCGAGTTGGCGACGTACCGTCGACGGGCTGCGCCCGCCCGAGGGCTTCACCCGCGCCGGTGCCGCCGCGGGCGGTGCCGCGCCGCTCGGCTTGGCCGCCGGTTTGGCCGCCGGATTGGGGGCCGGCTGCTTCGTTGCGGGCGTGGCGGCCGCCTGGTTGCGCTGGGCCAGCCAGGCGGCCACGCCGCCGCGGATCCAGGCCGCTCCCCCACGCCCGTCCAGCGCGAACAGCTCGTCGGTCACCCGGTCGAGGAACGACCGGTCGTGGCTGACGGTGACGACGATGCCCGGCCAGTCGTCCAGGAAGTCCTCCAGCGCTCGGAGCGTGTCCAGGTCCAAGTCGTTGGTGGGCTCGTCGAGCAGCAGCACGTTGGGCTGTTGCACCAGCGTGAGCAGCAGTTGCAGTCGGCGGCGTTCCCCGCCGCTCAGGGTGCCGATGGGCGCGAACTGGGCGTCGCCGTCGAACCAGAACTGCTTCATGAGGATGACGTCGGCCACGGCCGGCTCGCCCTTGTCGCCGGCGACGGCTTCGCGGACCCGCTGGGTGAGGTCCAGATCGCGGCCGAGTTGGTCGTAGTAGCCGATCTTCACGGTGGCGCCGCGCTCGACACTCCCGGCCGTCGGCTGCAGGCGGTCGGCAACCAGGTCGAGCAGGGTGGACTTGCCGGCGCCGTTGGGGCCGACGATGCCGATGCGGTCGCCCGGTTCGAACGCGATCTGGATGCCGTCGAGCACCGGGGTCCCGTCGGGCCACGAGAACGACAGGTCGCGCACCTCGATGCCCTTCGAGCCCAGCCGCTGCGAGCCCATCGACCCAGCCATTGATGCGGCGAGGTCGCCGGCGCGGGCGGCCGCCTGGGCCTTGCCTTGCACCAGGGCCGTGGCCGTGGCGATGCGCGCCTTGGGCTTCGCCGTGCGGGCCGGCGCGCCGCGGCGCAGCCAGGCGAGCTCCTTGGCGGCCAGGTTGCGGCGCACGGCCTCGGCCGCCTCGGCACGTTCCTCGCGTTCGGCCCGGCCGGCCAGGTAGGCGGCGTAGCCGGAACCGGCGTGCCAGCCCTCGGGCACGTGCAGGTAGGCCGAGCCGCGGTCGATCTCGAGCACCTTCGTGGTCACCTTGTCGAGCACGTGGCGGTCGTGGGTCACCAGCACCAGCCCGCCTCGGTACGCCGCCAGCCAGTCCTCCAGGAAGCGGATGGCGTCGAGGTCGAGGTGGTTGGTGGGCTCGTCCAGGATGAGCGCCTCGTACTCGCCGGTCAGCAACTGCGCGAGCGCGACACGCTTCGCCTGGCCGCCCGACAGCTCGTCGGTGCGGGCGTCGAGCAGGTCGGCCATGCCCAGGCGGTCGAGCATCGCCTCGCCCTGCCACGTGCCCTGCACGGCGGCGTTGGCGACGGCGTCGCGCACCGTGCCCTCGGGCAGCACCGGGCGCTGCAACAGGAAGCCCACTCGGGCGCCCCGCCCCCATCGCACCTCACCCGACTCGGGCTCGAGCTCGCGGGCCAGCATGCGCAGCAGCGTGCTCTTGCCGCAGCCGTTGATGCCCACCACGCCCACGCGATCGCCGTCGGCGATGGTCAACGACACGCCGGCGAACAGCGGGCGGTTCGGGCGGCTGGCAGCCAGGCCCTCGGCATCGATGACGATCATGGGGTGTTCCTCTGAAACGACGATCGCCAGGCCCCGAGGGGCCTGGCGATGGAGTGGTGGGCCGGGCAGGATTCGAACCTACGAAGGACGACGCCGGTTGATTTACAGTCAACTCCCTTTGGCCACTCGGGCACCGACCCATCAGCGGTCTCGTACGTTACCGCCTTCATTAGGCTGGGACACATGCCCAGTTTCGACGTCGTCTCCGAAGTGGATCGCCAGGAAGTGCGCAATGCGGTCGATCAGGCCCAGCGCGAGATCGCCACCCGCTTCGA
>CBHWEI010000347.1:0-3567 GCA_966112835.1 uncultured Acidimicrobiaceae bacterium
CGCCGAGATCTTCACGCGCAGCGCCGCCCTGTACCGCGGAAGTGTCGGTCGCCGCCCCCCCGTCCCGGGAGGGGGGGCGACGACCGACTCGGTCAGCTGTGTGCCGCGAGGTGCGACACCGAACGGCGTCCCACCACGAAGGCGGCCAGGCCGACCGCCATGCCACCGAACACCAGGAGGAGCATCGGCGTGCCACCGCGGCCACCGGCCCCCGGGTCGACCAGGGCCTGTGCAGGCTGGGGAACCTGCGCGGCCGGTGCGACGCCCGCGGCGTCGGTGACGATGACCGTCCCCACCATGTTGGGGTGGAGGTTGCAGAGGTACTCGAAGCGGCCGACCGCATCGAACGTGTGCGAGAAGGTGTCGCCGTTCTGCAGCATGTCCGAGGTCCACGCCTGGTCCTTGGCGGTGACCGTGTGCGGCGCCTGGCCGGTGTTGGTCCAGGTGACCTCGGCGCCGACGGCGACGGTGACTTCGCGGGGGTCGAAGTCGAGGTCGACGATGTTCACCTTGGCCGACTTACCATCGGCGGCGGCACCCAGCTCGCCGGCCGAACCGGGAGCGGCGACCACGGTGACCGTGCCGACCATCTCACCCGTCAGACCGTCGTGGTACTGGTAGGTGCCGGGCGTGTCGAACGTGAAGCTGAACACCTCACCGTGGTGCACCAGCTCGCTCTTGAACGCTCCCTTGTCGGCTTCGACGATGTGTGGGCTGAGGCTGTCGACCGTCCAGGTGATCACGCCGCCCTGCGCCACTCGGGCGTCGGCCGGCTCGAACGTGTCGGCGAGCACCTTCACGTCCACCTTGCTGGGCGCCACCGGCGCAGCAGCGGCAGCTTCGGGCGGCGGTGCCGCACCGTCGGCGCCGGTGACCAGCAGCGTGGCCACCATCTGCGGGTGGATGGTGCAGTAGTAGGTGTAGGTGCCGGGCGTGTCGAACGTGATGCGGGTGGTGGCACCCGAGCGGACGATGCCGGTGTCCCACGTGCCGTCCTTCGACGTCGCGGTGTGGGGGGCCACACCGCCGTTCGTGAAGCCGACCGACGAGCCGGCGGCGACCGTCAGGGTGCTGGGCTTGAACGAGAAGTCGGCGATCTGCACGTCGCCGTCCTTGGCGACCGCGGCCACCACTTCCTTCGGCGGCGGCGGGGCCGAACCGTCGGCGCCCTTCACCAGGATGGTGCCGGTCATCTGCGAGTGCAGCGTGCAGAAGTACAGGTAGGTGCCGGGCGTGCCGAACGTGCGGGTGGCCGACTGGCCCCTGGGCAGCAGGCCGGTGTCGAACGATCCGTCGCGGGCCGTCGCGCTGTGGCGGGCGGCGCCGGCGTTGACGAAGGTCAGCGACTGGCCGGCGGTGATCGTGATGGTCCGCGGGGCGAAGTTGAAGTCGGCGATGCGGACGTCACCCTTCGCCGTCACGGGAGACGGCGACGTCGTGGGCGGTGCCGGCGGTGGGGGTGTTCCGCCGGGGCCGGTGACGGCGATGGTGCCCGTCATGTCGGGGTGGATGTCGCAGATGTAGGTGTAGGTCCCGGGCGTGCTGAACGTGCGGGTGTAGGTCTGGCCGGAGCGCACGTCGGGGCTGTGGAACGTGCCGTCGTTCGATGCCACCGTGTGGCGGGCGAGGCCGCTGTTGGTCCACGTGACCGTGGTCCCCTGGGCGACGGTCAGCACCGACGGGGCGAACCTGAAGTCGGCGATGGTCACCGAAGGTGCACCGGTGCTCCCACCGCCGGTGCCACCCCCGGTGCCCACGCCCGTGCCGCCACCGGTGCCGCCACCCGTGCTCCCGCCGACCGTCGTGGACGGGGCGGGCGGTGCGGTGGGCGGAGGGGGCGGAGGGGGAAGGGTGCCGCCCGTCGTGGGGTTCGAGACGGCGATGACGCCCACCATGCTGGGGTGGATGTCGCAGAAGTAGCTGTAGATGCCGGGCGCCGTGAAGGTGCGCCGGTAGGTGGAGCCCACGCCGAACGAGCCGCTGTCGAACGACAGGTTGCGCTCGGTCACCGTGTGGGCTTCCTTGTCGTTGTTCGTCCACACCACGGTGTCGCCAACCGCGATGCTCAGCGACGTGGGGGCGAACGCCCGGTTGGCGATGCGCACCGTCAGCGTCTGCGGCTGGGCGGGTGTGGTCGGCGGCGTGGTGCCGCCGGGCACCGTGGTGGCCGGCGGAGCAGTGGTCGCGGGCACGGTGTTCACGACGACGACCGAGCCCATGTAGGCGTCGATGTTCTTGTTCTCGTCGTCGCCGTAGTTGGTGGTGCCGAGCGCGTTGAACGTGAACGACCACGAGGCTCCGGCAGCCTGGCCACCGGAGTCGAACTGTGTCGGACCGGACAGCGACCGCATGCGGTGCTTGCCGGTGTCGGCGAACTGCCAGGTGACCGTGGTGCCCACCTGCACCGTGATCACCTTGGGCGAAAGTCCACCGTTCATGGTCACCGTCGCCGAACCGGCGGCGTCGATGTGATCGGTCAGGGCGAGCGGGATGAGCAGCAGCGTGAGGCCCGTGACCGCCATCAGGACCCGACGCAGGTGCTTGCCGGCCACTTGGTTGTGGGTGCAAGATTCCATACCTGAAGTGTGCGCTCGCGCGCTCGGGGTCAGCAGGGCACTGGGTCAGGCACCAATGGGTCGCATGGGGTAGTTCACCTACGACTCAGGTCGTACGACCAGGACAGCGAGTCAGCGGAACTGTCCGGGCTCGCGACCGCCACCCGGCGCGCCCGCGAATGCCTGGGCGATGGCGATCCAGTCGGCTGCGACGGGCCCCTGCACCACCAGGTCGGTGTCGGACACGTGCCGCCGCTGGGTGACCACCAGGCAGAAGTCGAGCGCGCTGCCGGTGACGCGATCCTCGGCCGGTTCGCCCCACTCCCACGTCTCGCCGTCGGGTGCATGCAGCGCGACGTACACCGGCTCGGCCGGCGTGTCGCGACGGTTCACCGCGTAGCTGAAAGGTCGGGCGCGCACGCCGATGTGCGCGACGTGCTTCAGGCGCGCCGACGGCGGACGCGACACACCGAGCGCGTCGACCACGTCCTGCCCGTGTGCCCACGTCTCCATCAGCCGCGCAGTGATGGCCGAGCGCGCCGCCATGGACGGGCCGTACCACGGCACGCGCGCGGACGGGTCGGTGGCACGCGCCACCTCGAGCAGACGCGACCGGTCGCGCCGCCACATGGACAGCAGTTCGTCGCCGGTCATCGCGCGGCCGGGCGCGACCGACGCCTCGGTGCCGCCCGACGCGAGCAGCTCGGCCATGTCGGCGGCGAACGCGTCGGGGTCGGTGAGCGCGAGCAACTCGCGCTGGTCGAAGAACCACAGGTGGCTGATCTGGTCGCGCACGCTCCACCCGTCGGCAGGCGTGGGCGTGTTCCACTGCTCCTCGGTCAGCGAAGCGACGAGCGCGTCGAGCGCCTCGTACTCGGCGAGCAGGTCGTCACAGATCGCGTGCATCGAGCCATTGTCGTGGAGGCCGCCCGAAAACGACGAACGGGGGGCCGGAGCCCCCCGTTCGCTGACCTCTTGACGACGGTCACTTCTTCTTGGCGGCTGCCTTCTT
>CBHWEI010000348.1:0-3551 GCA_966112835.1 uncultured Acidimicrobiaceae bacterium
GTCCAACTCGCAATCGTCTGTCCCGATGGGGGTTCAGTCGTCTTCGGCCCGCTGGCGGCCGGCATTGGATTCGTCAGCGCCTACGACTTCATCGACGGCACGATCACGGCTGTCGACGTGGATGGCCGTCGGGAGACCCTCGAAAGCCGCAACGGCATCGAGGCGATGGCGTTGTCGCACTTCCGCGACGACCTGCGGCAGCTCTCGACCGCCGGTCACGGCATCGTGTTCTTCGGTGACCACGACTTCGGTTCTCTCGTCGAGATGGAAGTCGTCCGGCCAGGAGTCGTCCATGTGTTTGCGAACCAGGTGGCCGCCGATGGCTCTGACCTTGTCGTCGGCGAGCTGGCCCTCGACAACCTGGTCGGAATTGTTGAGCAGATCGAACGTATCGAGGCAACGTTTGGTCCGCTCGTTGGATACTGCGGCGGCTGCGGGATCCCCAGTCACGGCTACTACGCCAAGCCTCTTCCCAACTGACCGGACCGCCCCGAACTGCCGCTCGGCGGTTGCAACCGTGACAGCATGAACTGATGGATGCGCGGCTGTATGTGAGCGGGCATGTGTTGCATCGGCTGGACGGCCACGATGACATTCACGTCGCCGTGGCGGGCCTCATCGATGAGCTGCCAATGCACTTGGCAAGTGCCGAACCGAGTGACGAGATCGTGCTGTCCGTCTACATCTGGCCGCACGACTTCGCCAACGACTCAGGCTTTGCCCTTGAGAGCCATCAGACGGCGCGGCTGGCAGAACTGCACTGTGCGCTCAACGTCGCCTTCATGGCCGACGACTCCGGGCCGCTGCCGTAGCGCGGTACTGCCGATGGGCACCGTTGACCAAACGCCGGCCAGAGAGCAGGCTGCACCACGTGTCCAGCCTCGGCGTGTGCAGCGCGTGTGGAAAGTCCATCGCGCTCGGAGCGTCTTTCGTTGACATCGGCCCGACCGACTACAGCGACAGCGACAAGCCCAGGCGCGCGAGGTTGGTTCCGGTCGACACCGACCTCCATGGTTGGTCGCCATTCGAGACGCAACACCCAGAGTGCTTCGCTGCCCAGGCGGGGATCGAGCGACTCGTAGAGCTCGTGGACGAATCACACCGACTCATGCGTCGGACGCTCGGGGGCTGACCGCCCAGAACGCCGCTTGGCGCTGTTGACGGGGCGTTCGACGAGAGGGCATTCTGCCCTCTCGTCAGGAGCACGAAGGGCGGGCTGGGTGAACACGACTGAGGTTGCGTCGCTGTTGACGCAGATCCATTCGATGCGACCTCAGGATGCGCTGGCCAGCACGTCGGAAGATGCTCGAATGCTGGTCGAGTGGACGTGTTTGATGTCGATCTACTTCGCGTCGGAGAGCACTACCCGACTGTCCCGAAACTCCGGTGTGTGGCGCTTCGACGAAAACTCGCAGCGGTTCGTCTCACGTCAGCCGGAACTGGTCGTGCCGAAGTCCTCGCTCCGCCTCGACGCCGACGGCCGCCTGTGCGGCTTCTCATACGGCGGCATCCCGCTCGAGGAGATCGTGTTCGAGTTGAAGTCCGAGGAGCTGGGATGGCGGGCGCTGGCCGTCAGCCAGTGGTCGAACACGACCATCTCGTGGTTCGCGGGCAACGCACAGGCGTTCGCACAGCTCGGGGTACTCAAAGGCCGGCGACCGACAGAGGATCTCGGCAACGGCAGTTGCTTCGTCTCCGGAGATCAACGACACCCGGCGGTTGGATTCGTTGCCAGCCTGAAGGGCGGTGCAGCGGTCGTTCGAGTGCACTCCACACCGCTGCATCGCGACACGCTGGGCGAACACCCTCTGCGGCTGACCCTCGAACTTCCGGGGTCGATCGACGTCACGCTGAATGGCACTCGTGTCCCGCGGATGGTTCATGCCTTTGAGGTCGATCTCCACACTCGGCTGACGTCGACAACGAAGCGCCAGGGCACTGCCGAGGCAGCGCCGCCTACTGACGAGAAGTAGCTGCCCGGGAACAACGCGAAACTGCCGCTACGAGCGGCGGCGCCGGACACTCAGCAAGGCGGCGGTCGCTCCTCGATCACCTCCGAGAGCAGGATGCGGTGATACCCGCAGAAGTGGACCTCACCCGTGCGGCAGCCAGAGTCTGCTTCGCTCGACGTGAGCTCGCCGGCAGGGAGTTGCCTCTCTCCTGCGGACTCTTCTGACACTTGGCAGTACTCGGTGGGCAAGACGTCCCAGGAGCGGTACAGCACGAGATCGTGCAACCCGACGATCGCGATTGCCAGGAGCGCTACGGCAGCCACGAGGATGAGAGCTCGCCGGCGAGTCAACACAGCGGCACCTTACGCCGGGCACATAAGGCCTCGCGTGGCGGTGACACCGGGCGAGCGGAGGACGTGTCGGTCCGGCGCTCCGGCGATTGCGATGTGCTCGACACCGAGCAGGTAACGGTCCAACTGACGGGCTAGCGGGCTCCCCAGCTGAACACCTGCTTGAAGAGCTTCAGGCACGAGAACGCCTCGACCTCCACGATGTCGTCGCGACCGCGCAGTTGGCTGAGCAGGTGCATGAGGTGCGTGTCGTCGTCGGCGACCACCTCGAACATCAGGTCGTAACGGCCCGTGGTGGCCAGCAGGTACTCGATCTCGGGCATCTCGGCCAACGCGTTGGCGGTGGTCTCGACGTCGCCCGACACCCGGGCCCCGATGAGCGCCACGCGGCGCACCCCGAGCGACATCGGGTCGGTGACGGCCACGATCTGCATGACGCCCGCGTCGGTCAGCCGGGCCACGCGCTGGCGGATGGCGCCCTCGGTGAGGCCCACCTCGGCCGCCACCTTGGTGAACGGCATCCGGCCGTCGGACTGGAGCAGCTCGATGATGGCCCGGTCGGTGTCGTCGAGGGCCGCCTGGTTCACCGGCCCTCCCTCGCGGCGAACTCGTGGGCGGCGGCGGTGAGTGCCGTGCGCAGTGTGGACTCGATGAACGCGAACTCCTCCTCGCCGGCGACGAGTGGCGGCGACAGGGTGATGACCGGTTCGCCGCGGTCGTCGGCGCGGCAGATGAGCCCTGCGTCGTACAGGCGCGGCGACAGGTAGCCGCGGAGCAGCCACTCGCTCTGCTCGGCGGTGAAGAAGCCGCGGTCCACGCCGGGCACCAGTTCGATGGCCAGGAAGTAGCCGTCGCCGCGCACGTCGCCCACCAGCGGGATGTCGCGCAGGCCGTCGATGAGCGACTTGAATCGATCCTCGTTGGCCAGCACGTGGCCGCAGATGTCCTCACGCTCGAAGATGTCCAGGTTGGCGTTCGCCACCGCGCAGCTCACCGGGTGCGCACCGAACGTCTGCCCCTGCAGGAAGGCGGTCGTGTCGTCGAGGAACGGTTCGGCGATGCGATCGCTCACCATCACGCCGCCGAGTGCGGCGTAGCCGCTGGTGACGCCCTTGGCGAACGTGATCATGTCGGGCTGGTAGCCGTAGCGCAGGCTGCCGAACATGTGCCCGAACCGGCCGAACGCGCTGATCACCTCGTCGCTGACCAGCAGCACGTCGTACTCGTCGCAGATCTCGCGCACCCGCTG
>CBHWEI010000349.1:0-3529 GCA_966112835.1 uncultured Acidimicrobiaceae bacterium
CTCCTGGCGTGGTCGGTGGGCTTCTGGCTGTCGGTGGGTGCCACCATCGGCGTGTGCGTGGCGGCGCCGTGGTGGACCGCACGGTTGCCGGGCCCGCTGTGGCTGCGCGCCTCGGTGGGGGTCACCCTGGGTGCGCAGGTGGGCGTGGCCCTGCCGAGCCTGCTCGTGTTCCACCGGTTGCCCCTGGTGTCGCCCCTGGCCAACCTGGCGGCGGTGCCCGTGGCGGGCTTCGTGATGCTCTACGGGCTGCCCGCCGGGCTGGTCGCCGCGGCCCTGCCGGGGCCGTTGCTGCGCCTGACGATGGCCCCTGCGGTGCTGGGCACCCGGTGGACCGCGACGGTCGCCGCGGTGGCGGCGCGGGTGGAACCGCACGGTGCGGCGGCAGTCGTGGGATGGCTGGTCGCGGGCTCGGCGTTGGTGGCCATGGTGGTGCGGAGCGGCTCGCGCGGGTCGCGGGCCGATGTGCCATTCTGAGACCGCCATGTCCGTGTACCTCATCACCGGCGACGACGAGTCGCTGCTCCTCACCGCCATCGGCGAGCTGCTCAAGCAGCTGGTGGGCGACGGCGATCGCAGTCTGATGGTCGACGACTTCGACGGCGACGACTTCGAGATGCGGGCCGTGGTCGAGGCCGCTCAGACCCCACCGTTCCTCACCGAGTCGCGGGTGGTGGTGGCCAGGGGCATCGGCCGGTTCAACGCCGACGACGTGGCCCCCATGGCCGCCTACCTCACCGACCCGCTGCCCACCACGCAGCTGCTGCTGGTGGGCGGTGGCGGGCGCATGCCAAAGGCGCTCACCGATGCGCTGAAGGCAGCCGGTGCCACCACCATCGCCACCGCGCCGCCGTCACGGGCGAAGGAGCGGGTGGGCTGGTTCGACGACCAGATCCGCCACTCGGGCCTGAAGCTCGACGGGCAGGCGCTGCAGATGGTGGCCGAATGGCTGGGCGAGGACGCCGGCCGCCTCCAGGGCATCCTCGAGACGCTGCTGTCCACATACGGCACGGGCACCACGCTGCGCAGCGCCGACGTGGCGCCGTTCCTGGGCGACGCCGGGGGAGTGCCCCCGTGGGACCTCACCGACGCCATCGACAAGGGCGACACCACCCGCGCGCTGCAGCTGCTGCACCGCATGCTGCGCGCCGGCGAGCGGCACCCGCTGCAGGTGATGAGCATCCTCCACGGCCACTACGGCAAGCTGCTGTCGCTCGACGGCAGCGACGCCCGCGACGAGGCCTCCGCAGCGGCCGTGATGGGCATCAAGCCCGGTTTTCCTGCGCGCAAGGCGCTCGACCAGTACCGGCGCCTCGGCAGCGGGGGCACGTCACGTGCCATCGGCCTGCTGGCCCAGGCCGATCTGGACCTGCGCGGCGCCAAGGAGTGGCCCGAGGAGCTGGTGATGGAAGTGCTGGTCGCCCGCCTCAGCCGCCTGGCCGGCACCGCCCGCCGCTAGCAACACCGGACCTGGCCCGGGACGCGAACGAGCCCGGGCACATGGCCCGGGCTCGATCCAGAACTTGTGGTCGGCGGCGGCTCAGCCGGCGGCGTTGAGCTTCTTCATCAGGCGGCTCTTGCGACGAGCGGCCTGGTTGGGGTGGATGACACCCTTGGCGGCAGCCATGTCGAGGCGCTTCACGGCGAGGCGCAGGGCCTCTTCGCTCTGCTCGGTGCCGGCCGCGTTCGTCGCGGTCTTCACACGGGTCTTGAGCTCGCTCTTCACGGCCTTGTTGCGCTCGGCGCGCTTGGCGTTGGTGAGATTGCGCTTCTTCTGACTCTTGATGTTCGCCACTGACGTACCCTCTTGAACTGATCGATCGTTTCGCAGAAATGCGGCTCCGCAAGGCTAACAGTGCGCTGGTGCCACCCCCAACCTTCCCGGCAACCTGCCCGGTAACCTGGAGCGACTCGCCATGGACCTCGACCGCATCCGCAACTTCTCCATCATCGCTCACATCGATCACGGCAAGAGCACGCTCAGCGACCGCATCCTCGAGATCACGAAGACGGTCGACGCCCGCGACATGCGCGCCCAGTACCTCGACTCGATGGACCTCGAGCGCGAGCGCGGCATCACCATCAAGGCCCAGAACGTGCGCGTCGGCTGGAAGGGCCACACGCTGCACCTCATCGACACCCCCGGCCACGTCGACTTCGGGTACGAGGTCAGCCGCAGCCTGGCGGCGTGCGAGGGCGTGGTGCTGGTGGTCGACGCCGCCCAGGGCATCGAGGCCCAGACGCTGGCCAACTGCTACCTGGCGCTCGAGCACGACCTCGAGATCGTCGCTGCGCTGAACAAGATCGACCTGCCCGCCGCCGACCCCGATCGCTACGCGATGGAGATCGAGACCGTGCTGGGCATCCCGGCCGAGGACATCCTGCGCATCTCGGCCAAGACGGGCGTCGGTGTCGACGGCCTGCTCGACGCCGTCATCGAGCGCATCCCGGCCCCCAAGGGCGACCCCGACGCACCGCTGCAGGCGCTCATCTTCGACTCGCAGTACGACCAGTACCGCGGCGTGGTGTCCAGCATCCGCGTCATGAACGGGCGCATCAACAGTGGCGACAAGTTGCTGTTCATCAATGCCGGCACCCCGCAGGAGACCGTCGAGATCGGTGTCCGCTCGCCCGGCCCCGTGCCGGTGCCGCAGCTCGGTCCCGGCGAGGTGGGTTACCTCATCGCCGGCATCAAGGACGTCGGTCAGGCCCGTTCGGGCGAGACCGTCACCACGTTCCACCACGGCGCCACCGAGGCGCTCGAGGGCTACCGCGACCCGAAGCCGATGGTGTTCTGCGGTCTGTTCCCCATCGACGGCGACGACTTCGAACTGCTGCGCGAGAGCCTCGAGAAGCTGAAGCTGAACGACGCCAGCATCACCTACGCCCCCGAGTCGTCGGGCGCGCTGGGCTTCGGCTTCCGCTGCGGCTTCCTGGGCCTGCTGCACATGGAGATCGTGAAGGAGCGCCTCGAGCGCGAGTTCAACCTGGCGCTCATCGCCACGGCCCCCAGCGTCGAGTACCGGGTGCACAAGACCAACGGCGACGTCGAGCTGTGCGACAACCCCGCCGACCTGCCGGCGCCGCAGAGCATCGACTACATCGAAGAGCCCTACTTCCGGGTGAGCATCATCACCCCGAAGGACTACACGGGCACGCTGATGGACCTGTGCCAGACGCGGCGCGGCGACATGACCAAGCTCGAGTACCTGTCGCCCGAGCGAGTGGAGCTGCACTACCAGATCCCCCTCGCCGAGGTGGTCGTCGACTTCTTCGACCAGATGAAGAGCCGGACCCAGGGCTACGCCAGCCTCGACTACGAGCTGAGCGGCTACCACCGCAGCAACCTGGTGCGCGTCGACCTGCTGCTGAACGGCATCCCGGCCGACGCGTTCAGCACCATCGTCCACCGCGACAAGGCGTTCGCCTACGGCAACCGCATGTGCGAGAAGCTGAAGGAGCTCATCCCTCGGCAGATGTTCGACGTGCCCATCCAGGCGGCCATCGGCGGCAAGATCATCGCCCGCGAGAC
>CBHWEI010000350.1:0-3486 GCA_966112835.1 uncultured Acidimicrobiaceae bacterium
CGGTGCGGCCGCGCAGCGGGGCGCCGTCGCCGGTGCGCACCGGCACCCGCCCGGGCAGCAGAGTCGCCCACACCGGGCCCAAGCCCAGCACCTCGAGCGCCACGTGGTGCGCCTCGAGCCGGGGGTCGTCGCACCGCACCGCGGCGGTGGCCGCGCGACCCACCAGATGACGGCCGGCGGGAAGGGTGGTGGAGCGACCCGCGTCGGGTCCGGTGGTCCAGGTGCAGTGCATCATCACCCTCACTGGGCACAGCGGGGAGCGCCCGTCGGCAAAGGAATTCTCCGGAAAAGCCCCTGGTGACGGCTCCGGTGAGGGCCGCGGTGAGCCCCCGGGAGACGGTCGGCGCGGAAGGTCCCGGCATGACCACGACGTCCCTTCCCCACGCCGAACTCCTTCCCCGTCTGACCCGCGAATGGCAGGCCATCCGCCATCGCCCCGCAGTGCTCCGCCGGGCCCGCACCTGGGACCTGGGAGTGCCCTTCGACTCGCTCGACGACCTCATCGAGGCGGCCGGCTTCCGCCGGGTCGATCCCCTGCAGGGCGAGCACGACCCGGCGGCGACGGGCGACGACGTGCTGGCCCGCCTGCTCGTCGCCTCCCGCCACGACGAGCTCGCCGCCCGGGTGGTGCTGCAGCGCCTGCTGCCCGGCCTGGTGTCGATCGCCCGGCGGTGGGCCCACCGGCCCGAGGGCGGTCCCGAGGCGTTGGACGAACTGCTCGCCGCGGCGTGGACCGTGATCCGCACGTTCCCGGTGGAGCGCCGCGCCCATCAGCTGGCGGCACGGCTGCTGCGTGATGCGCAGTACCACGCCTTCGTGCGCCCGCACCGCCGTCTGCTGCGCCTCGAGTGCGTGCCGGGCGAGCGGCTCGATGTGCCCGTCGAGCACGAGCACCACACGCCGGCCGCCGCGGAGTTGGCCGAGCTGGTCGACGCGTCACCCCTGCTGTCGGACCGCGACCGTCAGCTGCTCGAGCTCATCGTCAGCGGGTGCTCGGTGGCCGAGATGGCCACCACGTTGCAGGTGAGCGTGCGCAGCATCACCAACCACCGCGATGCGATGGTCAGCCGGCTGCGCCAGACCGCCCGAGCGCTCGCCGCCGCCTGACCGTGACCCGATGGTGACCTGGCGGTCAGTGGCCGGGCTTCACCCGGCGCAGGCGCAAGCTGTTGCTCACCACGAACACGCTGCTGAACGCCATGGCCGCGCTCGCCACCACCGGCGAGAGCATCCACGCCATCGCCAACGGGATGGCGGCGACGTTGTAGGCGAACGCCCAGAACAGGTTGCCCTTGATGATGCCCAGCGTTCGCCGGCTGAGGTGGATGGCGTCGGCTGCGGCCTGCAGGTCGGCGCGGACCAGGGTGAGGTCGCTGGCCTCGATGGCCACGTCGGTGCCGGTGCCCATGGCGATGCCCAGGTCGGCCTGGGCCAGTGCGGCGGCGTCGTTCACGCCGTCGCCCACCATGGCCACGACTCGACCCTCGGCCTGCAGGCGGCGGACTTCGGCGACCTTCTGGTCGGGCAGCACACCGGCGATGACGTCGTCGGGGCGGATGCCCACCTCGGCGGCGACCGCGGTGGCGGTGGCCTGGTTGTCGCCGGTGAGGAGGACCGGCCGCAGGCCCAGGTGGCGGAACCGCCCGATGGCGTCGCGACTGGTGGGCTTCACCGTGTCGGCCACGGCGATGGTGCCGAGGAACGTGCCGTCGCGGGTGACGGCCACCACGGTGTGGCCGGCGCTGTGTGCCGGCACCTGCTCGGGCTGTGCCCGACCCACCCACACGGTGACGCCGTCGACCGTGCCCGACGCGCCCACGCCCGACTGGGCGGCGAACTCGGTGGCCACGGTGGCCGGCAGTCCGCGCTCGTCGGCGGCGCGAACGACGGCCTTGGCGATGGGGTGCTCGCTGCCGCGTTCGACCGCGGCGGCCAGGCGCAGCAGTTCCGCCTCGTCGACGGCCGCACCATCAGCGACATCGGTGTCGATCGGGCTGACCGACACCACGTCCATGCGGCCGGTGGTGACGGTGCCGGTCTTGTCGAGCACGATCGTGTCGACGCGGCGGGTGCTCTCGAGCACCTCGGGCCCCTTGATGAGGATGCCCATCTGCGCCCCACGTCCCGTGCCGACGAGCAGCGCGGTGGGCGTGGCCAGACCGAGTGCGCAGGGGCAGGCGATGATGAGCACGGCCACGGCCGGGCCGATGGCCTCGGTGAGGCTGTTCGTGCGGGCGAACCAGAAGCCCAGGGTGGCGGCCGAGAGCACCATGACGACCGGCACGAACACGCCGGCGATGCGGTCGGCCAGACGCTGCACGGGCGCCTTGCCGTTCTGGGCGGCTTCGACGAGGCGGGCCATCTGGGCCAGGGCGGTGTCGGCACCCACGCGGGTGGCCCGGACGACCAGTCGGCCGTTGGCGTTGATGGTGGCGCCGGTGACGGTGTCGCCGGCGGCCACGTCGACGGGCACGCTCTCGCCGGTGACGAGCGACATGTCGACCGCCGAGGTGCCCGCTTCGACGATGCCGTCGGTGGCGATGCGTTCGCCGGGGCGGACCACGAAGCGGTCGCCGACCTTCAGGGTGCTCGCCGGGCGGACCAGTTCGGTGCCGTCGGCCTGCAGCACGCTGGCGGTGTCGGCGCCGAGGGCGAGCAGCGCCTTCAGTGCGCCGCCGGCCCGCCGCTTGGCCTTCACCTCGAAGTAGCGGCCGGCGAGGATGAGTGCGACCGTGGTGCTGGCCACCTCGAAGTACAGGTGGTGGCTGTCGCCACGGGCCGGCACCAGCGACATCGGCATCTTCATGCCCAGGTCGCCGGCGGGTGTGGCGAGCAGTGCGTACAGGCTCCAGCCGTAGGCGGCGATGACGCCGACCGACACGAGCGTGTCCATGTTGGCCTCGGCCTGACGCAGGTTGCGCCAGGCGACCCGGTGGAACGGCATCGCCGACCACGCGGCCACGGGGGTGGCCAGGACCAGGGTGAGCCACTGCCAGCCGCGGAACTGCAGCGCCGGGATCATCGACAGCAGCAGCACGGGGATGCCGAGGGCGAGTGCCACCACCAGGCGCCGGCGCAGGTCGGCGAGGCGGGCCTCGTTGGGGTCGGGCGAGTCGTCGTGCACGGCCGACGGCAGGGTGGCGCCGTACCCGATGGACTCGACCACCTCGACCAGTCGGTCGGGGCTGACGTGCGCCGGGTCGAAGTGCACGTTGGCCTTCTCGGTGGCGTAGTTCACCGTGGCGGTGACGCCGTCGAGGCGGTTGAGCTTCTTCTCGATGCGGTTGGCGCACGCCGCGCAGGTCATGCCGGTGAGCTCGAGGTCGATCTGGTCGAGCCCCGGCGGCGTGGGAATGACCGTGCTCATGGCTGCACCACCGTGAACGGCACGGTGACGACGTCGCCGCGGTAGCCGAACTGCAGGAACATGCGATAGGTGCCGGGCTGGGGCAGACCGCTGCCCGTGGTGGGACCGAACATGAAGCC
>CBHWEI010000351.1:0-3451 GCA_966112835.1 uncultured Acidimicrobiaceae bacterium
GCGGTGCTGGCCACGTGGTGGCTCACCGGTCGGGCCTTGCGCCCGGTGGACCGCATGCGGCGCGAGGTGGAGGACATCCGGGTCGCCGGCACCGACCAGCGCCTGTCCACCGCGCAGCGCGCCGCCGAGCTCGACCGGCTGGCCGGCACGCTGAACGACATGCTCGACCGCACCAGTGCGTCCGAAGCCATCCGTCGCCAGTTCCTTGCCGACGCGTCGCACGAGCTGCGCAGCCCCCTTGCCTCGGCCCGGGCGATGCTGGAGGTGGGCCTGGCCTACCCGGACCGCACCGACTGGCCGGGCACCGCCACCGACGTGATGGTGGAGGTCGACCGCCTGGAGGGGTTGGCCGCCGAGCTGCTGGCGCTGGCCCGCGCCGAGGGCGGCGAGCGAGCGTTGCGCCGCGAGGTCATCGACATGGCCGCGCTGGTGAACGAAGAGGTGCAGCGCAGCACCGACAGCCGGGTGGCCACGTTCAGCTCTGGGCCGGCGCTGGTGTCGGTGGACCGCACGCTGCTGGTGCGCGCCTTGCGCAACCTGCTCGACAACGCCCGCCGGCACGCGGCCACGAAGGTCACCATCAACGTGTCGTCAGGCAACATCTCGTCGGGTGAGCGGGTGGCGGTGCAGGTGTTCAACGACGGCGACGACATCCCCGTGGATCAGCGCGAGACGGTGTTCGAGCCGTTCACCCGCCTCGACAGTGCGCGCACCCGCGACGACGGCGGCGCCGGCCTGGGCCTGTCCCTCGCCCGGCGCATCGCCGAGGTGCACGGCGGCACGCTGGGCGTGGTCGACACCACCAAGGGCACCGCGTTCCTGCTCACCCTCCCGGCAGCGGACACCACCCCCGACCCCGGCGAAGATCCGAGTGCCACGGCCCCAACCGAGTGACAGGCCGCCGTCCGAGTGACACGGTGCCATGCGAGTGCTCACTCACACCCGGGGTGTGAGTACCCACTCGGATGGTCGACTGCGGCCCGTCAGTCCCAGCGGAACGTGGCGGCGGCGATGGCCGGCATGACCACGGCCCAGATGCTCAGCACGATCCAGCTCGTGCCGGGCTGGGTGCCGACGCCGCCCAGGGTGTCGCGCAGCACGTCGGCCAGCGCGCCCGACGGCAGCGCGTGCGCCACCTGACGGATGCCGTTGGGCAGCTTGCTGAACGGGATGACCATGCCACCCAGCAACAGCAGCACCAGGTACAGCCCGTTCTGCGCGGCCAGGTTGATCTCGCCGCGCAACCGCCCGGCCAGGGTGAGGCCGATGCCGGCGAACGCCATGGTGCCGAGCAGCACCGCGCACACGGCGAGGGCCCAGTTCGGGTCGACCGGCGACCAACCCAGCGCGTACGCGACGGGGACGATGATGGCGAACTGCACCAGCTCCACCACGGCGACCGAGGCGATCTTGGCGGCGATGAGGCGCGGTCGGCCGAGCGGCGTGGTGGCCAGGCGCTTGAGCACGTGGTAGCTGCGCTCGAACCCGGTGCCGATGCCCAGGCTCACCATGGCGGTGCTCATGACGGCCAGGGCGAGCACACCGGGTGCCAGGAAGTCGACCGGGTCGTCGGTGCCGGTGGGCAGCACATCGACCAGGCTGAAGAACACCAGCAGCAGCACGGGGATGCCCAGCGTCAGCAGCAGCTGTTCGCCGTTACGCAGGGTGAGCATCACCTCGGTGCGCAGCTGCGCCGTGAACCGCTTCACGCGTCACCGCCGTTCGTCGTGTCGGCAGCCTCGCCAGCGTCGGCCGTGTCGGAGGCGGTGAGGCGGCGGAACACGTCCTCCAACCGCTGGCTGCCGGCGCGCAGGTCGGTGAGCGGGTGGCCCTGCTCGGCGAGCCAGGCGGTGAGCTGCGCCATGAGGCGCGGGTGCGGCGGGGCGTCGATGACGTACTCGTCGGCCCCCACCTGGCTGGCGACCATGCCGATCTGCATGGCCAGCGACGCCAGGTCCAGGTCGGTGGAGCTGCGGAAGCGGATCTCGTCGTGTCCCATGCGCAGTTCGTCGAGCGTGCCGTCGGCGATCACCTGGCCGCCGTCGAAGATGACCACCCGGTCGGCGATGCGCTCGGCTTCGTCCAGCTCGTGCGTGGCCAGCACCACCGCGCAGCCGCCTGCGGCGAGCGTGCGGATGATGCCGCGGATGGTGTCGCGGCCATTCACGTCGACACCGGAGGTGGGCTCGTCGAGGAACGCCACTTCGGGCTTGGCGGCCAGTGCGAGCGCCAACGACAGGCGCTGCTTCTCGCCGCCCGACAGGCGTCGCCACGTGGCCTTGGCCCGCGAGGTGAGGCCCACCTGTTCCACCAGGGCCACCGGGTCGGCACCCTTGTCGTAGAGCGTGCAGTAGTGGCGCACCGTGTCGAGCACGCGAGCGCTGGGGTACACCCCGCCTTCCTGCAGCATCACGCCGATGCGCTCGCCGAGCTGTCGCTGGCTGGTGGCGGGGTCGAGGCCCAGCACGCGGACGGTACCGGCGGAGGCTTTCCGGTAGCCCTCGCACACCTCGATGGTGCTGGTCTTCCCGGCACCGTTGGGGCCGAGGACTGCCGTCACCAGTCCGGCCTCGGCGGTGAACGAGACGCCCTTCACGGCCTCGAGGTCGCCGTACCGGACGACCAGACCGTTCACCTCGACCGCTGCCACGAAGCCCGACGCTACCGGCGCAGGTGTCTCACGCAGAACTCGAGTTCGGGAGGAAGGGGTGCAGCACTAGCCTTGAGCACGTGATCGACGTCCGACTGCTGCGTACCGACCCCGAGGGTGTGCGGGCCGCCTTGGCCCGCCGCAACAACCCCGAGCTGCTGGTGCAGCTCGACCAGGCGATCTCCCTGGAGGGGCAGGCTCGCGACCTGCAGTCGCAGCGCGACGCGCTGCGCGCCGAGGTGAACGACCTGTCGAAGCAGGTCGGGCTGAAGCGCCGCGAAGGCGACACCGCCGGCGCCGAGGCGCTGCAGGCGCAGAGCCGCGAACTGGGCGACCGCGAGTCGGCGCTGAGCGCGCAGGCCGAGCAGGTGGCCGGTGCCCTGCGCGAGCTCATGCTGCGCATCCCCAACCTGCCGCACCCCGACGCGCCCGACGGCAACGACGACCGCGACAACCCGGTGGTCGTCGGCCCCAACAACATGCCGGCCGAGTTCCCCGAGCACCAGCGCGTGCCCCACTGGGAGACCGCGGCGGCACTGGGCATCCTCGACAACGAGCGCGCCACGAAGATCAGCGGCGCCATGTTCACCATGCAGCGCGGCGCCGGCGCCACGCTCGCCCGCGCCCTGTGCCAGTACGCGCTCGACATGAACGCCGACGCATTCGAAGAGATCCGTCCGCCCTCGTTGGTCACCACGGCCACGCTCACCGCGACCGGCCAGCTGCCGAAGTTCGCCGACGACGCGTACGCCATCGAGCGCGACGACCTGTGGGCCATCCCCACGGCCGAGGTGCCGCTCA
>CBHWEI010000352.1:0-3436 GCA_966112835.1 uncultured Acidimicrobiaceae bacterium
TTCCTGAAGTGATCCCGGGCGCCCGGCTGATCCTGCTCGGGCGCCAAGGCGCTGGCAAGGGCACTCAATGCGTGAGGTTGTCACGCCATTTCGTCGTCCCGCACATCAGCACCGGCGACATGCTGCGTGCTGCGGTGCGTGAGGGCACCGAGCTGGGTGTCATGGCCAAGCGGGTGATGGACGAAGGCGGTCTGGTGGGCGACGACATCATGGTCGGCATCGTCCGCGAGCGCCTCAGCCAGTCCGACGCGGTGGGCCGTGGCTACATCCTCGACGGGTTCCCGCGCACGGTCGGCCAGGCCATCGCGCTCGACGAGACCACCGACGAGTTGCCCATCGACGTGGTGCTCGACCTGGACGTGCCACGCGAGATGGTGCTCGAACGCCTCTCGGCGCGGCGGGTGTGCCGCGACTGCGGCACCAACTACGTGGCCCGCGGCGGCGAGAAGCTGCCGTGGATCTGCGAGGTGTGCGGCGGCGACGTGATGCACCGCGACGACGACACCCCCGAGGCCATCACCCACCGCCTGGACCTGTACGAGGAGCAGACCTCGCCGCTCATCGAGTACTACTCGGCGAACGGTCGCCTGGCGGTCATCGACGGTGTGGGTCACCCCGACGAAGTGTTCCGCCGGCTCACGTCGGCCGTCGAAGCCGCGCGCCGAGGGGCCTGATGGCTCGATTCGGTCGCAGCGGCATCCCGCGGCGTACCGCGGACGAACTGCGGCACATGCGCGCCGCAGGCCGAGTGGTGGCAGAGATGCACGAAGCCGTGCGCATGGCCGCCCGGCCGGGCGTCACCACCGCGCACCTCGACACCGTGGCGGCGGGCGTCATCGAGCGCCGGGGCGCCTCGTCGAACTTCTTCGGCTACCACGGCTTCCCGGCCACCATCTGCACGTCGGTGAACGACGAGGTGGTGCACGGCATCCCCGGTGGGCGCGTGCTGCTCGACGGCGACCTGCTGTCGGTGGACTGCGGCGCCATCGTGAACGGCTGGCACGGCGATGCCGCGTTCACCATGGGCGTGGGCACCATCACCGCCGACGCGCAGCGCCTCATCGACACGGCCGACGCGGCCTTGGCCGCGGCCATCGCCCAGATGCGACCGCAGCGAACGCTCGGCGACGTGGGCAACGCCATCGAGCGCGTCGTGAAGGCCGCCGGCTACGGCAGCCCGCGCGACTTCTGCGGCCACGGCATCGGCAAGTCCATGCACGAGGACCCCGACGTCGAGAACCGCGGACGTCCCGGGCGCGGCCTGTCGCTGGACGTGGGCATGGTGCTGGCCATCGAGCCGATGCTGCTCGGTGGTGGCAACGACGACGTGCGCCAGCTGGCCGACGGATGGACCGTGGTCACCGCCGACGGTTCGTTGGCCGCGCACACCGAACACACGGTGCTGGTGGGCGAGCACGGCCCCGAGATCCTCACCCGCCAATAGCGCCGGGTCCCGCGCCGAGCCCAGCGCCGGGTTCGCGGCACCCGCCGCGCGGGTGGTGGCAACGTCCGTACGCAGCGCGTCTGGAATTCGGCAAGCGGTCGCGAGTTTCACGACCGGGCCACCCGGGGGTCAGGCGGCGTTCATGTCGCCGTCACCCGCCACATTTACCGTGACCGACGCATGCAGACGACCGTCGATCACCCCGTCGCCGCGGCAGCCGCACCCCGGAACGAGCAGGCAGCGCAGTACCTCGCGGCGCTGCAGCGCGAGCAGGAGCGCTACCTCGCTGCCATCGGCTGTGCCCGTTCCGTGCTGGGCGACGGCAATGTGCACCTCGCCGAAATGTCGGCCGTGCAGGGCCGTCTCGTGCGGCGCTTCTTCGACGCGCAGCGCGCGATCCTGCAGCAGCGGGCGCGCGTCGACGACGGGTTCCGTGCCTTCCTGGCCGCCGATGTCGACGCCGGACGGCACGAGCGGCAACTCGACGCGCTGTTGGACGAATGGTGGCAGGCAGAGCGTCGCGACACCGCTGCAGCACTGACGTCCGATCTCCCGGAGGCCGACGCCGTGGCGGCCGACACCGGTGAGGACCTCCAATTCCAGTCCGTCATCGCCACCTTCGCAGACGAGGATGCGCAGCCGCATCACCTGCCGGCGTCGTTGGTCGACGCACTCGACGCCGCGACCCCCCACGGCCTCGATCGCCTGCTCGACGACCTGCTGGCCGATCTCGATGCCCACCTGGCGACCGCGGCGGTCGCGGTGCGGCCGTCGGCGGTCACGCTGCCGGCGCCCCAGCCCGGCGATCTGGTGATCCTCGGCCAGCCCGACGACGACGAGGTCAGGTTCGATTCGTTCTGGTCACAGCCCAGCCCGGGCACCGAGATCGAAGCACTGCCGGATGCCGGCCAGGCTCACGATTGGTCGTGGGTGCCGACTCAGGTGGTCGTCCCCATCGTCGCCGTCACCGCCGGCCTCTCTCTCGCACTGTTGTTGATCGGGTGATCGGCCGTGACGACCTTGAACGGACACGGCCACGAGGATGCCGGCATGAACGGGTACGCCGTGAACGGCGTGTCGGCTGCGTCGCTCGTGCAACCTGAACCCGACGAGCACCCCGATCTGATGGCGCAACGCGCCGATCTGGAGCGGCAGCTCGAAGCGGTGCAGGCCGAGGTCGCGGAACTGCGCATCCGGGTGGCCGAGCGTGACGCCGCACTGAAGGCGGCGCTCCGCGACGAGCTGGTCGCCTCGCGCGAGCGCCTCGCCACCATGGAGGCCGAGCACCAACGGACGATCGACGGCATCAGGGCCGACGCGCAGGAACGGGTCGAGCAGATCATCGCCGACGCCCAACGCGAGGTGGGGGAGCTGTCATGACCGACTCGAACCGCAGTTCCACTGCCGGTCTCTCCGACCGTGCCGCGGTGGCGATGCTCACGTTGAAGCTCCGCACAGCCCAGAAGGAGCTTGCCGACGTGCGGGCCGAGGATGCGTCGTTCGACGAGGACGCCGCGCGCAAGGAACTACGGGCGCGCCTGCAGCCGCTCGAGGCCGAGCGTCGCGCCGCACTCGACGAATCGCTCGCCACAGCCCGCACCGAAGCGGCGACGGCCGTGGAAGCCGCTCGCTCGCGTGCCGCAGAACTGGTGGAGGCGGCACGTGCTGCCGCCCCGGTGGTGGTCGTCGCCCCGGCCATCGTCAGCGCACCGGAGCCCGTCGTCGAGGCGCAGCCCGCGCCCGTGCCGCTGGCCGTGCTGGTCAACGAGCCAGTGGCCGAATCGGAGCCGGAGCCCGAGCAGGCCGCGGCCGAACCCGCGCCTGCCGCCGCCGCCCCGGGGACCGCGGTCGTGCCGGTCATGCCCAACGTGGTGCTCGACGCCGAGACGTTCGCCCGTGTGTTCGCCACGGTCATCGCCGAGACCATCGAGAAGACCCGGGCCGAGACGCAGGCACAGCAGCAGCCGCCCATGTGGGGCATGCCGCCGCAGG
>CBHWEI010000353.1:0-3431 GCA_966112835.1 uncultured Acidimicrobiaceae bacterium
CCGAACGGATCCTCGGAAGACGGCATCGGCATCCTCGAGCAGTTGGCCATCGGCCCGCACCCGAGCGGCCTCACCGGCATCCTCGATCCGTACGCACCCCAGTAGCCGCCCACCCGACAGGAATGCCCGTGCGCAAGATCCCCGCCGCCTTCGCCGCCCTCGCCGCCGGTGCCCTTCTGGTCGCCGCGTGCAGCAGTGGCGGTGAGACGTCGTCGCCCGGCACCTCCGGCACCAGCGTGCCTGCCACCGACGGCGCCACCACCACGCTCATCCCGCAGACCACGGTCGCCCTGTCCACCACCACGACGGTGGCCGAACTGCCCACCCGCCCCGGCGCGGTGACCCTGCACCTGAAGGAAGGCCCGTTCGACATCCAGCCGGGCCAGAACAACATCGCCACCAAGACCCGCATCCCCCAGCCCGAGGTGAACGGGTGGATCGTCGGCATCCGCCCCAACCTCGAGTTCGAGGACGGCACCATCCCCGGTGTCGACGTCGTCCACCTGCACCACGGCGTGTGGCTGAACGTGGCGGCGCGGGACCTCACCGCTTCGTTGCCCGAGCGCTTCTTCGCAGCCGGCGAGGAGAAGACCACCATGGCGCTGCCGGCGCCGTACGGGTACCGCTACCAGACCAGTGACCACTGGATCCTGAACTACATGCTGCACAACCTGACGCCCGATCAGCACCAGGTGTGGGTGACGTACGACATCGACATCATCCCCGACACGGCCGGCGAGGCCACGGGCATGATCCCCGCCCACCCCATCTGGATGGACGTGCAGAACGGCAGCATCTACCCGGTGTTCGACGCGCTGCGCGGCATGGGCGACGGCGTCACCTACACGTTCCCCGACCAGGCGACCGACCCGTACAAGGGTGGTCCTGTGCTGAACCGCTGGACGTCGGACCGCGACGGCGTGCTCATCGCGACCGCCGGCCACCTGCACCCGGGCGGCTTGCACACCGACCTGTACGTCAGCCGCGGCGACCAGACCGCGCACGTGTTCCGGTCCGAGGCCAAGTACTACGAGCCCGCGGGCGCGGTCAGCTGGGACGTGGCCATGACCGCCACCCTGCCCGACTGGCGGGTACAGGTGAAGAAGGGCGACGTGCTGTCCACCACCGCCACCTACGACACCGGCCTGGCATCGTGGTACGAGTCGATGGGCATCATGGTCACCTGGATGGGCGAGAGCGGCACTGCCGACGATCCGTTCACCACCAAGGTCGACGAGCCGGGCATGCTCACCCACGGCCACCTGGCCGAGAACGACAACCACGGTGGCGCCGACGACCCCAGCTACCTCGACCTCAGCCAGCTGCCGTCGGCACCGGTGAAGGGCGGCAAGATCGACATCCAGGACTGGCTGTACTCGCAGGGCGACATGTCGGCCACGGCGAACGTGCCGACGGTGAAGCCGGGCGAGACCATCACCTACGACAACCTCGACGCGAACATCGGCGTCGGCCAGTGGCACACCATCACGTCGTGCAAGGCGCCGTGCAACAAGAGCACCGGCATCGCCTACCCGCTGGCCGACGGCCCGGTCATCTTCGACTCGGGCGAGCTGGGGGTGGGCGGCCCGCCGACGGCGGACCGCACCACGTGGACCATCCCCACCGACCTGCCGGCAGGCACGTACACCTACTTCTGCCGCATCCACCCGCTCATGCGTGGTGCCTTCCGCGTCGAGCCCTGAGGGCCCTTCCTCCCGAACTCGAGTTCTGCGTGAGGCACCGGTCAGTGCTTGATGGTCATCCCGCCGTCGACGGGGATGCTCGCGCCGTTCACGAAGCTGCTGGCCGGCAGGCACAGGTTCAGCGTCATGTGTGCCACCTCCTCCGGGTCGCCGTAGCGGCGCAGCGGCACGCGTCGCTTGGCGTAGATCTCCTTCGCCTGCTCGTCGATGCCAGCGGTCATGCCCGTGTGGATGGGCCCCGGGCACACGCAGTTCACGGTCACGCCGTGGCGGCCGAGCTCGACGGCGAAGCTCTTCGTCAGCCCCACCACACCGGCCTTCGTCGCCGCGTAGGCCGACAGTCCGGCGGTGGTGACGATGGACTCGGTGGAGGCGATGTTCACCACTCGCCCACCGCCGTCGGCCGCCTGCAGGTACGGCAGGCACAGGCGGATGAGCCGTGAGTGCGCGGTGAGGTTCACGTCGAGCGTGCGCGCCCAGTTGGCCTCGTAGTCGTCCTCGCCCTGGAAGGCCGAGTTGATGAGCGAGATGCCGGCGTTGTTCACCAGCACGTCGACCCCGCCGAGCGACGCGACCACGTCGGCCACCAGCGTCTTCAACGAGTCGTGGCTGCCGACGTCGGCGACGAACCCGTGGGCGGCGTCGGGGCCGTGGACGGCGCGGATCTCGTCGACCACCGCAAGCACCCGCTCCGCTGCCAGGTCGACCACGGCGACGTGCGCGCCCTCGTCGGCGAACAGGAGCGCGGTGGCGCGGCCCATGCCCGACGCGGCCCCGGTGACGATGACCCGCTTGCCGGCGACCGACCGCGACAGCGACGTGAGGCGGCTCATGCCGCGCTCCAGCGCTCGGTGCCGGCCATGCCGTACGCGCCCAGGTACAGGGCGCGCTCGGGCGTGACCGCCATGAACGCGACCTGCGGCGACGACGGCCCGTCGAGCGCGAACAGGTTCAGGTCGTAGTCGAAGACGCCCGTCCAGAGGCGCTCCTTGGTGGCGAGGTCGCTGTGCACCGTCGCGCTGCCCCACAGCTCCAGACCGTCGCCCTTCTCGGTGACCTGCCAGTGCAGCGCGACCTTCGGATTCGTCGCCACGTTGCGCACCTTCACCGAGCCGTTGAACACCATGATCCACAGCGTGTCGCCGTCCCAGCACGGGTGCACGGGGGTGACGTCGGGCGTGCCGTCGGGCCGGACGGTGGCGATGTGCGCCCACGGGCTGAGCGAGGCGGCCTTCTGCTTGATGTCGTCGAGATCCATATGCCCGCACGCTAGATGCCCTGGCCGGTATCGTGCGCGGAAGTGAAGAAGCCCACCGTCGCCGAGCGTCGAGCCGAAATCCTCGAAGTCACCTGTCAGGTCGTCATCGAACGCGGCTTCGCCGCGACGCGCATCGCCGACGTCGCCAAGAAGCTCGGCGTGTCGAGCAGCCTCATCCACTACCACTTCGACTCGAAGGAGCAGCTGCTCGCCGAGGCGTTCGCGCACTACGCCCGCAAGGACGTCGCCGAGATGGAGGCCGAGGTCGAGGCCGCGCCCACGTCGGTCGGTCAGCTCGACCGTGTGGTGCAGAACTACGTGCCCGAGGGCAGCAACGACATGGAGTGGATGCTCTGGATCGACGGCTGGGGCGAGGCGCTGCGGAACCCGATGATGCGCAAGATCAGCCAGGAGCTCGACGAGCAGTCGGCCGAGTTGCTCGAGCGTGTCATCACCAAGGGCGTCGAGCG
>CBHWEI010000354.1:0-3425 GCA_966112835.1 uncultured Acidimicrobiaceae bacterium
CGGATGGACCGCATGTTCCGCGAGGTGAAGGCCATCCCCGACGTGAGCGACGACTACCGCGCCGCCATCGTCGACTGGGCGCACCACGGCGCCGCGTCGCGGTTCGTGCTGTCGGCCGACGAGGTGATCGCCCGTTCACAGCCACGTGGCGACGACGAGGCGCGGGCCGCCGCCTGCTTCGAGTTGGGCGAGCACCTGCGTCGCACCGTCGCCCCCGAGGCCGCCGTGCCGTGGTGGCGTGAAGCGCACCGCCTGTACCCGGCGAACTGGACGTACAAGCGCCAGGCCTGGACGCTGGTCACCACGCCCGAGGGCGCCGAGGACAACGACCTGATGCAGGGCCCGAACGACGTGTACGAGGGCAACTGGCTGGACGACGTCATCGCCAGCGGTGGCGGCCAGGCCTACACCGTCCTCCCCCAGCTCTAGCCGCCCTTCTCCCGAACTTGAGTTCTGCGTGACGCGGGCGGTCAGCTGGCGCGGCGGTGGGCGTGGTGGTCGTGGTGATGGTCGGCCAGATAGCCGTCCAGGAACGCCTCTTCGGCGTGCAGGGTCCGCTCGACGTCCTCGCCCACGAACGAGGCGATGCGTCCGCCCACGATGGGCATCGGACAGGTCACATCACCGGTGACCTCGACCACGGTGCCGCAACCATCCGCGGTCGGTCCCAGCCGCAGCTGGCCGCCGGTGGTGACCGGGACGCCGCGCGCACTGACCTGCCAGATGCCCCACCGCGAACCGTCGGGCATGGGTGGATCCCACTCGTCGTGCTGATCCACCACGTTCACCGAGTCGAAGAACCGCTTCGCGAACCCGGGCACCTCCATCGGCACGCCGCGACGAGTCCGGACCGAGATGATCCCTGCTCGCTCGACGTGCTCGACGATCTTGATGTCCACGTGGCCCAGGGCGCCGTACTTGGCGACCAGCACCTCGGGCGATGTCATCGCCTCGAACACCTGCTCCACCGGAGCGGCATAGGTGTGGGTGGACGCAACCTTCATAGGGACATGGTGCGCCCCGTGTCCGGCGAGGGTCAGGGACCATGGTCCCGTCGCGCGAGTGCTTTCCGTCGTCACCTGCGACCCCTCCCACCCGCACGGCTGGGGCGGTCCGAGCGGTAGTTTGTGCCGTGATGGAACACGTCCGCTGGCTGGCCCGCCCCACCTTGCGCCACCCGCTGGTCATCGCCGCGTTCACCGGCTGGAACGATGCCGGCGACGCTGCCAGCAACAGCGTGCGTCACCTGGTCGAGGCGTGGCAGGCCCAGCCGCTGGCCGAGGTCGACCCCGAGGAGTTCACCGACTTCGCCACGGTCCGCCCGCACGTGCGGCTGAACCCGGATCGGTCGCGCGCCATCGTGTGGCCCACCGTCGGCGTGTGGAGCGCCAGCACCCCTGGCGGCGACGTCATCCTGATGCTCGGCCCCGAGCCCGCGCTGCGCTGGCGGTTGTTCACCGAACAGATCATCGGCATCGCCCAGGAGTACAAGGCGTCGCTGGTGCTCACCCTGGGCGCCCTGTTGGCCGACGTGCCGCACACACGCCCGGTGCAGCTCATCGGCACGGCCACCGATCAGGAGCTCATCGACCGGTACGACCTGCAGCGCAGCCGCTACGAAGGCCCCACCGGCATCGTGGGTGTGCTGCACGACGCCTGCACCCGCGCCGACCTGCCGTCGGCGTCGCTGTGGGCCGCGGTGCCGGCCTACGCCTCGCAGGTCCCGTCGCCGAAGGCGGCGCTGGCGCTGGTCGAGCGGTCGTGCGAGATCCTCGGCTCACCCGGCCCGGTCGCCCGACTGCAGCAGGAGTCGGCCGACTACGACGCCCGCGTCACCGCGTTCGTGGCCGACGACAGCGACCTCATCGGGTACGTCGCCCGCCTGGAGAGCATGTCCGACGCGGGCGAACTGGACGAGTACGACGACGACTACTTCGACGAGGACGACGACGACACCGTGGGTGGCGAGTTGGCCGACGACCCCGAGACGGTCGACAGCGACGAGTTGATGGCCGAGGTCGAGCGCTTCCTGCGCGACCAGGGCGACGACCGCTAGCCGCGCTGCGCGCCCACCGGGCTGCCCAGCAGTTCGCGACGCAACGCCACCAACTTCGGCGACGGTTCACCGGGCGACCACGTATCGGCCGCCAGCGCCCGCTCGTACTGCTCCCACTCCAGCCGAACACCGGCCAGGTCGCCATGCGCCGCGTGCGCACGCATGCGCAGTGCGATGAGCTCCTCGTGCCCTGGCAGCACCTTCAGACCCTGGCCAGTGGCCCAGAACACACCGTCGATGTCGCCCAGTTCCAGGTGGCGGCGGGCGAGCTCGACCGCGGCACCCGTGGCCAGCAGCACCAGCGCGGACGTGTGACCTTCGCCGTCGACCCAGGCGAAGCACGGGCTGCTGAACGGCAGGCCGGTCACCAGCTCCAGGCCGGGGTGGAGGACGGCGATCGCCTGCTCGGCCGGCATCGAGCGCGCCGCGTCGAGGCGTGCCTGGAGCAGCTCGGCATCGGTGACGACGCGCGGGTGCAGCGGCAGGTCGTCGGTGAGGGTGCGCCCGATCCAGTCCTCGCCCTCAGCCGGCGCGACCAGCGCGCCGAGCGCTCGGCGCGCCTCGGGGCCGACGTTGGCGAACGTGGCCGAGCGCACGCCCACCGCCCACATCGCGCTCCGGGCACCGCTGCGCGTGGAGCGTTCGCGGTGGAGGGCCATCCACACCACCAGCTCGAGCGACTTCGATCGTTCGAACTCGGCGATGCCGCCGTCGGCCGACTCCACGAACACGGCTCCGATGGTGTGGACCAGGAGGTCCCACCCCGGCTCGACGAAGGGCGGCCACGTCGTGGGCACGGACGCGACAGCCGGCTCGACCTGCACCGGCACCAGGTCGACCGGAACCGGGTCGAGCGGCACCGTGTCGAGCGGCGGGACATGGAGCAGGTCGTCGACCGCGTCGATGGCGTCGGCCGACAGGTCCAGCGGGTGCACGCGAAGCCCGAACGGCTGCACCACCACGGCGTCGCCATCGCCGATCACTCGGCAGTCGGCGGGAACATCGCCGACGACCAGCACCCCGATGCCCGACGCCGCCGACACCTCGTCCGTGGACGGCACCCAGCCCGCGACACTTCCGATGACGACCAACGACGGCTCCCACGACTCGTCGCCGTCGGCGCGGGCGCGCAGCGCGAAGGTGGAAGTGCCGTTGGCCCAGCCCCCCACCATCGACGCGTCGGCTCGGGCAGCGGCGACGGCACCCGCCGCGTCGTCCGACCATGCGAGACCGTCCATGGCGGGCAAGCCCTCCACACCGACGACACGCACCGCACCACCGGTACGGAACGGCGACACCGCCAGCGATGCGGCCACCGCCCTCGCCAGCGAATCACCCAGCGCCGGATCGATGCTCACGACGCCGAACG
>CBHWEI010000355.1:0-3402 GCA_966112835.1 uncultured Acidimicrobiaceae bacterium
CTCGACGATGGGGATGAACTGCATCCACTTCGCGCCCAGGTCGTCGCGCAGGAAGCGGTACACGTCGCGGCCGTGGCGTTCGTTCGCCGCGTTCACGGTGCACAGGATGTTGAACTCGACGTGGTGCTTGCGCAGCAGCCGCCACCCGTCCATGACCCGCTCCCACGTGCCCTGGTCGCGCCGGTCCACGCGGTACCTGTCGTGCAGTTCCTTCGGTCCGTCGACGCTCAGGCCCACCAGGAAGCCGTGCTCGGCGAAGAACTCGCACCACTCGTCGTCGAGCAGGATGCCGTTCGTCTGGAACGTGTGCTGCACCACCTGGTCGGGGCGCTTGTACTTCGCGACCATCTCGACGGCCTTGCGGAAGAACTCGACGCGCATGAGCGTGGGCTCGCCGCCCTGCCAGGCGACGGTGACGTTCGTCGAGCGGTGCGACTCGAGGAGTTGGCGGATGTACAGCTCGAGCGTCTCGGCCGACATGCGGCTCTTGTCGTTCGGGTAGAGCGCTTCCTTCGACAGGAAGAAGCAGTACGTGCAGTCGATGTTGCACGTCGAACCGCTGGGCTTGGCCAGCAGGTGGAAGCCGGGCGGTGCATCGGCGGGCCAGGTGAAGGTCGAGGGTGCCGGATGGTCGCTCATAGTGTGGTCGGGACGAACCATACCGGCAGCGCCGTCGCCGTGTTCCGGCGAGGCCGCTGCCGCAGTCGAAAGAGGAGTGCATGAGGGCGAAGTCGCCGACGATCCCCATCGTGAACTGGCTCCCGGCGTACCGCCGCGGTTGGCTGGCGGGCGATGTGGTCGCCGGGCTCACCGTGTGGGGCCTCATCGTGCCCGAGGGCATGGCGTACGCCGGCATCGCCGGGCTCCCGCCCGAAGCCGGGTTGTACACGGTGTTGGTGTCGCTGGTCGCGTACGCGGTGTTCGGCACGTCGCGCCACGTCATCGCCGCGGCGACCTCGGCGACCGCCGCCCTGGTCGGATCCACCGTCGCGGCAATGAACCCGAAGGACGCCGCGACGCTCGTCGCCTACGGCGCCGCGCTGGTGCTCGTGGTGGGCGTGCTGTTCCTGGTGGCCGGGTTCGCGAAGGTCGGCTTCATCGCCCAGTTCCTGTCGCGGCCGGTCACCGAGGGGTTCGTCCTGGGGCTGGCCATCTTCGTGGCGGTCGGCCAGCTGAACAAGGTGTTCGGGGTGTCGAAGGGGTCGGGCAACACGTTCCGCAAGCTGTGGCACGTGATCACCGAGCTGGGCGACGCCAACTGGTGGTCGGTGGCCATCGGTGGCGTGTCCATCGCGGCGTTGTTCGTGCTGCCCCGACTGTCCAAGCGACTGCCGGCCGGCCTGGTGGTGCTGGCCGCCGGCATCGGGGTGAGCGAGCTGCTCGACCTGTCGGGCCGCCATGGCGTCGACGTGGTGGGCACGTTGCCCAAAGGGTTGCCCTCGCTGTCGTTGCCGCACGTGGGCGTCGGCACGCTGTGGATCCTCATCCCGGCGGGCCTGGGCATCGTGCTGGTCGCCTACAGCGAGGCGCTCGGCGTGGCCGAGTCGTTCGCCATGCGGCACGGCTACGAGATCGACCCGAACCAGGAGTTGCTCGCATTCGGTGCGGCCAACCTGGCGTCCGGGCTGTTCGGGGGGCTGGTCGCCTGTGGCGGCATGTCGGCGTCGGCGGTGAACGACGGCGGTGGCGCCCGCTCGCAGGTGTCGGGGCTCACCGCGTGCGCCGCGGCGCTGGTCACGGTGGTGGCGCTCACGCCGCTGTTCCGCAGCCTGCCCGAAGCGGTGCTCGCCGCCCTCATCATCCACGCGGTCAGCCACATGATGAGCGTCGCCAAGTTGAAGTCCGTGTACCGCCTGGCGCCGGCCGAGTTCTGGCTGGGCATCACCGCGCTCCTCGGCGTACTCGCGCTCGACGTGCTGCAGGGCCTGCTCATCGCCATGGGCGCCTCGATGTTGCTGGTCATCTACCGGTCCAGCCTGCCCAGCCTCACCGTGCTCGGGCGCCTTCCCGCTGGCCGCGGCTTCGGTGCGTTCGACCGGAACCCCGACGCGGTGTCGGTGTGCGACGACGTGCTGGTGCTGCGGTTCGACGGACCGCTGTACTACGCGAACGCATCGTCGAACGGGAAGGCCGTGAAGGAGGCGGTCACGTCGGCCGGGCCCGGCCTGCGCGCCGTGGTGCTCAGCGAGGAGGCCCAGCACCGCATGGACGTGACGAGCAGCGAGATGCTGGTCGACCTGGCCGGATGGCTGCGGCAGCGGTCGGTCGAGCTGTACCTCACCCACGTGCACATCGACCTGTACTCCTCGGCCGAACGTGCCGGGATCATCGAGATCGTGGGAGCGGACCACGTGGTCCCCGACGTGGAGACAGCGCTCGCTCACCTGCGCAACCGATGATTCACCCCGGCGGGATGACGTACGGTCGTCTCGAACCCGTCAGCATCGTCACGCTGGAGTGCGGAAGGTTCGCGCTGCACCATCTGAGACAAGGGACACCACATGGCGACTTCGAAACCGAACATTCTCATCCTGTGGGGCGACGACATCGGCTGGTGGAACATCAGCTACAACAGTCGTGGCCAGATGGGGTACCGCACACCCAACATCGACCGCATCGCCAACGAAGGCGTTGCGTTCACCGACTACTACGCGCAGCAGAGTTGCACGGCCGGCCGTGCCGCGTTCATCACCGGTCAGAACCCGTTGCGCACGGGTCTCACCAAGGTGGGCATGCCGGGCTCGAACCTGGGCCTGCAGAAGGAAGATCCCACCATCGCCGAGCTGCTGAAGCCTCTCGGGTACCGCACGGGGCAGTTCGGCAAGAACCACCTGGGCGACAAGGACGAGTTCCTGCCCACCATGCACGGCTTCGACGAGTTCTTCGGCAACCTTTACCACCTGAACGCCGAGGAAGAGCCCGAGCACCCCGACTACCCGAAGGACCCCGCGTTCCGCGCGGCGTTCGGCCCGCGTGGCGTGCTGCACTGCCACGCCGACGGCAAGGGTGGCCAGACCATCGAGGACACCGGCCCGCTCACCAAGAAGCGCATGGAGACCATCGACGAAGAGGTCACCGGCCACGCGCTCCGCTTCATGGAGGAGGCCGCTGCGGCCGAGGAGCCGTTCTTCCTGTGGTGGAACGCCACCGCCATGCACTTCCGCACCCATGTGTCCGAGAAGAACAAGGGAAAGAGCAACGGTCAGGGCGACTACAACGACGCCATGGTCGCTCACGACGAGTTGGTCGGCGTCATGCTGGACAAGCTCGACGAGCTCGGCATCGCCGACAACACCATCGTCATGTACTCCACCGACAACGGCCCGCACTACAACAGTTGGCCCGATGCCGGCATCACGCCGTTCCGTTCCGAGAAGAACACCAACTGGGAGGGCGGCTGGC
>CBHWEI010000356.1:0-3380 GCA_966112835.1 uncultured Acidimicrobiaceae bacterium
ACGGCGAACCCCAGGGTGATGCACGCACCGATGACCTGTCGCATGCGCGGGTCGCGCAGCATGTGCTTCACGGGCGGCGAGACCCCAACCACACGACGGACAGCGGCGGCACGTCGACGACCACGGATGCGGGCTGCCCCTGCCACTCGATGTCGGTGCCGGCGGTGAACTGGGTGCCGTCCAGCGAGTAGCCGCTGAACCCGCTGCCACCCCACGCCGGCGAATCGCTGTCGACCAGCAGTTCCCACTGGCCCGCCCACGGCACACCGACGCGGTGGCCCGGTCGCGGGACGGGCGTGAAGTTGGCGACGCACGCGACAGCGGTGCCGCCGGCGTAGCCCCAGCGGAGGAACGAGTACATCGAGTTGTCCGCGTCGTTCGCGTCGAGCCACTGGAAGCCGGTCGGCTCGTGGTCGCGTTCGTACAGCGCCGGCCAGTCGTTGCTGCGGCGGTTCAGGTCGGTGATCAGGTCGCGCACACCACGGTGGGGCGCGTGGTCGAGCAGGTGCCAGGGAAGGCCGGTGCTCTCGTTCCACTCGGTGAACGGCGCCAGCTCGGCGCCCATGAACAGCAGCTTCCCGCCGGGCAGCGCCCACATCCACGCGTAGAGGGCGCGCAGGTTGGCGAAGCGCTGCCAGTCGTCGCCCGGCATCTTCGCCAGCAGGCTGCCCTTGCCGTGCACCACCTCGTCGTGGCTGAGCGGCATGACGAACCGCTCGGTGAACGCGTAGAGCAGGCCGAAGGTGAGCTCGCTGTGGTGCCACTTGCGATGCACGGCCTCGTGCTGGAAGTAGCTGAGCGTGTCGTGCATCCAGCCCATGTTCCACTTGTGGGTGAAGCCCAGGCCGCCGTCGCTGATCTGCGCGGTGACGTTCGGCCACGCCGTGCTCTCCTCGGCGATGACCATGGCCGTCGGCGCTTCGGCCGCGACCACCGAGTTCAGCTCGCGCACGAAGTCGACTGCATCGAGGTTCTCGCGACCGCCGTAGCGGTTGGGCACCCACTCGCCGGCCTTGCGCGAGTAATCGAGGTACAACATGCTGGCCACGGCGTCGACGCGCAGACCGTCGATGTGGAACTCGTGCAGCCAGTACAGGGCGTTGGCCACCAGGAAGTTGCGCACCTCGGTGCGGCCGTAGTTGAAGACGTAGGTGCCCCAATCGGGGTGCTCGCCCTGGCGGGGGTCGGCGTGCTCGTACAGCGCGGTGCCGTCGAACCGGGCCAGGCTCCAGTCGTCCTTCGGGAAGTGCGCCGGCACCCAGTCCATCAGCACGCCCACGCCGCGCTCGTGCAGTGAGTCGACGAACTCGCGCAGGTCGTCGGGCGAACCGAAGCGCGCCGTCGGCGAGTAGTAGCCGGTGACCTGATAGCCCCACGACCCGCCGAAGGGGTGCTCGGCCACGGGCAGCAACTCCACATGGGTGAAGCCCATGCCGGCAGCGTGGTCGGCGAGCTCGCGACCGAGGTCGCGGTAGTTCGTCACCCACGGCCGCCACGAGCCGAGGTGCACTTCGTAGACGCGCAGCGGCGTGCCGTCGGCGCGGGTGCGCGCGGCCATCCAGTCGGCGTCACGCCACTGGTGACGGCTGGGCCCGGCCACCCGGCTGGCGTTCGAGGGCGGCACCTCCGACTGCCGCGCCATGGGGTCGGCCTTCACCGTGGTGTGCCCACCCTTGGCGACGACCGCGTACTTGTAGCAGTGGCCTTCGCGTGCCTCGGCGCAGATGCCGGCCCAGATGCCCGACGAGCCCTGGGGTTGCAGCGGCGTGCCCTCGGCCCAGCCGTTCCAGTCACCCAGCGCGTAGACGGCCTCGGCGTTGGGCGCCCACACGGCGAACCGCACGCCGCCCTCGGGCTGCACGTGCGCGCCGAGGAACTCCCAGAGGCGACGGTGCGTCCCCTCGCCGAACAGATGCAGATCCAGATCCGACAACAGCACGGGCAGAGCGTACGACACTTGCGCACCGTCGATGCTGGTACGAGCACTGCTACGTTCCCACCTGTGCGCGTGTTGATGCTGTCGTGGGAGTACCCGCCGCTGGTGGTGGGCGGGATCGCCGCGCATGTCGAGGGCCTCGCGACCGCGATGGCGCGGCAGGGTCACGAGGTCGTCGTGGCCAGCCTGCACCACCCCGGCACCCCCGACGACCAGGTCGCGCAGGGTGTTCGCGTGCTGCGCGCCGACCCCGGTCTGCCCTGGCTGCCCGACGACAGCCTGGTCGCGCGAATGGCCTCGGCGAACCATCAGCTGGTGCAACTGGTGGCCCAGTTGGGCGACTGGCGGCCCGAGGTGGTGCACGCCCACGACTGGCTGGTCGCCTGGGCGGGCGACACCATCACCACGCTCTTCGGCGTGCCGCTGGTGGCCACGGTGCACGCCACCGAGCGCGGCCGCCACGGCGGTCACCTTCCTCCGGGACTGCCCGGCGAGATCAACTCGGTCGAGTGGTGGCTCACGTACCAGGCCCGCGAGGTCATCGCCTGCTCGCGGTTCATGGTGCGCGAGGTCATCCACGGGTTCGAGCTGCCGCCCGAGAAGGTGCACCTGGTGCCGAACGGTGTCGACGTGCGCCAATGGGCGGCCGGTGCGGCCGATCCTGCCGATCCGGCCGATCCGGCCGACGCCGGCGACGCCGGGCCGTTGGTGGTCGCGTGGGGGCGCATCCAGTACGAGAAGGGTTTCCAGGTGCTGGCCCGGGCCATCGGCGAGCTGCGCCACCGCGTGCCCGGCATCCGCTGCGTCATCGCCGGCCGTGGCACCTACCTGCCCGAGCTGCAGACCCATGTGGACATGGAGGGTGTCAGCGACCTGGTGCACCTGGCCGGATTCGTGCCCGACGACGAACTGAAGGCACTGCTCGCCACGGCCTCGTGTGTGGTCATCCCGTCGCTGTACGAGCCGTTCGGCATCGTGGCCCTGGAGGGCATGGCGGCGGGGGCGCCCACCATCGTCGCCCGCACCGGCGGGCTGGCCGAGATCGTCGAGGGCACCGACGCCGGTGTGCTGTTCGAACCGGGCAACCACCACGAGTTGGCCGACCGCATCGCCGACGTGATCGCCGATCCGGGCGGTGCCGAACACCTCCGTGAGAACGCGAAGGCCCTGCTCCAGCGCACCTACACGTGGGACGCCATCGCCGCGGCGACCGTGGACGTGTACGGCGCCTCGCTGCGCTGACTATCCTCGTCACAATGCGCTCCGTCCGCCAGTTCACCGTGATCCCCGCCGTGCCGAGCAATCTGCAAACGCTTACACAGGTGGCATCGAACCTCCGCTGGACCTGGGATCGCGACACCCAGGCGCTCTTCGAGCGGCTGGACCCGGCACTGTGGAAGGCCACCGGGCGAGACCCCCTGCGCCTGTTGGCCGCCATCAGTGC
>CBHWEI010000357.1:0-3377 GCA_966112835.1 uncultured Acidimicrobiaceae bacterium
GCCCCTGCAGGGGGATGGGCCCCCGCCGTGGGGGGCGCCCTTCCAGTTCACGTGTCCGGGTTGCCCGGGTGATCACTCGTCGGTTCAGACGGCGACCGGCTCCTTGTGGTGATCCACTGCGAGGATCACGTCGTCGGCCTTCTTCGAGGCGAATGCGTGGACCAGGCCACCGATCGACAGGATGAAGAGCACCAGGGCGGCAGCGAAGCAGACCCAAGCGGCCTGGCCGGCACGCTCGCCGAAGATGCTGAAGCCGTAGGTGGTGAGCAGCAGACCACGCAGGGTCTCACCGGTCTGCAGCGTGCCACGGAGTGCCGTGGCGCTGTCGAGCGCCTTCTGGGCCTCGTCGATCTTCGCCTGATCGCCGGTCTTCGTGGCGGCGGCGAGCTGGTCGACCAGCGACTTCGAATCGGCACTGCCGTCTCCGGGGCGGACGATCGGGCCCATGGTCGAGAACGTTGCGCCCTCGAAGCCAGCGCCGATCGCAGCGGCCTTCATGTGTGCACCGATGTACTCGTTGGCATAGCACTCGGCCTTCTTGCCGGTGTCGAGCGCCTGGGCGCCACCGGTCTCGGCGGGACCGCCCTGGCCGTACTGCACGAGGCAGGCGACCTTGGACATCTCTTCGTCGAGCGTCTTCGTCGGCTGGAAGTAGATCTTCTGGGCGACGAGCTGGTCGTGGACATAGGACTTCGCGAAGGTGGACTGGTTGTTGAGAATCAGGCCAACGACGAGCAGCAGGACGGCGAAGATGATGCCTCCGATGCTGAACGCGATGTCGAGTGTGCGACGCTTCATGGTTGTAATCCCTCCCTGCGGCCGCTCATGTCGGGATCGGTCGCACTTCCCAGGATGTGCTTCGACGGTTGCTGTCACAAGGGCACAACGACCCAGGTGACGGTGGGACCTTCGGCGTTTCTTGCCCAATGGTCCTAGGACTTCCGATGTAGGCGCTGACCAGGGAGGATGCCGGTTCAAGGGACCGTCAACCGGTCCCGCCCGGTGCGAAGGTCCCATCACCTAGAGTGACATTCAGTGTTCTTGTTGACACCCAGAGTGATGTCGGGTTACGGTCCTCCTCAGATGCCGGACATGGGAACGTCCGGCGGGCGGAACGGGAGCACGCAATGGACATCGCACGGTTGCAGACGGGGACGCTGGCCGCCGACAAGGACGCCGACGCCAGTGCGCATCGCGAGCGGCAGCGCCAGCGGCGGCTGCTGCGGCTGGGCATCCTCGTCGCCATCCCGGTCACCTGGTTCTGGGTGCGCGAGCTGAGCGGCAACCCGGTGCGTCCGGGCCTACCCGCCATCATCCGTGACAGCCCCGAGCTCGCCCTGCTCGTCGTGCTCATGGCCGTGATGATGAGCCTGATGTTCATCCCCTACATCGGGGCCGGGCGTTCGCCGCACACGGTGCTGCGCCCCGAGGACTCGAAGGTCCGGCTCGACGACGTGGTCGGCGCCACCGCCACCAAGCGCGAGGCCATCGACACGCTGAACATCTTCCTGAACCACGAGACGTTCCTCGAGCAGATGGGTGGCGCTGCCCGCCGCGGCGTGCTGTTCGAAGGCCCTCCCGGCACCGGGAAGACGTACCTCGCCAAGGCACTGGCCGCCGAGGCCGGCGTGCCGTTCCTGTTCGTGTCGGCCAGCGAGTTCCAGTCCATGTTCTACGGGCAGACCAACCGCAAGATCCGCGCGTTCTTCAAGGCGCTGCGCAAGGCCGCCCAGTCCGAGGGCGGCGCGATCGGCTTCATCGAGGAGTTCGACGCGATCGGCGGCGCCCGCCACGGCATGGGCGGCAGCAGCGGCCGTGAGGGCGGCGCCGGCATCGTCAACGAGTTGCTGGTGCAGATGCAGAGCTTCGAACTGCCCACCGGCAGCCAGAAGTTCAAGAGCTGGTTCATCGACCACACCAACCGACTGCTGCCCAGCCACCGTGCCATCCCGCGCCCGAAGCTGCGCCCGGCGAACGTGCTCATCGTGGCCGCCACCAACCGCGCGGCCGACCTCGACCCCGCACTCCTCCGCCCCGGCCGCTTCGACCGCACCATCCACTTCGACCTGCCGCCGCGCAGCGACCGCTACGAGATCGCCGGTTACTACCTGGCGAAGAAGCGGCACGAGCCGTCGCTCACGAGCGCGTTCGTGGCCGACCTGACGGCCGGCTACACGCCGGTGCGCATCGAGCGGCTACTCGACGAGGCGCTCATCGTGGCGCTGCGCGAAGGGCGCACGTCCATGAACCATCACGACGTGGTGGCCGCGCAGCTCATCACCGAGGTGGGCGTCTCGCACGACGTGGGCTACCACCCCGACGAGCGCCGCCGCGTGGCCATCCACGAAGCCGGCCACGCGCTGGTGGCCGCGCTCACCGGCCGCGACGTGAAGCTGGCCAGCATCCTGCGCCGCTCGGGCTCGCTGGGCCTGGTCGCCCACGGCGAGATCGAGGAGCGCTACCTGAAGACCCCCGCCGAGGCCACCGACCTGATGGCCGTCGCGCTGGCCGGTCGCGCCGCCGAGATCCAGGAGTTCGGCGAGGCCTCCAGCGGCATCGCCAGCGACCTGGCCATGGCCACCACCATCGCCGCACAGTTGGTCGGCATGCTGGGCGCGGGCGGCAGCCTGCTCAGCCTGGAGGCCGCGCAGTTGGCCGGCGCCGGCAACCTGGGGGCGAAGGTGATGCACGACGAGAAGTCGCGGGCCAAGGCCGACGAGCTCATGCACCGCGCCGCCGACCGCGCCGCCTGCACCGTGCTCGAGCACCGCCGGGCGCTCATCTCGCTCGCCGACGCACTGTGCGAGCAGGACGAGTTGAGCGGCGACGAGGTGCACGCCATCGTCGCGTCCGCGATGGCCTCGTGACCCATCGCTCGTAACCTGCCCGTGTGAGCCTGTTCCGCCGACGCCCCGCCGAGCTGTCGGCGGACCAGCTGCGGCGACTGGTCGGGCGCTGGCTCGCCCAGTGGCCGACGCTCACCCGCGACGAACAGGACCACCTGCACGCGCTCACCACCGCCCTGGTCGACGGCCTGCGGTGGGAGGCGTCGCACGGGTTCGAGGTCACCGACGACATGCGCGTCGCCATCTCGGCGCACGCCGCACTGTTGGTCCTGGCGTTCGACGACGGACTGGACAGCTACCTGGGCGTGTCGAGCGTGATCGTGCACCCGAGCACCATCGTGCGCACCGGCACCCGCTACGTGGGCGGTGGCATGTTCAGCGACGACGCCGACCCCATCATCGGCGAGGCCCACCACCAGGGCCCCGTGCTCATCAGCTGGGACGCCGCGGCACAGCACGCCCGCGAGCCGTGGCGCGGCGAGAGCGTGCTGCTGCACGAGTTCGCCCACCGGCTGGACATGCTCGACGGCA